>NZ_FMUZ01000051.1:0-28696 GCF_900101575.1 Pseudomonas sp. NFACC37-1 | reverse complement strand
GCCACTTGTCATAGGCGGTGCAGAACGCTTCGACGTTGTGCAAATCAGTGAGCGCAACAACATGCTCGCGCAATAATTCAGGTATCAGCATCCGCCACATGGTCGCGGCCCGAGGGCTCAGCCAGTCCGGCGGATCAATATTTGTGACCGTTGAAAACTGCGGTTCGGCCTCGTTCAAGGCCCTCTTACCGGGGTTCCCAGCGAGTTTCTTCTGGGCCGTCGGCTTGGGTTTGCGACCACGGCCGGCGACCGTGGCGGTGCCCCCCATCGCGCAACTCCTGATTTTTTAATTTCGCGGTCGTGAAAGAAAGGCTGAGGGCGCGGTCTAGAAGCCAAAGGGCCTGGACTTTTGACCCGCCCCCACCCCCTGAGCGCGAATCCTTCTCATTTGGACGGATTTCACTGTTTTTTCGGTGGTTTTCTGCTTTCAACGCCGCGCATTGCCGAATCCACCGTCTTCAGCCGCCGTCTTGGCCGAGTGACATGGCCCGCACAGGCTCTGCCAGTTGGTCTTATCCCAGAACAGCACCATGTCGTTCCGGTGCGGAATGATGTGGTCCACATCGGTTGCCACAACCACCAGGCCTCGCTCGGTGCAGTGCCGGCACAGTGGGTGCTTCGCCAGCCAGCCAGCCCTGGCCTGCTGCCACTTGTAGTTGTAGTGGCGCTTGGTGCTGCTCTCGCGTGGCCTGGCACGGGCCGCACTCTTCAGTAGGTGAGCGTGCTCGTCGCAGTATCGAGGGTTGCGCGTGAGCGTGTTGCAACCCTGGGCGTTGCACGGCTTCTTTGGCCTTAGAGGCATGGGCTGCCATCCATGTATGTCAGAGGCAGCGCATCAGGATCTTCCGGCTCATCAGCCATTGCCTGGATCAACATCAACTGTTGGTCGGCCATCCGTTGCAGTAGTGCGGTCTGCTTTGCCTGCTCGGTCAGTACCTGGCTCAGCAGGCTTTCCAAGGAGTTGAGCTGCTCGCTCATATGCAAGCCTCTTCATCTTAATGATCCATTCGCGCCGGGCGGCGCATCCACTGCAGGCCATTACTCTGGCTTGCGGCTTGGCAGCTTAAAGTCTGTGACCCGGTCGGCAATGGAACGAATCTTCTCGACACCCAGAAAGCCAACCCAGCCACCAACGAAGGTAGCCATGCTCTGTGGGAGCGAGAAGAACTCAAGCCCACTGATGATCGTCAGGGCGAGTCCGCCGCAGATCGCGCCTTCCACGATCATCTGGCGGCGGGTGCCGCCACCATAGGTGATCCGCAGGACAGCCATTGCACAGGACAACGAGGCGGCGTAGAGGATTGGCGAATGCTGGCTCAACCACGCAAGCGCTATCGCCCAGGTGTCTGGTTTGTCTGGCATGTTCGGCATCTCAGCTTCCTCCCTTTCGGGGAGCGAATAGATCCAGCTCCTGGCTCACCCCCAGTTTGGAACGTTGGGTGTGCAGGAGCCGAAAACGAAAAAGCCCCGCTCAGTGGCGGGGCTTTATGTGTGTCGTTGCGCTCGCTGAAGTATCACGACACGCAAGATCGACATGATGGGGTTAATTTACGGCCAGTCGGCCAACAGGTCAAGCAGCATCAACAAAGATTTGCTCACGGTCGAATATCTCGGTCGCATGGATCACAGCCTGCTCTTCGAGCTTTTCCAAACGCTTGTGGATTCCGCCCCGCCAGTTGCGGCGCGTACGCTCCGGGGAGCCCGCCAGATCCCATGTGTTCATGTCGTAGAACTCGGCCGGCAACACGATCATGTCCGTTGAGCGCTTGCCTGTCTGGACGCCCCTCAGTTTCGGGATTGCCCAGGCAGTGAGCGCCTTGTAGATGAACAGTTGGGGTGCCGGGGAAACCATGCGAGCCACCAGGCGACCTATGGCGCTCACTTTGTTGGCCTTGTGAGTCGAGTACTTGGCCACCAGCACATCCCACTGCGCTGGCTCAAGCTGGCGGTGCAGTAGCGCATACAGGCAGCAGTCATAATCGAACTTGTCCCGCACTGACAGCGTGCTGCCTGTACCGCCCTGTCGCATGTCGGCGTCGATCAGCTTTTGCCAGGACTGCTTGGTACTGTTGTCGATGTTGTCCGCTGCCAGCACCCGTACCAGGGTGCCCATCACGTCTTTGTACATAGCCATGGCTCAGTCCCCTGTGTAGTTGGTGCCGCCGGCGCCGCGGCGGTTGTTTTCTTTGTATTGCGCTTCAGCACCGGCAGGCTTGAAGCAATTGAACTGTGCGATTTGATACTCAGCAGCCTGCAAACGAATGCTCAGCTGCGTCACCAGCACCTCCAGCGGCAGCGCCTCGCCGGTCTCGGCTGTGACCCAGCCCGAAGCGTTGCACTGCTCGCAGGCCAGTTCATGGAAGACACCCTTGATCACCGCCTTGCCACGGCATGCCGGGCACTTGGCCAGGTCAAGCATGGCGGCGCGGAATGCTGGGCCATGGGACTTCTTCATGCAGCCTCCAGTGACTTACAAGCCAGCACGACGTGAGCGACCCGGTGCTGGTTAACCTCCCCGTAGGCGGTCCAGTAATCGGGAACCATCACCGCACGCACCACAAACGGATCAGCGCCGATCATCACTACCTCATCAAGCGCTGGCTCTTTTCCGCGCTGCTCGGTGAACTGATAACCACCAGGGGCGGTGAACTTGACGGTCACGAATGCCATTTTTAAACCTCGCCTACGGTTGATTCGTGGATAGCCTCGCAACCCTTATGCTGTGCGGCTTTGAGCGTTTTATCGGATTCAGCAGATGTAGCACCTGTGTAGCCGTGAATCAGGGCAAAACCCTTGCTGTCTAGATTGGCGTGCCACAGTTCCAGGGCTGCGCGCTTGCGGGCCATGACGTCCGATTGGATGTACACCTTCACGTTGTGACCCATGGCGTGGTTGATCAGCAGTTCGCCAATCAGGTGGTCCACGCCGATATCCGCCCAGGCGGTGCGAGCCAGCTTGCGCAGGTCGTGGCTGGTCCACTCTCCCTTGCCCATGCGACGAAACATTGCACTGGCCTGACTCTCGCTCAGTGGCTTGCCATTGCGTCCCGGGAACAGGTAGCGCCCCGTGTAGCCGGCGGCCTGCTGGTTCGCCCTGTGCCTGGCCAGCAGCGCGCAGACCTGGTCGGTCAGTGGCAGGAAATGCTCGACCCGGGTCTTGGTGTTTTCCGGTGGGATGAACCAGGTGCGCTCGGCCAAGCTCAGGTGCGGCCATTCAGTCAGTCGGGATTCCCCAACGCGGCTCCCGTGGCACAGCATCAGCACGGCCAGCAAAGCCTCCTCGGGGCGCGCCTCGTACTCCCGGCTCAGGCTGTCAATCAACTCATCAAGGTGAGAAACACGAAGCCTCGACGGCTTTACGCGCACCTTCGCCTTGGAGAAATCGCTGAACTTGATGCCCTGCATAGGGTTCACGTCGATCAGGCGCAGGACCATCGCTTTGCGAAAAGCCAGCGCCAGCAACTGGAACACCAGGCGGACGGTGTCGATCTTCAGCACCTCCTGGAGCGGCCACATCAGCAACCTATCCAGGGTCTGGCGATCCAGGTCGGCCAGCGGCACGTCCCCGAGGCGCGGTATCAAATGGCATTTGATGGCCGACGCTGCCGTCTTCTTGCGTTTGTCCGAAAGGTTTCGGTCCTTGGCCATGCGCTCGGCGAACCACGCCAACACCTCACCGACCGTGCTCCACTCGGATACCACTGCCGCGCCGTGGCTCGCGATCCGCAGTCGGATATCAGGCAGTGCTCCAATCATCTGCTTGGCGCTAAGCCCTGGGTACGAACCGATTTTGTACCACTGACGCTTGGCCAGCAGGTACCAGGAACCCCGGGCACGGTCTTTGGAAAAGCGCAGATAGAGCCCCGGATTGCCAGGGTCGCGAAGGCTGTAGACGTCAGCATTCGCGGCTTGCCGAGTGATCTCGGCATCGGAAATTTTCACGGCCACGGTGATCATGCGGCGGCCCTCGTTTGTGGTTGGAGTAAATACGCGCGAATCGCTTCGAGGGCGTCGATGTGCCCGCGGCAGACGATGGCGAGATAACCCTGCTCGGTCAGCGCCTGGATGTAGGCGTCCTGGCTGGCAGAGACCGCCGCGTCGAACGGCGGCATGGCTTTGAACTCGATGTACAAGCCGAAGTACCCACCGCGGGCCATCGGTAGCACCAGGTCAGGAACGCCAGCCTTCACGCCCTGCTCTTTCAGCTTGAACGCCACCAGCTTGTGCCGGTGTCCACCGTTGGGGACGTGGTAAATCAGCTTCGCGGCCGCTGGATACCGCAGCGTGACCTCTTTCAGCAGCGCGGCCTGCTCCAATCCCTCGCGGTCTATGGGTTTGGCCCGAGCGGTTTTCGGCTTGAAGGTCTTTGGCGTGGAAAGCCTCATACCTTTTCTCCGGTGATCAAATCCACGATTTCAAACGTGGTCGGCCACAGCATCCGGCCGAACTGTTGCGCTACGGCGCGGTGCTCAAACAGCGCCACGGCCCGGTCTGGCTTATCGGTCAGGTCCAGCTTGTGCCCGCAGCAGTGCACGGCGTAGCGGTAATCCGCTGGGTTTGTGGGAGCGAGACGCGGATCAGCCACGGGCACCTCCCAACTTGGCGCGCAGCTGTGCCAGTGCATCGTTCCCAACCTCGGGCGTGACCTTGGCCGCGACCCGAGCCGGCAATCCCTTGGGCATCGCCTGGAGCGGAAGCCCGGTCAAAAGTCGGCGGATGGTGATCGCGTAGTTACGCTCGAAAAGCTTAAGACTCAGCGCCGTGTCTAGCTTGTTCAGGCTTTCGAATCCGCATTCCTTCGCGGTATGCCACACGGCGTCATGCGACCACTGTCCCTGCCCCGCCATGCTCGGATGCGCATTGCGGCATGCCTCCCGGTGAGCGACAGAAAGCGGAGGCAGACCGAGCATTTCCGGGGTTGGCTTACACCATTCGATGAACTGACCTGGGCTTGGAATGAAGTCGCCGGGCTGCTTGCGCACTTGGGCCATTCCGAAATCAATCTGCCCTTGGGTGCAGATCCCTTCTTCGAGGAACGCCTGAAACCACTGCTGCTTCGATTCCCGGTAGGTCTCCTTGTCTGGCCACGCCTGGCGCCAAGCCGAGCGGATCGAACGCAGCTCCTTGAACAACTCGTTGATGGCTGTCACCAGCGTGCTGCTGGCTTCACTTGCAACTGGCCCACTATCGTCAGCAGCGATGAATTCACCAGCTTGGGCCTTAGCCCATAGGTCCTGAGCAATCACAGAGACGGTCTTCATGACTTCACCCCGTTCTGCCAGTCGGTGTCGTCATCATCGAAGTCTGAAGCCGGCGCCTGCTTTGGCTTGAACTGCTTCACATTCGATCCAGCGTTCCGGGCCTTGTCGTTGTTGACCCACTTCACCAACATGCCCACCCATTCAGCCTGGGTGTTCACTTGGTGTTGAGGCTCGTAATGAGCAGTAAATGCGACCCGAACCGATTCGGTGAACAGGTCAAGGGACAGCCCGCGGTGGAAGGCGTAGGTTTTCAGCAGCGTCTGGTCCGGAACCCAGTCGAGGGTCATTTCGCTGGGCATGCGAGGATCAACGGGCTCACGCGCAGAGAGAGGTTCTTTATTCTTCTCTACATCTTCTTTAGGTAACGCATTGCTAACGCTTGGAGCGTTACCTTTTCCATTGCTCGCCTTGTGGTTCGCCACGCGCTTTGCCGTGAGAAGCCTGTTTTTAGCAGTCTTGCCGTTGTGCCGCTCGAAATGCGGAAGGCTGATCACGCCGTCGAGCTCAATCATCCAGGCAACAGATTTCATGTGCTCGCAGAACCCGGTAACGCCGACGAGACGGTCGAGTAACTTTTTGCTAACGCTCGGAGCGTTACCGTTTTCGGTTTGTTGGTCGAACCACCCCCACACACGCATCAGCTTCCCGACCACCGCATCAGGGTCAATGTCGGCCAAGTCGGCGATTTGGCAGACTTCAGGTTTATCCAGAGTGGTGAGTTCAAATTTGATCCAGTCGCCGGCCATTACGCGGCCTCCTGCAAAATTTCAGCAAGGCGGGTAAGGCCTTTCGGGGTGACCATAGGGTCGAAGGCAGCCCGCTCGATTCCGGTTTCCGGGTCGGGCTTCAGGGCTGTGACTTTGTGCGTCATGTGTCCGGACGTAATGCGAGGCTGATAGGCAACCCAGCGCTTGCAGCCGCGGCGACGAAAGATCCAGCGGTTCTGCTCAAGCCAGGCGAAGAGGCGCGCCGGAGCAAGACCAAGCTGTTTGGCTGCATCCGTGATGCAGATAGCCCCACCTGCAGCTGCAAGCCGCTTGATTGCAGCGACCTTTGGCGCTTGTTCGGTGATGACGCGCTGCAGCTCGCCGTTCTTGTCTGCCAGATCGGCAGCAAGTCGGAGGGCTTCGGGAAGGGATTGAGGAATCGTGACAGAGTGTCGCGACACGTCTTCTAGTTCGCTCAAACGCGTCACGACACGATGACGTAGCGGAATGCTGTAGCCGGTCAGCAGGGTTTCTGTCAGCACGCGGTCAAGGTGGAATTCAGCGGTGTAACCCCGCCCGTCCTTGGCCTCCCGGAGATGGCGCAGATCTGCGCCATCCTCCGCCAGTGCCTTGCGCATTACCCGGATGTCACGAATGACGTCCTTGTGCTGCTTGCCTGTGAGCTCGGCTATTTCCCGGCTCGACATGGTGACCGTATTGCTTGGAGCGACGATCGTGTTCATAATGGCCCCACTGTGTTTTACCAGTTGTTGAAAGAACCGCCCTGCCAGGCGGTTTTTTTATGCCTTCGATTTGGCACTGTATGAATGAACAGCCAATCAGGCGCACTGCCATTTTCTTGGTCAACCCTCGACAATATGCTCATCGAAGCAAGCGCTGCTTAGGCGGCCGCGAGCTCTGGCCAAATTTGTTGCCAGTCATCAGGCCTTAGCGCTTTCCGTGTTACACGGCCGCCGGTCACGGATTCAGTACGAGCCGCAATTTCAGCGGACGCGGTCTTGTGGCCGTAAGCAATCAACCGCAAATACGCACGGCTAGTGCCGGTAAGGGCAACTGCGTCATCGCTGGCGGTTTTCAACCACTCAAGAAGTTGAGGATTTTTGGTCCGCATGTCGGGCCTCCTTTTAGATGCCTCGGATTATTACCCGCAGGTAATCGCAAAGCAATACCCATGGGGAATTTACCTGCTGGTAACAGTAATGGATGATTTGCGGATGGAAATTTCAGATATTCGCCGCGAAAATTTGCGGGCACTTATGAAGCAGCGCTTCGACGGAAAGCAGGCCCGATTGGCCGATGCTTTAGGGAAGAGCGCGAATTACATATCTCGCTGCCTGTCGACAGCGCCCTCATCAGCTGGTAGTAAAAACATTGGGGAGGAGTTCGCGCGCGATATCGAAGCGAAGCTCGGCCTCGAGCGTTACCAACTGGACCAAAAAGGCATGCAGCCGGCGGAGAAGGTTGTCAGTAACGCCGAGTACCTGGGCCCTTTCTCGGTCTGGGACGATGAGACGCCGCTGGATGATGATGAGGTGTACGTGCCATTCCTTAAGGAAGTAGAACTATCCGCAGGCAGCGGAAGGACGGCGGTGGAACCTAACCTTAAGCAGAAGCTGCGGTTTGGAAAGAACACGCTCCGCCGTCAGAATGTACAGCCAAGTGAGGCTGTATGCGTAACCGTCAATGGGAACAGCATGGAGCCGGTGCTTCCTCATGGAAGCACGGTCGGCGTTGACCAGGGCTGTACCACTATCACCGACGGCAAAATGTATGCCCTAAACCACAGTGGCCAGCTGCGAGTGAAGACCTTGTACCGAACGCCAGGCGGCGGGATCAGGATGCGAAGTTACAATCGGGAAGAACACCCCGATGAAGAATACAGCGCAGAGGAAATGCTGCAAAAAGACATAATCGTGATCGGCAAGGTTTTCTGGTACTCAGTTCTGTTGTAGACCCAGAACAAAAACGAACCCCACCAGCCCGCTATCAGCGGGCTTTTTTTTGCTAACTCAAAAATAATTACCTGTAGGTATTGACCTATATCGTTACCCACAGGTAATGTCTATCCATCGCCGGATAACAACCGGCCAGATGGAAGGCAGCGATGAACCGGCCTCAATGGTTCAGAGGGTTGGCAACTGACCTGGGCGTGCAGCGTAAAGCGCCAAATCGAGTTATCCGGCGGACAGGGTCGCGGCCGGAGGAACAATTTGAATGAGCCCGTACCGCGCCAGTAGCGCCGAAGGGACGCGGAATTTTTCACTGATGCACCTGGTGACGGGTGCATTGGGAAAACAACCGGAGGCAGCTTGATGGAAGCAACAATCGTCAGCGGCGCATGGAAGGGCCACCTCGGTCGGGGTCTGGCGCCGCGAGAACTTCAGTTTGTCTTGTCGTCTGCACAGGGCATGACGGCAAAAGAAATTGCCAGGGTGTTTGGCGTTGAGCCCGGCACAGTGGTTAAGCGGCTCTCCAATGCCATGTTTAAGCTTGGTGTAAATCGTCAGACGGCAATGATCGCCGAAGCCATGCGCCGACAGATCATCTCGCCGATATGCCTTGCACTCGCGACACTGATTGCAGTGCACGCAATGATCGGCGATGACGCCATGCGGCGCGACCGCAGAGCTCCAGAGCGGCGCACCGCCCAGGTGAGAGTCGTGCGCCAATCGGAGCGACCGGCGCTTACGGCATGAACAGCATCCTTGTAGGCGATTCGCGGGGTCGTTCAGGTACGAGCGACCAGGCCTGATACATGCCGGGCAGTGCCGGCCGCCTGCATCCCACATCAACCCACCAGGAGGACGACCGTTATGAAGTAGCTCAGACCAAGCCCTTCCAACGAAGGCACTCGGCGCTCACATAGGGAGGTCTGTGTGAAGCCAACGAAAGCCCGGTCTCGATCGGGCTTTTTTTCGACCTGCCTTTTTTCGTCAGCACTCTCCCCGGCGCCCAACGGCAAACAGCCGGCGGCCAGAGTGCTGACGAATGAACGCAACTCAACACCGAGGGATAAGCCATGCACCCAGCAATGCAAGCCCGCGTCGAAGGCAACATCGCACTTCAAATCCGGGCCACGGCAGCCGCCGCCGAGTTCTACGCGATGATCGGCAAGCCCGTGCCAGTCAGCAAGATTCGCTATCAGGTCGTCACCAAGGGCAACGCCTATCACATCGTCGAGCGTTCCACCGGCTTGACTAAGGGCTTCCGCTGGACCTGGAAGGCAGCCATCAACTTCGCCCAGGTGCTCGAAGCTCGGGCCGACGGCGTAAAGGTCACGCTGCAGGGTGTCGAGCAATGATCGGCGAGCCAATGCCCAACCCTCGGGACGCAATCATCCAGGACCTGAACCAGAAAATGGAACAGTTCTTCGGCGCCGGCAAAGTAGTTCAGGAAATCGCCAGCGGCGTCAGCAACGAATGCGGCGGCCCCATCAAAAGCACTCGCAGCGAGAAGCTTAAGGCGGCTCGCGACAAGGACGCACCGCAGTTGAAGGCCCTGGCCGAAGCCGGGAAAACGATCCATGAATCGGCCAAAGCAATGGGCATGGACGTGAAGCGCGCCAAGCTCACGGCCAAAGAGAACGGCATCAAGTTCCCTTCCGCTAAATGAAGCGGCTCAACAACCAGGTACGGCAGCGCCGGCGCCAGCCTTGGCTCGACTTGCCTCCAAGTTCAATCCAGAGGAATACCAATGAAGCCCGAAATGATCACCCTGAAGCACGGCGACGCCACGATCAAGATGCCGGCGTCATCCCTTGCCAGGCTGGCACTCGCCAGCACGTTCGCGGTGGTGTTTCCGCCGACAGCGAACGTTGAGCCCGTCGCGCCGGCAGCCATTCCGGCCGTGGGCGAGTACTGGCCCGGCCAAGGCGGCATTAACGGCGGCCACGTTGCTGCTCGCGGCGATGTCCCGGCGCATTACCTGATCTTCGCTGCGAGCGATGTCGGCGACCATGAGTGGGGTGGCCGTGGAGTTGAGGTGAAAGGCCTCAGCAAGACCGACGGCCACACCAACACAGAAGTGCTGTGCAACGGCGATGACAACGAGCACCCGGCCGCAAATGCCTGCGCCGAGTACCAGGCCGATGGTCATCATGACTTCTACCTGCCTGCCGCCGCCGAGCTGTACCAGGGCTGGCTGAACTGCCCCGAGGTCTTCGCCCAGGACTGCTACTACTGGTCGAGTTCGCAGCGCTCCGCCTACTACGCATTCTTCATGGGCTTCGATGATGGCCTTCAGACCAACGTCGCCAAGGACTACGAGCTCCGCGTCCGCCCCGTCCGCAGATTCTTTATTTAATCCTTCATCCATTCGTTCTTGATCCGGCACCGGGCGCAGCAGCGCCTTTTTTGTTGCCTTAGAAAAGAGGAAAGACCATGTCCGCAGCAGCTCAAGCAGCACCAGCAGTGACCATCCCGGAAATCGGCCAGGCCTTCGGCGGCGGTTTCTTCTCCGGCATCACTCGTGACCCGGACACCGGCAAGCGTTACCTGAACATCACCGCCGGCGCCGAGTATGAGCTGGTCGGTGCCTGGGGCAAGTACGGCGAGAAAATCGACGGAGCCGACAGCTTCACCGACAGCCGGGCCAACACCGAGGCCATGGCGGCGGCCGGCAGCGAACTGGCTCAAAAGGTTCTGGCCCTGGACATCGCCGGTTTTACCGACTGGGCGATCCCGGCCCGGGACGTGCAAGAGCTGCAGTATCGTCACTTCAAGCCCACGACCGAAGAGAACTGGGCCTACGGTCGCAACGGTGACAACCCCAACAGCGAGCCGGTTGGCCTGCTGTACACCGATGAGTCGCCGACCCAGACCAGCATTGAGGCCTTCCAGGAAGACGGCCATGAAGCATTCCAGGATCGCGCCTACTGGTCGTCAACGCAGCGCTCCGCCTACGGCGCATTCTACATGTACTTCGGTGATGGCTATCAGGGCTACAGCGTCAAGGGCCACGAGCTCCGCGTCCGCCCCGTCCGCAGTCAATTGATTGATTAATTTGCTTATTTAATCCGGCCGCTTGCGGCCGGTGGCCCATGGAGGGCGCGCCAATGGCGATGCACACGGAGTTGCAAATCTACAAGGTTTCGATGGGCCTGCTCCAGATGGCGACGAACCTTACCCGAAACATACCCAGGGACCTGAAGCAGTCCCTGGGCAAGCGCGTCATCGATGAGTGCATCGACGTGCTGATGTTGATTGCCCGGGCCAACTCGACCCGGGACAAACATCCACACCTGACCTCGCTGGTCGAGAAGGTCCAGGTCATCGAGTTCCTGATGCGGCTTTTCAAGGAAAGCCGCTTTATCAGCGTCCCGCAGCATGCCAAGGCAATCGAGGTGACCACCTCAATTGGCAAGCAGGCCAACGCCTGGAAACGCTCCACCCCAACCGCGCCCGCCACCTGAGAGTTACGGCTTTCTGGTCTGTGCGAATTGAATCTGGTCGTGCCGCTGGCCTTCGGGCCACCGCCATGCGCACAAGAGATACCGCCGGTCTAAAGCGTCCGTGTAGGTCTCGCGCAGTTTCCTCGCTGATCGGCTCCGCCTTCGGCCTGGCGACGTAGATAGCACGATAGGTCGCAGCGCTCCGCCAACAACGCATTCAACATGAACTTCGATGATGGCAATCAGAACAACAACGACAAGAACAACGAGCTCCGCGTCCGCCCCGTCCGCAGATTCGAACGTTGGTCCCTACCCGTTCAGCGATCTTGTCCAGGCCTATTACGACTGCCGACGATCCAAGCGCAACAGCGACAGCGCGCTGGCTTTCGAAATGGACCTGGAACGGAACCTGATCCAGCTGCACAACGACCTGACCGCCGGCACCTACCGGCCAGGCCGATCCATCTGCTTTGTGGTCACCCGACCGAAAGCCCGGGAAGTCTGGGCAGCAGCCTTTCGGGACCGCGTCGTCCACCACCTGCTGTACAACCATGTGGCACCGCGCTTCTACGCCAGCTTCATAGCGGACAGTTGCGCGTGCATACCCGGGCGCGGCACGTTGTACGCCGCAAAGCGCCTTGAGTCGAAAATCCGCAGCGCCAGCGAGAACTGGTCGAAGCCGATTTTTTACCTGAAATGCGACCTGGCGAACTTCTTCGTCGCCATCGACAAGGAGGTGTTGCGTCGGCAGTTGGCCTCCAAGATCACCGAGCCGTGGTGGCTGGCCCTCGCTGAACAGATCCTGATGCATGACCCTCGCGAGGATTACGAGGTGCGCAGCCCGGCCCATCTGTTCAACCGAGTGCCACAGCACAAACGCCTGACCGCGCAACCTGCACGCCTGGGCTTGCCTATCGGCAACCTGTCGTCGCAGTTCTTCGCCAACGTGTATCTCAATGCCCTGGATCAGTTCGCCAAGCACCAGCTCGGCGCCAAGCACTATGTCCGCTACGTCGATGATTTCGTGTTCCTGCATGAGTCGCCGCAACA
Organism: Pseudomonas sp. NFACC37-1; assembly: GCF_900101575.1. NCBI lineage: Bacteria > Pseudomonadati > Pseudomonadota > Gammaproteobacteria > Pseudomonadales > Pseudomonadaceae > Pseudomonas > Pseudomonas sp. NFACC37-1. Next base: position 16,269 of record NZ_FMUZ01000051.1, on the reverse strand, counting down.
ACTCAACGCCTGGCTGGCCCAGGTTGAGGCGTTCCTGCCCAGCCTGGGCGCCAGGCTCAACCCCAGCAAGACAATCTTGCAGCCGGTTGACCGGGGCGTGGATTTCGTCGGGCACGTCATCAAGCCCTGGCGGCGCACTACTCGCAAGCGATCCCTTGCTCAGGCGCTGAAGCGAACGGCCCAGGCGCCCGCCGAGGATCTGCGAGAAACCGCAAACAGCTACTTCGGCCTGCTGAGTCAGGCCAGCCATAGCGAGAAGGATCGGGCAGCCCTCGCCCGCGTCTTGCTGAAGCGCGGGCACACGGTCAACGGCAGCCTGACCAAGACCTACCCGAAGAAGTAACCCCACAAACTCGAATCACGCCAACCGGCGAGGCTGGCGCATGCCTGGAGGACTGCCAATGAGTATTCCCGCGAATGCCTTAAAGGAAGATGAGCTTTTCCACTATGCATCCCTGGACCCCGACGCTGCCGACGAGCTGGCTCGCAGGATAGCGTCCGGAGACATAGACCCGAACGCTGGACTGGAAGAGCTTCGCGAAGATATTCGCATGCTCGAAAGCCAGGCAGATGACGCCGAGGACGAAGCCAATCTGCTTCGCACCTACATGTCGGACGCCAGTGATCTCATCCGGCGCGCGATGGACCCCGAAGAAAAACAATTTTCAGTCAACGAGCTGCTTAAAGAAGCTCTCGACCGCCTGGAGTAAAGTCATGACCACATTCGCCGTATTCGGAATGAGTGAAAACTGGGCTCGCGAAGAGGCCAGAGAAAACACAAGCACCCACAAAATTGTAGATGGAAGGCGGATTGAGCGAACGATTCGGGAGTGGGAGGAGGCAGTAGAGGATTATGTGGAGAAGATCATGGCAGGTAAAAAGTGCGTCCGCCTGTCTCCGATGTTCGACGCCCCCCCAGTACGCTCAGCAGTTCATTGAAATAGCCAGGGCGAGCATCGTTTGCCGTGACCTGAAAATCAGGACCAAGGCAGTCTTGGTCGACGCAAAGAACAAGCCAATCATCAACACCAAGACGGGAGCGCCCAAGGTAGGTTTTGCAGACTGGCATCCCTCCTCATCTAACGCTGCCTGATCACCCTTCATCGCCATAAACCAATCACGCCAACTGGCGAGGATCCTCTATGTCCGCACAGCAGAAAATATCCCAGGCCATCCAGGGCCAGGCAAGCATGGGCCTACCATTCGAAAAGGAACTGGTGGTGGACCTGTTCGCTGGCGGCGGCGGCGCCAGCACCGGGATCGCTAGGGCGTACCGGGAGCCGGATGTCGCGGTGAACCACAACCCAATCGCCCTCGCCGTCCACCGCGCAAACCACCCACAGACAGCGCACTATGTTGCTGATGTGTTTGAGGTGGATCCTCGGGAGGCAACCGGAGGGCAGCCGGTGGCGATCATCTGGGCATCGCCGGACTGCCGTCACCATAGCAAGGCCAAGGGCGGCGCGCCGCGTGACCGTGGCGTTCGTGGCCTGGCCTGGGTAGTAATTCGCTGGCTGTTCGTAACGAAGTCGCGCCTGCTTTTCCTTGAGAACGTCGAAGAGTTCTGCGACTGGGGGCCGATCGACGAAGAAGGCCAGCCCATCAAGGCTGAGCGCGGGCGAACGTTCAAGGCGTTCATTGCCGCGATCAGCACCGGATTACCAGCCGACCACCCGGACATGCCGGAGATCGTGGAGGCCATTGGCGAGTTCGTGCCCATGGAAGCCCTGGTGCGCGGCCTGGGCTACAACGCCGAATGGCGCGAGCGGATCGCGGCGAACGCCGGCACCCCGACCATCCGCAAGCGCCTGTACCTGGTAGCTCGTCGCGACGGACAACCAATCGTCTGGCCGGCACCGAAGCGCCACAAGCACCCGACCGGTAAGCAACAGCCATGGCGAACCGCAGCAGAGTGCATCGACTGGAGCAACGTCGGCCGCACCATCTTCCGCGAGCGCCCGATGGCGAAGAACACAATGCGCCGAGTCGCCAAGGGCTGCTGGCGGCACGTACTGACAAGCGCCAGGCCCTTCATTGTTCCGATGCGAGGAACCTCGGAATCGCACACCAGCACTCACGGCACCGACAACGCGCTGTCGACCATCAGCGCCGGCGGCACACATCACGCTCTGGTGCAACCGGTCGCCGCCCCCTTCCTCGCCGAATGCGCCAACGGCTCGGCCCAGCGCAACTTCGACGTACAGGAGCCGTTGCGGACTCAGGTCGCACAGGTTAAAGGTGGGCACTTCGCGGTCGTCGCTGCTCACATGACCGCGTTCGGCCAGAACGCCGTCGGCAGCCTGCCTGACGAGCCAGTGCAGACCGTCATGGCTGGCGCCGCCCGGCACGGAATCGTCACTGCATTCTTCGAGCAGGCCAACGGCGGGTTCTACGACGGTGACGGCCGTGCCGCCGACTCGCCGCTCTCGACCATCTGCCAGTCCGGCGCCAATCAGCGACTGATCAACGCCTACCTGGTGAAGTACTACGGCAGCGAGAAGGACGGTATTTCAATGACCGAGCCGATGCACACGCTGCCGACGAAAGATCGGGTGGCCTTGATCGAAACCGTGCAGGTGCCAAACACGCTGACGCCTGAGCAGCTTGAAGGCGCCCGCCGCTGCGCCGCCTTCATGCACGAGTACCTGCCGGAGCACTTCAAGGATCCGGCGGACATGGTAATGGTCGGCGGTTACGTGCTGGTGGATATCACCCTACGCATGCTGCAACCGCCTGAGCTGAAGGCCGCCCAGGGCTTCGATAAGGATTACATCATCGAACGCGGCCTGTTCGTCGACCCGGTCACCGGCGCCGAAGAGTGGCGCGAAATCAAGAAAGTTGACCAGGTGCGGCTAATCGGCAATAGCGTCTGTCCGGACGAAGCTGAAGCCCTAGTCGCCGCCAATGCCGCCGACATCATCGAGCTTTATCAGCTACTCGCCGCATAAATCCCCCACTCCACCGCCCGGGCATGCCCCGGCAAAGGACATAGCCATGCCCGTAGAAAACGAACACGCCGAGCCGTTTCAGCGCGAAGACCGCTACATCGTCATCAAGCGCAGCGACCTGAAAAAAGTGCCCGTGTCTTACCGCAGTAGCTTGGTAGACCCGATGTTCTCGCTGCTGTCCCACCTCCCACGACGCGAATGCCTGGTCATAGAAAGTGACTGGCCGGAGTACGAATCGTACTGGCAGATGATCGAGCGGCGCATGACCTGGCAGCCATCAGTCACAGCAGCAGAGGAGCTGGAAGCCGTCCAGCACTGGCGCGGCAAGCATGCCCTGGCGATGCGCGAGCGTGACGCCCTGCAGCAGCGCCTGAACGCAGCGGACCAGCGCATCGATGAAACGCAGGCCTCGCTGAAGGATCTGATCAGCGCCGTCCGGTCAATCAATTGCAGCCAAGCCTACAGAGTCACGGTTATTGGCGACGATGAGCCGCAGTATCGGCAGAGGAAGGAGTGGATCGATTGGGTCATGGAGCTTTGCGACAAGGCCGAGGCAGGGATTGAGCAACCCTCGCCGGCAGTAGTGGTGCCCCCATTCGCAGAACAGGTGATCCACAAGCTGCAACGCTTCCAAGAGTGCGCAGAGGACGGGCAAGACGCGGACATAAGCCGACAATGGTTTGACCTGCTCACCCGGCTAGGCCTCCTGAATCGCGTGCAGCGCAGCCCTGCCATTTGGGAAATCACGCAGCAGGGCGACGACTGCCTCAAAGCAGCAAAGCTCAAACCCTCTCTCTAACCCCTCTCCCTTCAAAGTCAGCCGCTATAGCGGCAAGGACGAACTCGCATGAAAAAAATGTACTGGATCCTGCGCGCCGCTCTGTACATGCGGAGCGTTATGGGCTGGTGGAAGCCTAAAGACCTGGCCTTCTGCTGGGAAACCGCCTCGGTGATCTACGACAACTATGAGTATGAAGGCCGTCTCAGTGAAATCGGCGAGCCGGCCGAGGAGATAGCCGAAGAGCTCAGTTGCTGGAGTGATTGACCCATGATGACCAAAGCCCTGGCCCTCAGCGCAATCCTGTGGGGCCTTATCATCCTCTCTGCTGCATTGGTGATGTCATGAGCGACCCAAAACCAAAACCTTGTCCCGAGTGCGGGGACGATGACCTCGAAATCGACAGCGCCTCGAATGCAGCGAGCTGGGTTGAATGTCGCGGCTGTGAATTCAAGCTCCAGCACGCCTGCTCCGAAGAAGCGGTTATCCGCCGCTGGAACAAACTCGAACGCAAAATCAAACAGGTGACGCCATGATCCTCCCCCTGCTCTACATGGCCTGGCTCGTGTATCGAGGGCCGAGGCCATGAATGATCAGCAACTGCTGGAGCGTGCAGCGCGTGCCGCTGGAATCGGCCCGATCCTTTGCTACGAGAAAGCCAGAAACTGTCTGCGCATTGGCGACCGAAAACAGTACCGTCTATGGCGTCCGCTAGATGACGACGGCGATGCCTTGCGTTTGGCGGTAGCCCTGCTGCTCGATATTGAATGGTGGTCGAGCATCCAGTGCGTGACTGTCCAGCGTCGAGGATTCGGCGAAACAATCGCATGGCTTGGCGAGGAATCCCGTAGCGGGGCGCTTCGCCGAGCGATCACCGGCGTTGCAGCGAAAATCGGTATCACCCTCCCCTAACCCCAATCCCCCTAGAGCCTGCCGGTGAACGGCGGGCGGAGCTATGCCATGAACAAAGAAGAAATCGCGACCCTGCCGCCAAAAATAGAAATCGCCATCAAGGCCGGCCAGGCCGCCGCCAATGCATGTGCGGACGACGGCGGCAGCGCCAACTGTGACCGCGTTGTTATCCCAATGCCCGGGGTTCGTGAGTCATGGGTGAAAGGGCTGCGCGGCTACCTCCAGGAGGCGACTGGCTGGCACCGCCGGGGCTTTCACCTCGACACGCCTTTTGCGGGTATCGGCAATCGCCGCTATGCCGGCGTTCAGGCGATGCACAAATCACTCAAGGACCAGGGCGTCGACTGCTACGTCTGGTACCAAATGGATTAACCACCTTCTGCCGCCACGCGCGGCATGGAGCACACCCATGTCTGCAAAAAAACTGTTCGAGATATTCATCTCTGGCCTGCTGTACCTGCTGGTCAGCCTCCTCTGGTTCGCCTACGCCGTCCCGGGAATGCTCGAGCACGGAACGGACGCAGCCCTGATCACTGCCGGCTTCGGCTCGCTGGCCTGGCTCGCTGCCACCGGCTGCATCGTTATTTACATCATCCAGAAGGCGCGGCCCGCGTAAATCACTCAGCCGCCAGGAGCGGCACGGAGCGAATAGTGACCATCACCAAGATCATCAAGGGCCCACACCGCTTTGGCGGCTTCTGGTGGGTCATCGCCGACTGCGGCGGTATCAAGCAGCACATGTCCTTCCGCACCGAGCAACAGGCACGCCAGGTTGCCGTTGGGCAGGACAGCGTGACCATCCACTAGACGTCTGCCGCCGAGCGCGGAGCGGAGCACCAATGCGCCTGATATCCATCAGCCAGGCGGCCGAAATGTTGAGCATCGGCCGCACAACGGCTTACGCCCTGGCAAAGGCCGGGAAAATCCCATGCGTACGCGGCTTCGGCCCGCTGCGCGTTCATTACGAAAAGCTCGTCCAGATGATCGAGGCCGGTATCCCTGATACCCTCCCGATCGCGGGCGGCGTACCCGAGGAGAAGGTATGCCCTATAAAAGAGGTAAAACTTGGTGGATCAGTTTCACCGCAGCAGATGGCACGTACGTTAGACGCTCTGCTGGCACCGAGGACTACGCAGCAGCCAAGGCCTTAGAGCAGGAGCACCGCGGCGCGGCCTGGCGGCAAAAGGAGCTGGGTGTTGATCCTCCCAGGACATTCGAAGAGGTCATGGTCGAGTACCTGGGTAATGCAGCATCGTCGCAGAAAAGCTTTGCGACCACCCAATACCGGGTCAAATCGTTGCAGCGACACTTCGCCGGGATGATGATGAACGAGATTTCCGGCAAGGACGTGCGGGAGTACTCGGCGGCCAGGACCAAGGCCGGCAAGTCGTCGGCCACCATCAACCGCGAACTGGCAGCATTGTCCGCCGCCATCAACTGGTGTGTGACGGAACTGGAATGGAAACTGCCGAACCCGGTCAAGGGCCGAAAGCTGAAAGAGCCAGAAGGCCGGGTCCGCTGGATCACCCGGGCAGAGGTCGATGGCCTGTGTCGGATTGTGAGAAAGCAGCGCTTTGGCGACATGCTCGAGGACTTTATCCGGCTGGCCGTGAACACCGGATGCCGGAAAGAGGAAATGCTGGGGCTTGAATGGCGCCGGGTCGATTTTGCCAACCGGCTGATCTATCTGGACGGGGAGCACACCAAAGCCGCCAAGCGGAGAAGTATTCCGCTGAATGAAGGGGCTTTGGCTGCACTTAAAGGAAGGATGGCTGTTCGGGCGCAATATTGCCCAACAACGCCATGGGTATTTACGAGGAAAAACGGGGCAAGAGTTGCCGACCCATCAACGGGTTTCGATAACGCTTGTATAAAGGCAGGAATAACTGATTTCACGATCCATGACTTGCGTCATACGTGTGCAGCGTGGCTGGTGTCCGCCGGCGTGCCGCTCATTGAGATTCGTGATTTGCTGGGACATTCAACAATCCAGATGACCGAGAAGTACGCGCATCTTGCACCGGCCAGGGTACGAAATGCCGTCAGTGTTCTCGATATGGGCTTGTCACAATCTCGCTACAGCGATAATCCAGCGGTGCTACAGGAGGGGTATCTAAGGCTGGTAAAGCCTTGATTTATAAGGTGGTGCGGACGGAGAGACTCGAACTCTCACACCTTGCGGCGCTGGAACCTAAATCCAGTGTGTCTACCAATTCCACCACATCCGCGTATCAAGCTTTTAAAGCAAAGGCGCCAGATTGTTAGATCTGGCGCCTTTCTAGAATATGGGGTGGACGATGGGGATCGAACCCACGACAACGGGAGTCACAATCCCGTGCTCTACCAACTGAGCTACGCCCACCATATTGCCTTGTTGCCTTACTTGTGCCAAAGCTGCCTAATTGGCGCACCCGGCAGGACTCGAACCTGCGACCATCCGCTTAGAAGGCGGATGCTCTATCCAGCTGAGCTACGGGCGCCTTTTTAATCTGTATTCTTGGACGATTACAAACTAAGTGCTTTCAGTTTTGCCGAATTGAAACAACCAACTCCGCTCCACCTTCTTAACCAGTGCTAGGCTGTGCCCGACAAGTGCGACGAATGTTATAGACGGCCTGATAGGTCGTCAACTCTTTTTTAAAAAAAATTCATTTAATTAAAGGGGTTAGGGGAATTTGCAGACCAAGCGCCTTTGCCCTCGCGCCCCGGCATGCGAGAATGCGTTCTCTTTTTTTCCCCTCTCGATGGTTAACCACGCGCAATGACTGCACAACTTATCGACGGCAAATCGATCGCCGCCAGCCTGCGCCAGCAGATCGCCCAACGAGTCACCGAGCGCCGCCAGCAAGGTCTGCGCACGCCCGGCCTTGCGGTGATCCTGGTCGGCAGCGATCCTGCCTCTCAGGTTTATGTCTCGCACAAGCGTAAAGACTGTGAAGAGGTCGGCTTCCTTTCCCAGGCCTACGACCTGCCTTCCGAAACCACCCAGCAAGCGTTGGCCGATCTGATCGACCGCCTGAACGACGATCCGAACATCGACGGTGTTCTGCTCCAGTTGCCGCTGCCTGAACACCTCGACGCCTCCAAGTTGCTGGAGCGTATCCGCCCGGACAAAGACGTCGACGGTTTCCATCCTTATAACGTCGGCCGCCTGGCCCAGCGTATCCCACTGCTTCGCCCCTGCACCCCCAAAGGCATCATGACCTTGCTGGAAAGCACTGGCGTGGACCTGTATGGCCTCGATGCCGTGGTGGTGGGGGCGTCCAACATCGTCGGCCGTCCGATGGCCATGGAGTTGCTGCTGGCCGGCTGCACCGTGACCGTGACCCATCGCTTCACCAAGGACCTTGCCGGGCATGTCGGCCGTGCCGACCTGGTGGTGGTGGCCGCCGGCAAACCCGGGCTGGTCAGGGGTGAGTGGATCAAGGAAGGCGCCATCGTCATCGACGTGGGCATCAATCGCCAGGACGACGGCAAGCTGGTGGGCGACGTGGTCTACGAGACCGCCCTGCCCCGCGCTGGCTGGATCACCCCGGTACCCGGCGGCGTAGGCCCGATGACCCGGGCCTGCCTGCTGGAAAACACGTTGTACGCGGCCGAGACGCTGCATAGCTGATAGACGCGCCAACAAAGACCCTGTGGGAGCGAGCTTGCTCGCGATAGTGGTGGACCGGCCAACATCCAAGTTGACTGACACACTGCCATCGCAAGCGGGCTCGCTCCCACAGGTGTTTCCGGGACCCGGACTTAGCCGCCAGGTATCGATCGCGCAAACTACAAAATTTTCAGATTCGATTCGCCAGAATCGCCCTTCATTAAACTTTATTTATTCACAAGCCTTGGCGATACAGGCATATAGCGCTGCTATCGCCCATACTCCTAAAATGCGACGTTTTCTTTAAAAGTCGTTGCTCAACGGCACCTTCAACTCCATCGAGTCTACTCGCGTGAAAATCCGCCTTTCGATCATCAGCCTGTTCATCGCTTTCACAGGCCCCTTCATCACGCACAATGCCGTTGCACAGGAAACCATCGCGGCCCCTCGGGATTCGGCCAAGCTGCAAGTGGCCTCGGGCAGCGCGATGCTGCTGGACCTGCAGACCGATAAAGTCGTTTATTCCAGCAACCCGGACGTGGTGGTGCCCATCGCTTCGGTGACCAAGTTGATGACCGGCCTGATTGTGCTGGATGCCAAACAGAACCTGGATGAATACATTTCCATCACCATCGCCAACACCCCAGAGATGAAGGGTGTGTTTTCCCGGGTCAAGCTCAACAGCGAACTGTCGCGCCGGGACGTACTGCTGATCGCCCTGATGTCTTCGGAAAACCGCGCCGCCGCCAGCCTCGCCCACCACTATCCGGGCGGCTATGCGGCATTCATTGCCGCCATGAACGCCAAGGCCAAGGCACTGGGCATGACCAGCACCCATTACGTCGAACCCACGGGCCTGTCGATCAACAACGTCTCCACCGCCCGGGACCTGACCAAGCTGTTGATCGCCGCCCGCAAGTACCCACTGCTGAGCGAACTGAGTACGACCAAGGAAAAGACCGTTACTTTCCGCAAGCCTGTGTACAGCCTGGGATTTCGCAACACCGACCACCTGGTCCACAAGGCCAACTGGGATATCCAGTTGACCAAGACTGGCTTCACCAACCAGGCCGGCCACTGCCTGGTGCTGGTGACGAAAATGGGCAATCGCCCGATGGCGCTGGTGATCCTCGACGCCTTTGGCAAGTACACACACTTCGCCGATGCCAGCCGGATTCGTAGCTGGGTGGAAACCGGAAAAAGCGCCGCCGTGCCCGCGGTGGCCCTGCAATACAAGGCCGCCAAGAATCTCAAGAGCCGCCAGAGTGGCGTGGTGGAAGCCTCCAAATAATTCAACGGCACTAAACCTGTGGGAGCAACGCTTGCTCGCGATAGGGATGAGCCAGTCGACAATGCCGTTGACTGGTCTGCCGCCATCGCGAGCAAGCTTTGCTCCCACAGGTTACTTATGGCTTCAAGTCCCCCAGCGGATCATAGGGCTTGGGCTTGCGCTCATCCTTCTTGTCCAGGGGCGCCTTGGCCGGCCCTACCGGGTCGACCTGAGGATCCTCAAGGTCCGGCGAATCCGGATCGAACCCCAGGTCATCACCGCTGGAATGCTCTGATGAATGCGGCCCCGAAGGTGTTTTCGACTGTGCCATGCTTGCCTCCTCCAATCACGGGCGGAAAAATGCCCAACCCTGACGATAGGAGCCTCAAGCCCGCCGGGTCGTGCCCGGCAAGTGACGAACGGAGCGCTTGATCAATGTGCAGCGCCCAGGGCCTTGGTGGCCCGCGCTGCGGCTTGTTCCTGCCCTTCGCCCCCCAGATCAGCCGCCGCTTTCAGCCAACGCTGCGCGTCGACATTGGCGGGAAGCTGCGTGGGTCGCTGGAGCAGCACCGCCCAACCGCCGGCGCTCTGGAAGGCCGACTCGAAGGCACTGAAGCTCATCAACTGCCGCCGGTTCATGCCTGCACGCAGCAACACCGTCTGCTTCTGACGGTTGTAGCCGGCGAGAATCCCATACCGAGGCGCGGCCCAGAACGCCGAACCGTCGATATAGCGCACCAGCACCGGATAGCCCGCCGCGACCTGCTCCAACAGCGCAGGCAGCTTGGCGTCCAGGGGATACACCAGCAACCCGTACTCCCGCGCCAGGGTGGGCATATTCTGCTGCAAACCGGCTTCGCCACCGGGCAGGTGCAATGGTTTTTCCAGCAGCCCCGGGGTGATGACAGTGCCTTGCAACGTCAGCAAGGCGGCCAGGGACTGCGGAGCCCCCTGGTACATTTCGCCACGGTAGAACGGCACGCTATTGAGCTCCACCCGCTCGGGCAGGCGCTGGATCTGCGGCGATACGCTGCCCGCGCAACCCGCCAGGGCAACGAGGCAGGACACCGCCAGTACCAGTGATCGAAACGATGAAATGACCGGCGACATGACGACTCTCTTGTTCAGGCACCCGGTATCCGGGCCGGGCTTGGGCCGACGATCATAAGGTGCGCACAGCCCTGGGTATAGCCATAACCATCGTTTTACGGCGGCAATAGAACGAACCGATCCGAACCACGACGCCATGGATCGATCAGTTGCAACACTTGAGCGACTAGACTGTCCATTGTACTGGGTGCGATATCCCGAACCGGGGATAGAAGGAGGCACGAATGAGCCTGACCACGACAATCCTGATGCTGATATTCGGCTGGCTGAGCGTAGCCACGGCCATGCTGTGGGGAGTGCTTCGAATCGCTCGGCGCCATCATCATGCGCCACCTGCGCCATCGGAAAAAGCCGCCAAACCTGCCCGACGCCACGCCGCCGCACACTGACCCTTCACGTTCAAACCCATAACGCTCAAATAAAAAAAGCCACCCGGGCCTGGACCCGGGGGGTTTCTGTCTGCCTGGAATCAGGCGTTGTCGGCCAGCGCCTTTTCCTTGGCCCGACGGGACAACATGTTCAACACCTCGATCGCCGCCGAGAACGCCATGGCCGCATAGATATAGCCTTTCGGTACATGGGCGCCGAAGCCTTCGGCGATCAGCGTCATGCCGATCATGATCAGGAAGCCCAGGGCCAGCATGACTACCGTCGGGTTGTCATTGATGAACTTGGCGAGCGGTTCAGCCGCCAACAGCATCACCAGCACCGATACGACGACGGCGATGATCATGATCGGCAAATGCTCGGTCATGCCCACGGCGGTGATGATGCTGTCGATGGAAAACACCAGGTCCAACATCAGGATCTGACCGATGGCCGCGGCAAAGCCCAGGGTCACGCCGGACGTGGCCGATTTGGGATCATTTGGCGCAGGATCCATGCTGTGGTGGATTTCAGTGGTCGCTTTCCACAGCAGGAACAGGCCACCGGCGATCAGGATCATGTCTTTCCAGGAGAATGCCTGGCCCAGGATTTCGATGACCGGTTCGGTCAACTGCACAATAAAGGCAATGGTGCTCAACAAGCCCAGGCGCAGGATCAGTGCCATGCCGATACCGATCCGCCGCGCCTTGGCACGATGCTGTACGGGCAGCTTGTTGGTCAGAATCGAAATGAAGATCAGGTTATCGATGCCAAGCACGATTTCCATCACGACCAGAGTCGCCAGGGCAATCCACGCGGTGGGGCTGGCGGCGAGCTGTAAAAGATAATCCATGGGTCAGTCCTGACTGATGTGACGCGTTAGATGGTTTTGGTAGGTGTTTGTGTTTCGTCAGCTTCGTCCGCTGGCTCTTTCTTCGGGCTGATCAAGCCACCGGTGGCTTCGCTGATCGCCTGTTCGGCGGCCTTGTGGGTGTCGTCGATGGCCTGCTTGGCGGTTTCCGCTGCCTGTCCCATCAGTTGCTGGGCACTTTTTTCAGCCTGTTCACAACCCGCCAGTGTCGTTACGGACATCACCAACAGGGCTGCCAGCCCCAGGGATTTGTATGTCATGGAATGAATACCTCTTGGGAGAATAAAAGGAGCACAAAAAGTGGCCCACCAATGGCGAGGCATTCTAGAGACGCGAATACTTCAGGAAAATTCGTATTTTTAGCGGTTATACTTCGGTTTTTACGAAGCAATGTGACCCCATGCTCAATTATCGACAACTGCATTACTTCTGGGTGGTGGCGAAAACCGGCAGCATCGTGCGCGCGTGCGAGCAGTTGAACCTGACGCCACAGACCATCAGCGGCCAGATTTCCCTGTTCGAGCAGACGTATAACATCAAGTTGTTTCGTCGTGTCGGGCGGCAGTTGGAACTGACCGAAGCCGGCCGCCAGACGCTCCCCTACGCCGAACACATGTTCCAGTTGGGCGGTGAACTGGAACTCATGCTGCGGGCCCAGCCCAACGAACAACAAACCCTGTTCCGGGTCGGGGTGGCGGACGTAGTGCCCAAATCCATCGTCTATCGACTGCTGGCGCCGACCATGGAGTTGAGTGAGCCGCTGCGCATCACCTGTCGCGAGGACAAGCTCGAACGGCTACTGGCGGACCTGGCGATCCAGCGCCTGGACCTGGTGATTTCCGACAGCCCGATGCCGACTCACCTGGACATCAAGGGCTACAGCCAGAAACTGGGGGAATGCGGGATCAGTTTTTTCGCCACCGCCGCGCTGGCCGAACGCTACGGACAGGACTTCCCCCATGGCCTGAATGACGCTCCGCTGCTGATTCCCGGGCCGGAGACCGTGGTGCGCAGGCGCCTGCAACGCTGGTTCGCCGAACAACAGATCCAGCCGCGCATCGTCGGCGAATTCGACGACAGCGCGCTGATGCAAGCCTTCGGTCAATCCGGCAGCGGGATTTTCATTGGCCCGAGCGTGATCGCCGAAGAGGTCAAGCGCCAATACGGCGTAGAAGTGATCGGCCAGACCGATGCGGTGAGTGAATCCTTCTACGCCATTTCCGTGGAGCGCAAGGTCAGCCACCCCGGCATCGTTGCGATTGCCGAAGGTGCGCGTCGCGAGCTGTTCAGCGCTTAACCATCCATGCAAGTCGCGCGGGGCTTGACGGTCATCAGCAGCAACGCCAGCAGAATCGATACAAAGATGAACCCGGCTGCCGCGAAGCCGACACTGCCCAGGCCCAGGTTATCGATGACTCGGCCACCGACCATCGCCCCCAGGCCAATCCCCAGGTTGGCCCCGGCAATGTTCAACGAGGCGGCAAACGCCGGCGCCTGCGGGGCCGCCTTCATCAGCCGCACATGACTGACCAGGAACAACGCGGCCTGGGTCACGCCCCAGATGCCCATCGCCGCCGCCAGCGCGAGGGGCGAATGAATGCTCGGCACCAACGCCACCATGCCGCCGATCAGGAACAGGCAGAACACCATCGACGCAATCAACGGATGCCGGTCCACCGCACGGCCGCCCAGGGAATTGCCCAGTAGCCCGACTGCACCAAAGCCCATCAGGCACCAGCCCACCAGGGTGCCATCGAATCCGGCGAGGCGCTCGAGGATGTCCGCCAGATAGGTGTAGGCGGTGAACATGCCGCTGAACACCAGGATCGACAACAGCACGTGCCCCTGCATCAGTGGGCTGCGCAGGATCTTCAACTGGGAGCGGAAGCTCACCTGATGCTGGTGCAAATTGGTTTTCGGCAAATAGATAAACAGCAACAAGGCCTTGGCGAAGGCAATGACCGCCAGGATCGCAAACGCGCTGCGCCAGCCAAACGCATCGGCAATCAACGTGCCCACTGGAATGCCGAACACCGTGGCGCAGACGATGCCGAAACCGATCCGGGCGATGGCCCGCCCGGCCAGCTGCGGCCCGACAATGTCCACCGCCGTTTCACTGGCCAGCGCCCAGAACACCGGCAGGCCCAGGGCCGGGATCAACCGGGCAATGGCCATCACCCAGATGTTGGGAGCGAAGGTGGCCAACAGGTTGGCCAGGCCGAACATCACCAGCACGCTGATAAACAGCTTGCGCCGCTCGAAGCGAGCGAACCAGGCCGTCAGGAATGGCCCGAAGGCCGCTACTGTGAACGCGAACAACGTCACCAGCAGCCCCGCCTGGGGAATGGTGACATGCAGGTCGCGGGCAATGGACGGTAACAGGCCAACGATGACGAATTCCGTGGTCAGCACGGTAAAACCGGCGGCCGACAACAGGAAAATGGGTAACAACATGCAGAACTCCAGCAAAACGACGACACCAGCGTTAGCCGGAGGCCCGCTGGCGGAAAGAAAGTGAGAGCGACAAAGCCTAACAGAATGCGTGCGTCATACAAACGCTCGGCATGGCCCGGATAAGGGTGACGGACTGTCACAGGTCCGTCAGATTTTTCATCGGCTGTGATAAAGTCCGCGGCCTGCAAATGCCGTACTTTCTCTCGGTCCGCTCATGTGGCCTGCCCGCTTGTTGCCTGATTCGTCGACCGTTGAACACAATAAAATCAGAGATGCCGCTATGACAGCTTCGTCCGTTACCCCTTTGCAACGCCTCAAACGCACCAGCCTGGTGACGCAAATCATCATTGGCCTGATCGCCGGTATTGTCCTGGCATGGCTGGCGCCCGACCTGGCGAAATCCACCGCGTTCATTGGCAAGGTCTTCGTGTCCGCACTCAAGGCCGTGGCGCCGATTCTGGTGTTCGTGCTGGTCATGGCGTCCATCGCCAACCACAAACACGGCCAGGAAACCCATATCCGCCCCATCCTGTTCCTCTACCTGCTGGGCACCTTCGCCGCAGCGGTGGTCGCGGTGGTTGCCAGTACGCTGTTTCCGTCCAGCCTGGTGCTGTCGGCCCAAGACGTCGCGGTCACGGCGCCCGGTGGCATCAGCGAGGTGCTGCAAAGCCTGCTGCTGAGCGTGGTGGATAACCCGGTCCGGGCGCTGATGGACGGTAACTTCATCGGCATCCTGGCCTGGGCCATCGGCATGGGCATCGCCATTCGTCATGCGGGCCAGACCACGCGTACCGTGCTCGAAGACCTGTCCAACGGCGTGACGGTGATCGTGCGCCTGGTCATCCGTTTCGCCCCGCTGGGGATTTTCGGGCTGGTGGCCTCGACCCTGGCCACGTCCGGCTTCGGCGCCCTGCTGGGGTACTTGCACCTGCTCACCGTGCTGATCGGTTGCATGCTGTTCGTGGCGTTGGTGGTCAACCCACTCATCGTGTGCTGGAAACTGCGTCGCAACCCTTACCCACTGGTGTTCACCTGCCTGCGGGAAAGTGGCATCACGGCGTTTTTCACGCGCAGTTCGGCGGCGAATATTCCGGTGAACCTGGAACTGAGCAAACGCCTGGGCCTGCACGAAGACACCTATTCGGTGTCGATCCCCCTGGGCGCGACCATCAACATGGCCGGCGCCGCCATCACCATCACCGTACTGACCCTGGCGGCCGTGCACACCCTGGGTATTGTGGTGGACGTGCCAACCGCCGTGCTGCTGAGCGTTGTCGCCGCGATTTGCGCGTGCGGTGCATCCGGGGTGGCCGGCGGTTCGCTGTTGCTGATTCCCCTGGCGTGCAGCCTGTTTGGCATTCCCAGTGAGATCGCCATGCAAGTGGTCGCGGTGGGCTTCATCATCGGTGTCCTGCAGGACTCGGCGGAGACGGCGTTGAACTCGTCGACGGATGTGCTGTTCACGGCGGCGGCGTGCCTGGGTGAGGAAGAGAAGCTCGCGCGTACGGCGTGACAATTGCCGTGGCTGTGGGCTTGTCATCGCAAGCAGGCTAGCTCCCACGGGGGCAACGGCGCTCACACAATAGCCGCTACGCCACCAATCCTAATGCAATGGTCCTCTCAGACCTCCCCCAGTGAAAGCTAAGCTTTCACTGGGGGATCTACCGGAGACCGCCGCCATGAATACTGACAATCTTGCTATTACCAGCTTGGATCTAGGCAAAAACTGCTTCCACTTCTACGGTCAAGATAACCGCGGGCGCCACCTGTTCCGTGCCAAGGTTTCACGCGCTCAGGTTTTTGCCTTCATTGCTCAACTGCCCGCTTGCACCCTGGCTATGGAAGCCTGCGGCGGTGCGCATTTCATGGGCCGATTCGCAGTCAGTTGTGGCCATCAACCCAAACTCATAGCAGCCCAACATGTACGTCCTTACGTCAAAAGCAACAAGAACGACTATGTCGATG
>NZ_FMUZ01000063.1:0-10629 GCF_900101575.1 Pseudomonas sp. NFACC37-1 | reverse complement strand
TGGTGCGTTTCTTCATGTACTACAACCGCACCAGGCTCCACAGCTACAACAACTACCTGTCGCCAATAGCCATGGAGCAAAAAGCGGCATAAACACCGTAATCGGTGTCCGGGATTACTTGACCAGTTCAGTCCGCTTCCACAGAGGATTGGCGGTTCGATCGTTCCCACGCTCCTGCGTGGGAATGCCGCCAGGGACGCTCCGCGTTCCGCTTCTGGAAGGTGACGCAGAGCGTCACGGGATGCATCCCCACGCAGAGCGTGGGGACGATCAGTTCACCGGCAACTGACCCGCCGCCTTCGCGAGCAAGCCCGCTCCCACAAGGGACGGGTGCTTATTTGAACATCTCCTGCACATTCCCCATCGCCTCATCGGCGAAGCCCTGGAGGAAATCCCTGAAGCCCGACGGGGTGTGGGCGTCGGTGTGGTCGGCGATGATGGTCCAGGTGGCACGGCAGCGGTTGTCTGCCAGGGGTTCGACGCGCATGGCCGCCCACAGGTTGTCGATGCCCAGGGTGTTGTAGATCAGCGTCCAGGTCATGTG
Source organism: Pseudomonas sp. NFACC37-1 (assembly GCF_900101575.1). NCBI lineage: Bacteria > Pseudomonadati > Pseudomonadota > Gammaproteobacteria > Pseudomonadales > Pseudomonadaceae > Pseudomonas > Pseudomonas sp. NFACC37-1. The sequence continues at coordinate 10,085 of NZ_FMUZ01000063.1, read as the reverse complement.
CATGGCCTGGTCGTCACGGCTGTTGAGCTGTTCCACCACCAGGTTCTGCCCATCGCGGAAGAATTTCTTGCGCAGGGACCTCACGCCCTCGCCGGTCATTTCGATGTGCTCCAGGGCCGGGATGAAGCGGTTGAATCCGCCAAAATCACCCACCACGTCCCAGACGCGCGCCGCGTCGGCCGTGACCTCCACCGAGGTTTCGACCTGGCAGGCGTGGGGGTTTTTGATCAGGGTGTCGGGTTGCAATGCACTCATGGTCTTGCTCCTTGCTTTGGGTTGAGGGTGTTTCAAATGAAGTCGATGGCCTTGAGGTAGTCGGCGCCGCGACGTAGCAGGGCCGGGGACTTTTCCGGATAGCTGGCGCCCATCTGCCGCACGCCGGCACGGGCGTTGTCGTGGCTGATCAGCGAGATATCGCCGATGTCCTCCTCGAAGCCGTTGAGGTAGAAACCCAGCACGCCAAACAACGCATTGTCGGCATCGACCCGCGCCAGTTGCCGTTGCCACTCGGCGACGCTCACCAGCGAAAATTCCCGGCCGCTATCGCGAAATGACGCGACGTAAGCGTCCCAGCTCAAAGGCTGCGGGTTGTGCAGGTTGAACACCGCTTGGGTGGGCTGGTAGCGGCTGGCGTGGAAGGCGATGAAGCGGGCCAGGAAATCCACCGGCATCAGGTCGAAATTGAGTGACAGGTCTGGCACCTGGCCGAGTTGGATCGAGCCCTTGAGCATCAGCATCAAGCGATTCTTGTGGGGCTGGCAGACCCCGGTCAGGCTGTTGAAGCTGATGTTGCCGGGGCGGAACAGGTTGACCCAGACCCCGCGATCGCGGGCCCGTTGCAGGATCCGTTCGCCGACCCATTTGGACAGGTTGTAGCCGTTCTTGATGTAGATCGGCGGCGTCTCGGCGGCCGGCTGTTCCAGCACCTGGCCGTCGGCATCCAGGGCACTGGAGGCGGACAGCGTGGAGACGAAATTGAAGATTTTCTTGCTGCGCCCTTCACACAGGCGCAAGCACTCGAAAATCGGCTCGACGTTGTCCCGCGCCAACGACCCGTAGTCGAGTACATGGTTGACGTGGGCGGCGTTGTGCACCAGCGCTCCGAAAGTGCTATCGATGCGGGCGTAGACGTCGTCCGGCAAACCCAATTGCGGTTGGGTGATGTCGGCGGCGTACACGCTGACACGGTCCAGGTCCAGGTGGGTCAGGTGATTGTCCCGCAGGGCCTGGGAGAAACGTTCAGCCGCGCTGTGTTCGGCGCTCGCGCGTACCAGGCACGCGACTTCCGTGGCGCCCCAGGCCAGCAGCGCTTCGACGATGTGCACGCCGAGAAAGCTGTTGGCGCCGGTCACCACCACCTTGTGCACATCGCCGCATTGGCTGATGGGCAGCGGATCAAGGTTGAGCTCGGCCTCGGCATCGATGAAGGCCTGGGGGCTGAGGACCGATGCGTTGCTGTGTTCCGGGTCGTCCAGCAGCTTCGCCAAGGTCATCAGCGTCGGTGCCTCGATGAAGCGGTTGATCGACAGGCTGCGGCCGAACACCTGGCGGATGCCCAGCAGCAGTCGCGACAGCAGGATCGAGTGCCCGCCAAGGTTGAAGAAGCTCTCGTCGGTGGCGATGTCGTCGACCGGCAATTCAAGCAGCTCGGCCCACAGTTGCTGCAGTTGTGTTTCCAGGGCGTTCTGCGGTTGGCGCCGTTGGCCGTCGACGTGCACTTGCACCGCCATGGCGAGCAATGCCCGGCGATCGACCTTGCCGTTGCTGGTGTAGGGCAGGCTGGGCAATTCGACGTAGGCCGCCGGGTGCATGTAGCTGGGCAAGCTGTTCTGCACATGCTCGCGCAGCGCCTGGAGGGCCGCGCCGGGGTGCGCCTGTTCGGGGTGAACCAGGAACGCCAGGATCCGCCGCTTTTCATCGACCCCCACCGCCACCTGGCGAAACAGCTGGCTGTCGCGCAGGCAGTGTTCGATTTCCTCGGGCTCGACCCGAAAACCGCGGATCTTCACCTGGTTATCGCGGCGGCCGCACAGTTCGATGCCGTTGTCGGTCCACTGGCCGATATCGCCGGTGCGATAGACCCGCAGCGCTTGCCCGGTGGGCAGCGTCAGGTCGTGGTAACGCGTCGCGGTCAGCGCCGGATCGTTCAGATAGCCGAGGCCGACGCCCGGGCCGGCGATGTACAACTCGCCGGCGACACCCTGGGGAACCGGTTGCAACTGTTCGTCCAGGATCAGGACCCGGCCATTGGCGATGGGCACGCCGAGGTTGCGGTTGTTGTCGCCGACACCGAACTGGCGTGTGGACGCCAGCACCGTGGTTTCGGTCGGGCCGTAGATGTTGTGGAACTGGCATTGTGGCGCGAGTTGCTCGATCACGAACGGCTCGCAGACATCGCCCCCGGTGATCAGGTGTGTCAGGCCCAGCGGCGTATCCAGGGGCATGACGCTCAGCAGCGCAGGCGGCAGAAAGGCGTGGCTGATGTGCTGCTGGTGAATCAACGCGACCAATTGCTGCGGGTCGCGGCGCTGGTCTTCGCTGGGCACCACCAGCAGGGCGCCGTGGATGAAGGTCGGCAGGATATCCAACAGCGACGCGTCAAAGTTGATGGTGGAAAACTGCAACGCCCGGCTGTCGCGCTGCAACCCGACGTAGTCGCCGTACCAGGCACAGAAATGGCTGAGGTTGCGGTGGCTGAGCAACACGCCTTTGGGTTGGCCGGTGGTGCCGGAGGTGTAGATCGCCACGGCCGGTTCGTCGATGTTCACCGTGCGGCGGATCAGCGAAGCCGGGATGCCGGGCTTGGGCGCTGGCAGTTGATGGACATTCAGCGTTGGCACCGAGAGGTCGCCGAGGTCGCTGTTGCCGTCGTGCAGCAGCAGGTCCGCCTGGGCATTTTCCAGGATGAAGCGCCGACGTTGCGCCGGATGCTGCGGGTCCAGCGGCAGGTACACCGCCCCACAGCCCAGCACCGCCAGGATCGCCGCATACAGGTGCGCGGACTTGGGCAGGCAGACACCGATCACCAAGGGGCGCTTGGCCGCGCCGCTTAACCTCTGCAACATCGGCTGTTGCAACCCCAGCGCCAGGCGGCGCAAGGATTTGTAGTCGATGAATTGCCCATCGACCCACAGGGCTGGTTGCGTCGCGTCATCGAGCAGGCGTTGTTCAATGCTGTGCATCACTGGCACGTCGGCGGCGGCCAGTAGCCAGGGCACCGCCGGCCGATTGAGGCCGTGCTCGAAGGCCAGCGGCTCCAACGCATCGAGCCCGAGCAGGGGCTGGTCGACAGCGTCAGCGTCTACCGTTGGCCAGTGATCGAAACAGGTTTCGTCCCGGGATAACTGGCTGACCAGCCGTGCGCCGGTCTCGACCAGCGTCGCCAGCGTACGCAGGCGCAAGGACTGGCCATTGCCATCGCGTTGCGGCGCGATCACTTCCTGGCACAACAGCCGCTGCCCACCGTCGCGAAAAACCAGTACCGGTTGCGGCAATGCTTCAGCGGGCAGCGTGCACAGCGCCACGCGGATCTGGAGGCGCGAGCGGGCTTCAATGGCTTGTGGTGTCGTCCCGTCGTCGATCAACAGGTCGACCGCATCGTGGCCGGCCGGCGAGTGCCGAACCACTGCGTGGCCGTGCAGCTCCAGTTCGTGGGCCAGTTCGGTCATGGCCTGGCTGGTGCCAGGCACTGCAATGTCGAGGCGTCTCATCGGAAGGTCCTCATGGAGTCAGGTAATCAGCAAGGGCGTCGCGTACGCAGGGCGACGCGAGCATCGAGCTGCCGCGGAAAAAGCGCGTGATGTTGCCCACCAACGGGTGAAAACGATTGATGGGGTACGCCAGCGCACTGGCGTCTTCACGCAACGACTGGCGTACCGATTCGTCGACGGGCAGGTGCGCGATCAGCTCGAAGTCGAACGCTTGTTGCAGGTCGCTCGCCAGGTACTGGGCGATGAAACCGGGCATCAAGCGCGCGATCGCTGCGCGATCCTCTTCGGGGGCGGTGCGCCAGTACATCTGCACCAGTCGCGTCCAGAAACCGGAGTGCCGGCCTTCGTCGAGCAAGTGATCGGCCATCAACCCCTTGATCGAAGCCTTGACCGAATCGTCCCGGGCGAAGGCGGCCACTTCGTTGGTCACGGTGTTCTCGGCGATGGCGATGCAGATCAGCTCCACGGCGCTGAGCAAATGCTCCGGCGCTCGGGCCAGGGTCGCCGGTATGGCGCGGCTGAGTTCGATCTGCCCAGGCAGCGGGATGGGATCGATGCCGGTCATGTCGATGGTCTGCTGCATGAAGTCCATCGCCACCAGCGCGTGGTAATCCTCGTCCACCACCACGGTCATCGCGTCGTAGCGGCAGGCGAACGGGAATTCGATGCCGAAGCGGTTCTTGGCGATGCGCCGGGCGGTGTGGTCCACCAGTTCGGTCTCGAAAATCACCACGTCGTTGATGAACTTGTAGAGGCTCTGCACCAGCACAAAGTCGCGCAGTTGCGCACAGTGGCTGAGGAACGTCTGGCTGTGCACCAGCGGTTGGCGGCTCATGGGGAAAATCAGCTTGTCGTCGTCTTCGACCCGCCGCCGTGGCCGAGTACGGATCGTGGCGCGGCTCTCCCAGGCGTCGGCGAAGGATTGGTAGGGGATGGCGTTCATGGCGTCACCTGCGCAACCGGTTGGGTCATGCTCTGGCGCAGGCCGTCCCACAAGGCCGCGCGGCTGTGGACGGCGGCGAGGGCGGCGGCCAGGACTTCGGTTTCGCGCTGCGGGTCGCCATCGATCAGCCGTGCCAACAGTTTTTCTGCCGCCGGCCCGTGGTCTTCGGAATCGACTTCGATGTGCCGTTGCAGGTAATAACGAAAGGTCGGTGCCTGATCCAGGCCAATGCCCCAGGCGTCCAACATGCGCTGGAACATCTGCGGGATGACACTCTCGCGACCATGCACGAAGGCGGCGGCCACGCTGTGGGCCGGGGCATGCAGGGCGGTGTGCAAGGTCTGGCGGACGAACCGCGCCGCCGCCGGTTCGACCTCGACACTGTCCAGCGCGGTCTCGGGGCTGACGCCTTCCTGCTGCAGGGTGATGAACTGCTCGATGGCGCGGGTATCGGCGCCGATTTCCCGCATGGCATCCAGGTACAGTTCGAAATGGCTGCAATAGCCGGCGCCAGGGCGGTCATCCGACTCTTCCCCCAGCACGATTTCATTGATCAAGCGGGCCGCGTGGGGGTCGGCCGGCGGCAGCCAGGGCAGGTGGACACAGGTGAGCTCACGTTGCAGTCGCTTGGTCAGCGACATGAAGTCCCAGACGGCAAAGACATGGCTTTCCATAAAGCGGCGTAACAGATCGATTGATGTAATCTCGGAAAAAACCGGGTGTTGGCCAAGTTCGTGTTTTTTGAGAGATAGTTGTTCTTTGGATGGCTGCATTGGAACGTCCTCATCAATGATGTTTTGTCCGGAAGGCGGCTCGTTAGTTAGTGAGGGCGAGCGGGTGCCTGAACCGAAATCCATGAATTGCCAAAGTGGCTTAAGTATTCTCTTTAAATCGTGCTTTCGGCTTGCGATGCCCATGTTTGATTGGGTTGTCGCATGTCGGAAGGGCCGCAAGTAACGCGGCGAATAAAAAACTAATACACGGAGCAAGTAAGCGGCAAGTACTTTTTTAATTATTTAAAGTGGGCATTTTATTGGGCGCGAAGAGGGCTTTTAAAACTTTTAATATAAGTTTTATTGAGGCGAAGAAGCTCCTTCCGATTTAGGAGTATCAGAATCGAATAGTTCGAGTGAATGCCTCACTCGGAGCACTTCAGGGATCGGGGAGTAAGGAAGTTTTATGTTATGGGCAGGACGTCGGTCGGACATCCGATCATCCCGCCGGTTGGACGACGCTCCTTGCGTATTGGCTTCGATTCGCCTGGCCTCAGCCAGGCGTTGACTTCTTCAGGTCTGTTTTGAATCGACAAGCGCAAGAGTGAGCCCAAATCGATGGCAGTGCCATTGAACTGATGGGGCGACGAGCCGCAGCCACGGCGAGGCCGTGCCGCGCTGGCGACAAGTGAGTCGGAAGGATATGTAAGAAATTTTTACGCCGGACGGAGCGCCGACATGGGATCACAGCTTCGACGGCTGTTCCAAGTACCGGCGCATGGTGACAGAGGCTTTTTCCAGGTGCAGTTCCAGCAATACGATTGCTTTATCGATGTCTTTGGCTCGCGCGGCCTCGAGCAGCGCGCGATGATCGTCCTGGCTCAACTTGCCCAGGCCCATGGACGACAGATGAAAGCGCAGGAAGCGCTCTTCTTCATTGAGCTCGCGCTCGATCAGGTCCAGCAGCTTGCTGTTGGGGGCCTTGTGATAAAGCGACATGTGGAACAGCCGGTTGAGCTTGCCGATCTCGGCGTGTTCGGTTTCCATTTCCAGCTGTTCGATGTACTGGGCGGCCATTGCCAGGTCGCTGTCATCGAGCAAGGGGATGGACAGGCGCAAGGCGAACGATTCCAGGACCGAACGCAGGGCATAGGTTTCTACCGCATTGTTGGTGATCAACGGTGCCACGACGGCGCCCTTATGCTGAACCACATTGAGCAGTGACTGCGCTTCGAGCTGGCGCAACGCCTCGCGCACCGGCATGCGGCTCACGCCGAACAGGTCGGCCAGTTCCTGCTGGCGCAGGGCGGTACCGCAAGGCAAGCGCCCATCGAGGATGGCCTCGCGCAGAGACTCTTCGATGATCGAGCGTGCCTGGTCAGCGGGAATGGGGCCGTTGATCTGGATAGTGCTGAGCGGTTTGGGCTTCTGTGTCACGACAACGCACCCTGATTGGTAGTAAAAATTGGATCCAGGCTCACGTTAGTTACAGGTTGGTGAGCCGTCAAAGTCTCTCGACCGGAGGTTCCTGAACTAAAGTTTAGTCTGCCTGCGGTGATCGCACCTTGCCATTGTCTTTTAGTGGGCCAGGCGTCACCATCCAACGAATTTCCAACGACCCTTTTCGGACGTATTTCCCTTGGCTGCACCGTTCCCTGTCCTCAGGTCCTTGCGCTGGCTGTGTTCGGCATTGTTACTGGCCGGCCTGATGCTGGGTGGCCTGCAGGCCGACTGGGACTTTGCGCAGATCAGCCGGCGGGCGCAAGCGTTATATGGTCCCTTGGGCGAAGGTCAGCAACGGATCGACGCATGGCAGCAACTGTTGGCGACCCAGAAACAGATTCCGGAACTCGAACAGCTCAAGGTGGTGAACCTGTTTTTCAACAAACAGGTGCGCTACGTGGAAGACATCGACCTGTGGCGCGAGGTCGACTACTGGGAAACCCCGATCCAGGCCTTGTGGAAGGGCGCTGGCGATTGCGAAGACTACGCCATCGCCAAGTACTTCAGCCTGCGTCATCTCGGGGTGTCCAGTGACAAGCTGCGCATCACCTACGTCAAGGCCTTGCGGCAGAACCGTGCGCACATGGTGCTCACCTACTACGCCACGCCCGAGGCGATGCCGCTGGTACTCGACAGCCTGATCGACGGCATCCTGCCGGCCGGCCAGCGAACCGACTTGCTCCCGGTCTACTCTTTCAATGCCGAAGGGCTGTGGCTGCCGGGCGCCAAGGGCAACAAGAAAGTGGGTGACACCAAGCGCCTGTCCCGGTGGCAGGATGTGTTGAAAAAAATGCAGGCCGAAGGTTTTCCGGTCGAGACGACTAACTAGGAGCGCGCGCTCAGATGTCCTTGTTCAAACAGCTGTTGATCGCTATCTGTCTGTTCCTGGTGGTTGCCTTCAGCGGCAGCTTCATGGTCAGCCTGGAGAGCTCGCGGGCCCAGTACGTCAACCAGTTGCGCTCCCACGCCCAGGACGCGGCCACGGCGCTGGCCCTGTCGCTGACGCCGAACATCGACGACCCGGCGATGGTGGAGCTGATGGTCAGCTCGATCTTTGACAGCGGCTACTACGCCAGCATTCGCGTGGTAGACGTGGCCACCGACAGGACTCTGGTCGAGCGCACCGGCACACCGGACGCCGGCAGCGTGCCGCAGTGGTTCATCAAGCTCATCGGCCTGGAGCCGGCTGGCGGCGATGCCATCGTCAGCCGCGGCTGGGAACAGGCCGCGCGGGTCGAAGTGGTCAGCCACCCGATGTTCGCCCTCGCCAAGCTCTGGCAGAGCGCCCTGGGCAGCCTGGGCTGGCTGCTGCTGTGCGGCGCCGTGAGCGCGGTGCTGGGGGCCTTGCTGCTGCGGCGCCAACTCAAGCCGCTGGATTACATGGTGCATCAATCCCATGCCATCGCCCGACGTGAGTTCCTGAGCCTGCCGGAGTTGCCCCGTACGCCTGAGTTGCGGCGTGTGGTGCAGGCGATGAACCAGATGGTCGAGAAGCTCAAGGCGCTGTTCCAGGAGCAGGCCGAGCGCAGCGAGAAACTGCGGGTCGAGTCCTACCAGGACACCCTCACGGGCCTGGCCAACCGACGCTATTTCGAAATGCAGCTCAATGCCCGGGTGAGTAATCCGGAGCAGGCCAGTTCCGGTTATCTGCTGTTGCTGCGGGTCAAGGACCTGGCCGGTTTGAACCAGCGATTGGGCGGGCAGCGCACCGACCAGTTGCTCCAGGCCGTGGGCGAGCAATTGCAGCGTGAGTGCGCCCGCTATCCGGAAACCCTCAACCTGGTCACGCGTATTCGCGGCGGCGAGTTCGCGGTGCTGGCCCCCGGGCTGGTGCGCGAGGAAGCCCTGCAACTGGCGCAGAACCTCGAAGCCGCGTTGGCGAGCCTGCACGCCACTGGCGCGACTGACGTGGCGTCGGTGGCCTCCATCGGGCTGGCGCCGTTTGTCCACGGCGACTCGCCGCAAGCGGTGCTCCAGCTTGCCGACCAGGCCCTGGCCCAGGCCGAAAGCCAGGGCGAACCCGGCTGGGCCTGCCTGGACCACAGCCTGGCGGCCAGTGTCGGCGACGATCACCATGCCTGGCACACCTTGCTCGACCAGGCTTTGAGTCATCAGCGCTTCGAGCTGTACTTCCAGCCGGTGGTGGCCGCCCAGGACACCCAGGTGGTGCTGCATTACAAAGTGTTGTCGCGGCTGTTGGACGAGCAGGGCCAGACCATCCCCGCCGGGCGTTTCCTGCCTTGGTTGGAGCGCTTCGGCTGGACCGCGCGCCTGGACCGTTTGATGCTCGAGCAAGTGCTCAGGCAAATGGCCGGGCATGAACAGTCCCTGGCGTTGAACCTGTCTTCGGCGACCTTGGCCGATCCTCAGGCGCTGAACAAGATCTTTGAGATCCTGCGGGCCCATTCCAACCTTGGGCCGCGCTTGACCCTGGAAATTGGCGAAGAGCAATTGCCGGAGCAAGCGGTGCTGGAGCAGTTGACCCGGCGTTTGCGCGAACTTGGTTTCTCCTTGAGCCTGCAGCGTTTTGGTGGGCGGTTCAGCATGATCGGCAACCTGTCGCGGCTGGGGCTGGCTTACTTGAAAATCGATGGCAGTTATATCCGCGCCATTGATCAGGAAAGTGATAAGCGTTTGTTCATTGAGGCTATTCAGCGCGCGGCCCACAGTATCGATTTGCCGTTGATTGCCGAGCGGGTTGAGACGGAGGGGGAGTTGGCGGTGATTCGGGAGATGGGGTTGTTTGGGGTGCAGGGGCAGTTGGTTGGGGAGCCTCGGCGTTGGGGGTGAGGCTTGTTGACGAGGCGGCCTGGTAGCCGGCCTGGATGTTGTTGACCGAGTACATATCCGTTCTTTTCGTAACGGCGACTTATGGTTCCGCCCTTACGGCGGCTCACTTTTGAGAAGCGCAAAAGTAAGCAAAACGCTTTATGCCCCACCACTCGGCACCTCGCCTAGGCTCGGTGTGCCCTCACTCCGGCATTGCTCCGTGGGCCCGCCGCGAAGGGCCATCCATGGCCCAGCGCGGCTATCCCGGCATCCATGCCGGGATGCCCACTCCACAATACCTGCGTTCGGCCAGCGTGGTTAACGGGGCCCCCAGATCAAAAGCCAGGACGAGGCGGCCTTATAGCCGACCTGGTTCTTGATGGGGACCGCGTTTCCCCTGTGGGAGCGGGCTTGCTCGCGAAGGCGGCACATTCAGCATTGATGCAA
>NZ_FMUZ01000052.1:0-28355 GCF_900101575.1 Pseudomonas sp. NFACC37-1 | reverse complement strand
TCCCAGAATCTGGCGAGAGTTAGATGAATGGATACGACACCGACTACGAGCAATCCAGCTCAAGCAATGGCGGCGTAGTTCAACGATCTATCGAGAGCTACGCAGGTTGGGTGCAGGTGAGGCTACTGCTCGCAAAGTGGCGGGAAGCTCTCGCTGCTGGTGGCGCAATAGCGCTCTTGAACTCAACCGAGTGCTCGATATAGCGTGGTTCGACAGAACGGGTTTACCGCGTCTCTCCTGACCTCAATCTCTCGAACCGCCCGGTGCGGACCCGCATGCCGGGTGGTGTGGCAGGGGAACGGCCTATGAAGGCCGTCCCCTATGCCGATTACGCGGATTCGGGCAACACAGAGAACCCTGTGGGAGCGAGCTTGCTCGCGATGGCGTCTTACCAGTCGACTTGATGTTGACTGACATACCGCTATCGCGAGCAAGCTCGCTCCCCCATTGGGAATGTGTCGGGCCAAAAAAAGCCCCGGGTCGCGAGACCCGGGGCTTTTTCACGGCTTGGAAAAACTCAGCGATTGCGTGTCAGCAATGCCGGTTTTTCGCCCCGTGGACGGCTTGGCAGTTGATCCAGCTGCTCAGGTGTCGGGAAGCGATCGGCTTTCGATTCCTTGTGCATGATTTTCGGCTGGTTGCTGCGTGGGTTCTGCACGGCCGGTTCCTGGCGAGGCTGGTCGTCACGGGCCGGGCGGCGCGGGCGGGTGTCGTCGCGGCGGGCCTGGCCGTCACGTGGGGCGCCGTTGCGTGGGCCGCTGCGCTTGGCCGGTGGTGTGCCGGTAGACGAGCCGTTGCTGTTGCGCGGACCGTTCTGGCGACCCTGTGGCTGGCCACCGCGCGGAGCGCCTGCACCTGCGCCCTGTGCCGGGGCGCCCGGACGACGACCGCGGCCCTGGGCCGGTTTCTGCTGCGGCACGTAGTCGACGCGGTTACCGAAGTTATCGACATCGTCATCCAGGAACTCGTCCGGCGCACGATCGGCTGCGGCGCGCGGAGCCGGGCGCTGCTGCTCACGGGCTGGGGTACCTTCGCGAGGCTTCTGCTCGCGGGCAGGGCGTTCGCCGCGGCCATTGCTGTTGCTGGCCGATTTCTCCTTGCCCTTGTCCTTGCCTTTGTCTTTGCGACCGCCGCCGCCACCGCCGTTCGGACCGTCGCCCCGTGGGCCACGGGCATTGCGCGGATTACGCACATCCGGACGTTCGCGCACTTCAGGCTTCTCGGCTTCGATGGTACTGGCATCGAAGCCCATCAGGTCACCGTCGGCAATTTTCTGCTTGGTCATGCGCTCGATGCTTTTGAGCAGCTTTTCTTCGTCCGGCGCGACCAGCGAGATCGCTTCGCCCGAACGACCGGCACGGCCGGTACGGCCGATACGGTGAACGTAATCTTCATCGACGTTCGGCAGCTCGAAGTTGACCACGTGGGGCAACTGGTCGATGTCCAGGCCACGGGCCGCGATGTCGGTGGCCACGAGGATGCGCACTTCGCCGGCCTTGAAGTCGGCCAGGGCCTTGGTGCGGGCGTTCTGGCTCTTGTTGCCGTGGATCGCCACGGCTGGCAGGCCGTGCTTGTCCAGGTACTCGGCCAGGCGATTGGCGCCGTGCTTGGTACGGGTGAAGACCAGGACCTGTTCCCAGGCGCCGGCGGTAATCAGGTGCGCCAGCAGGGCACGTTTGTGGCTGGCCGCCAGGCGGAACACACGTTGCTCGATACGCTCGACCGTGGTGTTCGGCGGCGTGACTTCGATGCGCTCCGGGTTGTGCAGCAGCTTGCCGGCCAGGTCGGTGATGTCCTTGGAGAACGTCGCCGAAAAGAGCAGGTTCTGGCGCTTGGCGGGCAGGCGGGCGAGGACTTTCTTCACGTCATGGACGAAGCCCATGTCGAGCATGCGGTCGGCTTCGTCCAGCACGAGGATTTCAACGTGGGACAAATCGACGCTGCCCTGGCCGGCCAGGTCCAGCAAGCGACCGGGGCAGGCCACCAGTACATCGACGCCACGGGACATGGCCTGGACCTGGGGGTTCATGCCGACGCCGCCAAAAATGCAGGCGCTGACGAACTTCAGGTCGCGAGCGTAGACCTTGAAGCTCTCGTGTACCTGGGCCGCCAGTTCGCGGGTAGGGGTCAGGACCAGTACGCGCGGTTGGCGCGGGCCATGACGCTGGGATTTGTCTGGGTGACCGTTGGGAAACAACCGCTCCAGGATCGGAAGGGCGAAACCACCGGTTTTACCAGTACCTGTCTGCGCCGCGACCATCAGGTCGCGACCTTGCAACACGGCGGGAATGGCCCGCTGTTGCACCGGGGTAGGCTGGGTATAGCCGGCGGCTTCGATGGCGCCGACTAAAGCCTCGGAGAGACCGAGGGAAGCAAAGGACATGAGTAATCCTGTTTTAGTGAGGGCCTGGCCCAATGGGATAGTCTTGCCGGGCGCGAATGACGTTCAACCAAAAGACGTCATCCCGTCCGGTCCTGCCGGGTCTCGAAGGCGGGTCCGGACAAGGCTCGCGCGGGCTGTAGGCTGCGCTGTAGCGGTGTCGGGATGCCTTTTGCAAGACCGGGCGTCCGGGCGTGAGCCTGGCGGGAAGGCCGGAGTATAACAGAGCAAACGCCCCGCGCCGCTTTCCTGCTGCTCAACGGTTTATTTCAGTGCTGGCCCGACTGGGCGGTGTGGCCTTGGTCATGGCGCCTGCGCCGTAGCGGGCGCTCAGTTCGGCATAGGCTGGTTCGCGCTTGAAACGCTTGAGTTCGGCACTGAAGCGTTGCACCAGCAAATCCATCCCGGCATTGCGCCGCACCGCCAGGTATTGGCTTTGACGGCTCACCACCTCCGGGTTTTCGGTGATCTGGTCGCCCAATTGCATTTGTTCGAGCAGATGTCGGCCGACCCTGCGGTCGGTGATGAGCAGGTCGATCCGGCCCAGTTGCAACTTGCCGAAGTTGGCTTCATGGGTGGGCGCCGCTTCACGTTTGAACAGGGTCGACTCACTGAAGGCCTGGCTGTACAGGTAACCGGGCGAGGTGCCGACGGTCAGGCCGCCCAAGTCGTCGAGCGTGCGAAACGGATGGGGGCGGGCGTTGGCGTAGAACATCACGAATTCCACGTCCGACAGCGGTTCGCTGGGGTAAAGCAACAGGGCATCGCGCTCATCGCTGTGGAAAATGTCCAGCGCCCCGTCCGCCAACCCTTGTTCCAGCATTGCCAGGCACCGCTTCCAGGGCAGGAACTGCCATTCCACGTCGATGCCCAGGCGCTTGAACACAATGGCCGTGGCTTCGTAGTCCAGGCCGAGCTTCTTGCCGTTCTCTTCGTAGACATAAGGCGCCCAGGGTTCGGTGACAATGCGCAACTTCTCGGCCTGAGCGGTCACGCTCAGGCACAAGAGAAGAAGGGCGGTCAGCAGCTGGACAATGACAGGCATGGGCCTGAGGTTACGACGAGAGCTTATCAAATAGCTAGAGCGCTCTGGCCTGTGCCCTGGTGGCTGTTTGGCTAGTGAGTCAACTTCTGCGAATTTGAACCAGCGAACTCACCGCGCAGGCCACTACTTGCCTTTTGCCTGCATCAGGTGCGCATAGATGGCTTCGCGGCGCTCACCCAGCACGAGACGAATCAGCGGATGATCGAGCCAACGTTTGAGTTCATGGTCCTGCAGCGACTTTTCCAGGCGATTTTCGACGTTTTCCAGGGCTTTTTCCCACCAGACCGGGGCGCAGGCCTGGTCGAACTCGTTGGTATGGCGATAGCAGCCATAGAGGATCTCGCGCATGAACTGGCGTTTATGGCCGGGCAGCCCCAGGGTGATGAACTTGTAGGCCAGGCGTTGGAAGGTCGGCGGCCGAGGCAGGGTGGCGGTGACTTGGCCGGTTTCATCCAGGGCTTTGTGGCAAGTCGGTGCGGCACCGTGTTTGGCGAGCCAGGCTTTGGTCTTGGCGCGAAACAGCTGCTTGCGGCTCCAATAGTGGTGGATCAGGTCCGGGCATTCGCGCACTTGCACCGAGCGATAGGCCGCTACCGAAAGGCAGAACTCTTCCAGCGTGTAGGCACCCTTCGCCAATGGATACAGTTCATCCATCAGGGCGATCGAGCGATCCAGGACTGACGCGTCGGCGCAGTTGAGACCAATGACCCCGGAGTTCAGCAAGGGCATGTCGTCGTCCGCCAACTGCCGCTGGTGCAATGTGTCGGCCAGTGTCAGGTAAAGCCCGGCGTCTTTGTTGGCGCCATACGTCAGGCCGAAGGCATTGCACAGCAATGTACCAGGCTGGACGCGACGAAACAGTTCGAGGGGGGAGCAATGGAAAAAAGTGTCGGTGTCGATCAGCAGCGCCACTTCGGCTTCTTCGAGCACTTTGCGCATCACCACGTGCTTGGCACGGAAGTGATACCCGTGGGGTTCGATCCAGGCCTGGCGGGTTTCATTGTCCAATGGGCGCAAACGCACCGGCAGCCCTGCGTACGGTGCGGGATTGTCGGTGAACACCTGGATATCCAAGGCTTCGTCCGGCGTCTTGCGCAGGCCGGCCAACGCGCTGGCGATGCTGAACAACGCTTCCTGGTGGTAGGTTTCGGCCCCGTAGACCAGATAAATGAGTTGTGGGGTCGTTAGCCTGTGACCATTGGGCATCTACTGCGATCCTCCAGATGTCTGTGCTTAAAAAAAAGGCCTTGGTTTTCGCCAAGGCCTCTTTGTACCACCGCATTAAGTCAATTCAGCGCGGCAGCTTGAGGTTGTTCCATACCGCGAGGCTGGGCTCGGCCTGGTTAAGGGTATAGAAATGCAGCCCCGGTGCGCCGCCTTGCAACAAACGCTCACACATTTGTGTGATGACTTCCTCGCCGAAGCTTTGGATGCTTGAGGAGTCATCGCCATAGGCTTCCAGTTGTTTGCGAATCCAGCGTGGGATTTCTGCACCGCACGCGTCGGAGAAGCGCGCCAGCTTGCTGTAGTTGGTGATCGGCATGATTCCCGGCACGACAGGAATGTCGACGCCCAGCTTGCGGATACGTTCGACGAAGTAGAAATAACTGTCGGCGTTGAAGAAATACTGGGTGATGGCACTGTTGGCGCCAGCATTGGCCTTGCGCACGAAATTGCGCAGATCGTCTTCGAAGTTGCGCGCTTGCGGGTGCATTTCCGGATACGCAGCCACTTCGACGTGAAAGTGTTCGCCGGTTTCCTCACGAATGAAGCTCACCAGTTCGTTGGCGTGGCGCAGCTCACCGCTGGCCATGCCCATGCCCGACGGCAGGTCGCCACGCAGGGCAACGATGCGCTTGATGCCGGCGGCCTTGTACTGGGTCAACAGGCTGCGCAGGTCGTCCTTGCTGTCGCCGACGCAGGACAGGTGAGGGGCAGCGGGAACTTTGACTTCGCTTTCGAGCTGCAACACGGTGTTCAGGGTGCGATCACGGGTCGAACCGCCGGCGCCATAGGTGCAGGAGAAGAAGTCGGGGTTGTAGCTGGCCAACTGGCGGGCAGTGGCGATCAGTTTTTCATGCCCAGCATCGGTCTTCGTCGGGAAGAACTCGAAGCTGTAGCGACGGTCTTGGGGCATGGTCGGAGCTCCCAGCTACAAGCTGCAAGCTACAAGCTGCAAGAGGGCGGTTGTGCCGGATTCTTGTGCTTTAAGCTGGCAGCTCGCGGCTGTGTAATAACGATGAAGAAGTAAGCTCCAAGCCCAAATCGCAAGTAAACACACTGCTCTTACTTGCCGCTTGGGACTTGAAGCTTGCAGCTGCTGTCAGTACCTGTACGCGTGCGGCTTGAACGGGCCTTCGACGGTGACGCCGATGTAGTCAGCCTGTTGCTTGGTCAGCTTGGTGACCACGCCGCCGAAACCGCGGACCATTTCCAGGGCCACTTCTTCGTCGAGTTTCTTGGGCAGTACTTCCACGGTCAGGCGCTCGGCTTTCTGGGCCGGCGACAGGTCGGCGTATTTCTGGCCGAACAGGAAGATCTGGGCCAGGACCTGGTTGGCGAACGAACCGTCCATGATGCGGCTTGGGTGACCGGTGGCGTTGCCCAGGTTCACCAGGCGGCCTTCGGCCAGCAGGATCAGGTAGTCGTCGTTCTGTGGGTCGAAGCTGCCGGTGCCGGTGCGGTGCACCTTGTGGACCTGTGGCTTAACTTCTTCCCATGCCCAGTTCTTGCGCATGAAAGCGGTGTCGATTTCGTTGTCGAAGTGACCGATGTTGCAGACCACGGCGCGCTTCTTCAGGGCCTTGAGCATGTTGGCATCGCAGACATTGACGTTGCCGGTGGTGGTCACGATCAGGTCGATCTTGCCCAGCAGCGCCTTGTCGATGCTGGCTTCGGTGCCGTCGTTGATCCCGTCGATGAACGGCGAAACCAGTTCGAAACCGTCCATGCAAGCCTGCATGGCGCAGATCGGGTCGACTTCGGACACCTTGACGATCATGCCTTCCTGACGCAGGGACTGGGACGAACCCTTGCCCACGTCACCGTAGCCGATCACCAGCGCCTGCTTGCCCGACAACAGGTGGTCGGTGCCGCGCTTGATGGCGTCGTTGAGGCTGTGACGGCAGCCGTACTTGTTGTCGTTCTTGCTCTTGGTCACCGAGTCGTTGACGTTGATGGCCGGGATTTTCAATTCGCCCTTGGCCAGCATGTCCAGCAGGCGGTGCACGCCGGTGGTGGTTTCCTCGGTCACGCCATGGACGTTTTCCAGCACGGATGGGTATTTCTTGTGCAGCAGCTCGGTCAGGTCACCGCCGTCGTCGAGGATCATGTTGGTGTCCCATGGCTGGCCATCCTTGAGGATGGTCTGCTCCAGGCACCACTCGTACTCCTGCTCGGTCTCGCCTTTCCAGGCGAATACCGGGATACCGGCGGCGGCGATGGCGGCAGCGGCCTGGTCCTGGGTCGAGAAGATGTTGCAGGACGACCAGCGCACTTCGGCACCCAGGGCAACCAGGGTTTCGATCAGCACGGCAGTCTGGATGGTCATGTGGATGCAGCCGAGGATTTTTGCGCCTTTCAATGGCTGTTCGCCAGAGTATTTGCGACGCAGACCCATCAGGGCTGGCATTTCGGATTCGGCGATGATGATTTCGCGACGACCCCAGGCAGCCAGGGACATGTCGGCGACTTTGTAATCGGTAAAAGCTGCAGGCGTGATAACAGCGCTCATGAAGAGCCTCCATTCGTAATGTATGCGAATGGGCGCCGTTGTGCGTTTAGTGTTCGTACGGGCAGGCCCGTGCAAACAACGCCCCATCCGAGCCTGACAGGTCGAGCCTGCTGCAGCGCCCCTCGGACAGGTGGCGGGAACGGTCCAACGGGTGGACCGGGTAAAACGGGGCGATTATAACGGGCTAATCGGATCTTCCAAAAGGGTTTCTGTCGGCAAATCAAAATTGCCGATGACCGTCATAGGGCCCGCGACCTAGAGCCTGACCGCCCGGTCTGCCATGATGCGGCTATTCAACGGCCAGACGCACAGGAGTGAACATGAATTTCCACACCCGCAAATGGGTCAAGCCCGAAGACCTCAACCCCAACGGCACGCTGTTCGGCGGCAGCCTGTTGCGCTGGATCGACGAGGAGGCGGCGATCTACGCCATTGTCCAGCTGGGTAACCAGCGCGTGGTCACCAAGTACATCTCGGAAATCAATTTCGTCAGTGCTTCGCGCCAGGGCGACATCATCGAGCTGGGCATCACCGCCACCGAGTTTGGCCGCACCTCCATCACCCTGACCTGCGAGGTGCGCAACAAAATCACCCGCAAGAGCATTCTGACCGTGGATAAAATGGTCTTCGTCAACCTCGGCGAAGACGGCTTGCCCGCGCCCCATGGCCGGACCGAGATTACGTACGTCAAGGATCAGTTCAAGGAGGATGTCGTCGGGTGAGATCGGCGGCGCTGTCATCGCGAGCAAGCTCGTTCCCACATCTGTGTTTGGGGGGCCACTGAACAGCTCCGAGCGCCGCGTGTCGTAGGTACATCACGCCACCGGTTCAGGAGCTGTATGGACACCCACAAAGACGGCAAGACCCCTGATCTTTCGGCTCAGGAGCAGCATGAAGTCGACCGTAACCAGCCGCCGCGGGCGGCGGTGTTGCATGAAATCATCCGCACCCAGGGCAATCTGGAGCTGGAACGTAGTATCGCCGCGCTCTGGTGGTCGGCCCTGGCGGCGGGATTGACCATGGGGCTGTCGCTGATGGCGATGGGTTTGCTCAGCTCCCGGCTGCCGGATCACGAGGGCTTCAAGGTCATCGCCAGTTTCGGTTACTGCGCCGGCTTTCTCGCGGTGATCCTGGCCCGCCAGCAACTGTTCACCGAAAACACCCTGACCGCTGTGCTGCCGATCATGAGCAAACCCACGCTGGGCAACTTCGGTC
Source organism: Pseudomonas sp. NFACC37-1 (assembly GCF_900101575.1). Classification (NCBI taxonomy): domain Bacteria; kingdom Pseudomonadati; phylum Pseudomonadota; class Gammaproteobacteria; order Pseudomonadales; family Pseudomonadaceae; genus Pseudomonas; species Pseudomonas sp. NFACC37-1. The sequence goes on along the minus strand of NZ_FMUZ01000052.1, from coordinate 19,982 downwards.
GGTTGTTGCGGCTGTGGGGGGTGGTGCTGGTGGGTAACCTGTGCGGCACCTTGCTGGTGGCCTACGTGATGCTGCATCTGCCGATTTTCGACCCGCGCACCGACCAGGCTTTCCTGGAGATAGGCCGCAAGGTCATGGAGAACGACACCGGCCAGATGTTCGCCAAGGGCATCATTTCCGGCTGGATGATTGCCACCATGGTCTGGATGATCCCGTCCATGGAAAGCGCCAAGATGTGGATCATCATTTTGATCACCTACCTCATGGCGCTGGGGGATTTCACCCACATCGTCGTCGGCTCGGCCGAAGTGTCCTACCTGGTGTTCGCCGGAGAGCTGGCCTGGAAGGATTTCTGGCTGGTGTTCGCCGGGCCGACGTTGGCGGGGAACATCGTCGGCGGCAGCTTTATCTTTGCCTTGATCAGTCATGCGCAGATTCGCAGCGAGGAAGGGCCGCCCAAGGCCAATCGTTCGACGGAGGATGGGCGGCGTGCTGATTCGCAATGACCGGGCACCTGGGCGCAGGCTCCTGGCTCAGGCGAGCGGTTCTGGGTACAACATGTTGAGCAGTGTGGTGCGGGTGTGCGATTCGGGATTGGCCAGTCCGGTGGAGCGTGATACGTAATTATCGATAACCCGCTTGAGTGCATTGTTGAAGGTCTCTTTGCTGCGCACCTCCTCCAGGTCTCGGACGACACCCTTGATGAGCTTTTCGTTCCAGTCGGTTTGACCGTTTAGAAAGATCGAAGGGTACAGCACGTACCGCACGACGTTATCGACGCGTGTAGCAAGGTCTCGCTGATTCATTTCCTCGACGGCGTGGCGCGTGACTGCGGAAATCCCGCTGGGCGCGTCCTTGTCCCAGCGAGCGGCAGCCTGCAGGTACTGCATGAAATCCGGATCACTATTGTGATTGAGCCGTTTAGCCAGCCATTCCAGCTTGTCGGGATGGTCTGCAAGTTGATCGAGGGTCCCAATGGCCATTCGGATTTGCTGGCTCGGTTCCAGTCTGGTGGAGGTTTCATTCGCCTCTTTGATGGCGATTTTCAGTTGCGTCCACGCTTCCTGTGCCTGGCGCTTGAAGGCAATGACTTGCGCGCAGGTTTCGTCTCTTTCCAATTCCGGGCTTAGTTGCTCGAGTTCTTTGTCACTCAGTGCCAGCAGGGCTGCTTCGGTCGAGTCAAACCAAAAGGTTTGCTGTGTTGCATTGCGTGCGTCGAGATGGATCTGGACAGCCTCACGCGTTTTTTCCTGGAGATAATTCTTGGTTGGCTCGGGCATGCTGAATCGAACCGTTCCACTGAGCGTCCCAGTGAAATCACCTTTAGGGGTATTCAGCGGAGCGACAACGATCTGGTTGGCGAAGCCCTTCATCTGTTTGGCATTCAGCGCAGAGTAAGCCGCGTGAGGCGCCTTGAGGAATTTGTCAACGAGGGCCGATATACCCGTCCCCCTTTGGCTTATTTGATCCGGTTCCCCACCTTCGAATACCAGGATCAAGTGTTCCTTTTCCGGGATCGGGCTCATCTGATGAACCGGATTGTAGAGGGCCGATATCGGTGTGTTGTTCAGGATGCCACCGTCGGCAACCGCCGTGGTTTCGCCCGTTCGCTGGAATGGGAGCCCTTGCACGATCGGTTTACTGAACACTACCGGCAGCGCAGCGGAGGTATGCGCTGCCACGGCGATATCCATATCAGGGGTGGTCTTAGCGCTATAAACCAATAATTGCGCGCCCCCCTCCACCATGACGGTGCCGGTGATTTCCACGGATTTAATCTGGGGAATCTCTTTGCTCAGGACATCCAAGTCGCCAAAGGTGACAAATTTTTTCTCGCGCACACTGTCGATGACTTTCTGGGCTTGCGGGGAGAGGGGTGTCGTTACGTTGTCGCAACGCTGTAAAAGCGCCGCGCAAGATTCCGTTCTGATCAGCTCCTCCAGCGGCATCCCTTTGGAACCCAGGCGTGGCACCAGATCACAAATCAGCTGTGCCAACGGGATCTTCTTCAGTTTCTTGCCTAAATTCGACCATCCATCCTGTCTGGCTGAAACACCAGGATCGGCGCTATTGAGCAAGGAGATGAGGGAAACCTTGTCTGAGATCCTATCGAAGTCCGCGTGAGTCATGCCGCTGGCGAGTAAAACAGCCGATATGGCTCCCGCGGACGAACCGGTGATCATTTCGATAACGTCCATGACACCGTTGGCTTCGAGCGCTTCCACGAGTCCGGAAATGACCACACCCTTGGCACCACCGCCACTCAGGTTCAGTTCTTCAATGGCCGGCCGATTCCTGCTGACTTTTACTCTACCGTCGTCGTACCGGGTGATTGATGTCGACCCATCTGGCCCTCCGCATAGCAACGTGCTACCACGTTCTGAGCTCGCTGACTCTTGGCTTCGGCAATCGGTTTTCTTAGGGCTGACCTCTTGAGGCTGCGACTGGATGTAGCTCTGGAGCCCGGTGGATGAGGTTGATGATGGTACAGGCATGCAGGTTCGTTCCTTGGACCCATGGAGTAGGGGGTCGAACTTTAAACAAAACCTGAAGGCATTTTCCCCGATGACTCAATTGGAAAAAATATCTGCCGCCGGCCCGCATTCGCCGGTGGACCTCAAACGAAGAGCTCTGGAACGGGGCCTCCAGCAGGCTGGTAAAACAACCTGCGCGTGCCGGGATATTTTCTTACTGAACGCGCAGCGTATTCACTCGTGGGTTGGATAGATTTCTCCGGCCCTCAAACAGCGACTGCCGCCAAGCGTCGTTGTCGATGGATAAAGAACAAGGCAGTCAATACCGTGAGGCCGCCGACCGCTGCTCCAGTCCAGGGGAGATCCGCCAGGTCGGCACCACTGGCCACGACCAACCCACCCATCCAGGCCCCGGCGGCGTTGCCCAGGTTGAATGCGCTCTGGTTGAGTGTGGAACCGAGGTTCGGTGCTTCGTGGGCCTGGTCGATGATCAGCAATTGCAGGATCGGGCACAGGGCGAAGGCGAAGATGCCCCACAGCACCAGGGTGATTGCTGCCGGGATCACCGACCGGCTGGTCTGGCTGAACGCGGCCAACACCAGCACCACGGCCAGGGCCATGCCGACGAGCGAAGGCAGCAGGCGCCGGTCCGCCAGGCGTCCACCGAGGAAGCTGCCGGCCGTCAGACCGACGCCGAACAACAGCAGCATGACGGTGATGCCGTGGGGGCTGACACCGGTGATGTCCTGCAGGATCGGCGCGATGTAGGTGAATACGCTGAACAGACTGGTAGAGGCCAGTACGCTCATGCCCAGGGCGAGCAACACGTTGACCTTGCCCAGGACCTTGAACTCACTGGCCAGGTTGGCTTTGTCCATGGGAATTTCCTTGGGCAGCCAGACCCATTGGGCAATGGCCGCGATCACGCCGATGATCGAAACCGCCCAGAAGGTCGAGCGCCAGCCGGCGTATTGACCCAGGGCCGTACCCAACGGAACGCCCAGCACGTTGGCCAGGGTCAGGCCGGTGAACATCATGGCAATCGCCTGGGCCCGTTTATTCGGCGCCACCAGCCCGGCGGCCACCACCGAACCGATGCCAAAGAATGCACCGTGGCAAAGCGCAGTAATGACCCGGGCGGCCATCAGCGTGGTGTAGTTCGGCGCCAGGGCGCAGAGCACATTGCCGAGAATGAACATCAGGGTCATGCCCAACAGTGTGGCCTTGCGCGGCATGTTGGCGGTGCCGATCGCCAGGATCGGTGCGCCGAACACCACGCCCAGGGCGTAGCCGGTGATCAGCAGCCCGGCCTGGGGAATGCTCACGGCCAGGTCCCGGGCGACATCGGGCAACAGCCCCATGATGACGAATTCAGTCGTGCCGATGCCAAAAGCGGCAACGGCCAAAGCAAGCAAGGCGAGTGGCATGCGCAAGGTCTCTGTCTGTAGTCTTGACGCCCGGATCAGGCATACGCATGCCGGCGCCCGGTTCTAGTGAACTTGGCAGCAGCAGAATTATTGGAATTGGCTTATGCGCAACTGAGTGCGGCGTGATCGGCCTGAAGTATAAACGATCGCGAATCAATTCATGAGCCCCGCTGATCGTAGGAGCTGTCGAGTGAAACGAGGCTGCGATCTTTCCACTGACAATTGAGTCTGGCGTGAAAGATCAAAAGATCGCAGCCTTCGGCAGCTCCTACGGGCGGAGGGACAAGACAAGGAGCGTGCCGTGCTTGCGACGGCCTTGGTGTTGGTAGCGGCGCTGTTGCATGCGGCGTGGAATACGCTGATCAAATTCAGTGGCGAGCGTTTGCTGGTGGTGGCGTGCATGGACAGCGTCGCCCTGCTGTTCGTCGCGTTGGCCCTGGGTTTCGTGGCATTGCCGCCGCTGGAGATCTGGCCGTGGATCCTGGCCTCGGCGGCGTTCGAGCTGTTGTACCGCTATTTGCTGATCCAGGCTTATCGGGTCGGAGACCTGGGATTGGTCTATCCACTGATGCGTGGCCTGTCGCCGCTGGTGGTGCTGGCCCTGACGTTTATTTTCGCTGGTGAAGCGCTGACGACCCAGCAGGTCATCGGTATCTTGCTGATCCCGTTCGGCATGCTTTGCCTGTTGTGGCAGGGCGGTGGCGGCGACCGGCTGCCCTGGTCGATGTTGCCGGTGGTGGCGCTGATCGGCCTGTGCATCGGTTGCTACACCTTTATCGACGGCCATGCCCTGCGGCGTTGGTCCCATCCGCTGGATTACCTGGTCTGGGTCACGCTGCTCAGCGCCTGGCCCTTCCCCTTGCTGGCGTTGGTGAGCAAACGGCCGGCGTTCATGCGGTTCTGGCACGAACAGTGGCGGCTGGGGTTGGCGGTCGGATTCTGCGTATTGTTCAGCTACGCTCTGGTGCTATGGGCCATGCAACTGGGTTCGATCGCCGAAGCGGCGGCGCTGCGGGAAATCAGCGTGATCCTGGTGGTGCTGTTCGGCATGCGCTACCTGAAAGAACCTTTTGGCTTGCCGCGGCTCTTAGCCTGCGGGCTGGTGCTGATTGGCATGCTGGTGATGAAAGCCTGACGCTCGATTCTCTATAAAACTCAAAAAAGGAAGTGCGGTATGACGGTTGCCCTGTGGTGTGTGTTGATTGCTTTTCTCCTGCCTTACCTGTGTATCGGGATCGCCAAGGCCGGTGGGAAATACCGGTTGCAGGATAATCACGACCCCCGGGATTTTCTCGATTCACTCGAAGGCGCCCCCCGGCGTGCCTACGCGGCGCAACTGAACAGCTTTGAAATCAGTCCGTTTTTCGCCGCCGCCGTGATCGTCGCGCACCTGGCCGGCAACGCCGAACTGGTCACCATCAATGTGCTGGCGGTGCTGTTCATCACCAGCCGCCTGCTCTACATCATTTGCTATCTGGCGGACTGGGCGATTCTGCGTTCGCTGGTATGGTTCGTGGGGGTAGGGTTGGTGGCGAGTTTCTTCTTCGTTTCGATTTGAGCCTGGCGGCGTCTGTACTGGGGCTTATCGCGAGCAAGCTCGCTCCCACATTGATCTAGTCGCACACAAGAGATGTGTCCACTGGCGATCAACTGTGGGAGCGAGCTTGCTCGCGATGGGGCCGGAACATCAGCACATCTCTTCAGGGATTGGCGGTCACCGCATTCGCCACCTGCGGCACTTGCGGCAACGCCATGCCCTTGGGCCAGAGCATCCAGATCTGTCCCTGTTGCTTCATGTCCCCGGCCAACTGCCCTGCGGCCTCCCCCGTGCCCCAGAACAGGTCCGCCCGCACTTCGCCGGTAATCGCACCACCAGTGTCCTGGGCGGCGACGGGGCGATTCAAGGCGCTGCCGTCGGGGCGAGTGGTGGATAACCACAGCAGGCTGCCCAGCGGAATCACCTTGCGGTCCACCGCCACGCTGTAGCCGGCGGTCAGAGGTACATTCAGCGAACCGCGCGGGCCTTCATTGCTGTCGGGGTTGCGGTTGAAGAACACGTAGCTGGGGTTGCTGGCGAGCAATTCGGGAATGCGGTTCGGGTTGGCCTTGGCCCAGGCACTGATGGTGCCCATGGTCACGTCTTCTTTCTTGAGTTCGCCTTGTTCGACCAGCCAGCGTCCGATGGGGCGGTAGGGATGGCCGTTCTGGTCGGCATAGCCGATGCGCAGTTGGCGGCCGTCAGCCAGTTGAATGCGTCCCGAACCCTGGATCTGCAGGAATTGCAGGTTCATGGGATCGGTCAGCCAGGCAATGACCGGCGCCTTCACGCCGTTGGTCTCGATGGTGGCCGCGTCGTCATACGGCTTGAGCACCCGACCTTCGAGGCGGCCGCGCAGGCGTTTACCCTTGAGCTCAGGGTAGAGGCTGTCCAGCGACACGATGATCATGTCCTCCGGTACACCGTAGACCGGAATATTCGCCGTGGCGGTCTGGGTGAGGCTGCCGGGGTAGACCGGCTCGTAATAGCCGGTAATCAGGCCGTTGGGGCTGTTGTCCCCCGAGCGCAGGCCATAGACGTCCAGGTTCTGTTTCAGGAAGTTGCGTACATCCTGTGGGGTTTGCGGCACGTTGGCCGCTGCCGCACAGGTCGGACCCCAGGTTGCATCGGCCTTGAGCCGGGTGCACGCGCCGCGCCAGGAACCGAAACCGGCCAGCAGGTCTGCATCGGACACCGCCGGCAGCGCCTCCCAGGGGGCGCTGACATAGGTGGCGAGGGCATGGGTCTGAGGTTCTTCGACCTTTTCGCCGCGGTTACAACCGGCCAACAGTGCGATCAGCGGTAGGGTCAATGCCAGGCCTTTGTGCCAGGGCTTGATGCGGCTGTTCATGAAGATTTCCTTTGCAGCCATTCGGGCGCTGTCAGGCGCTCGAACAACCCGTATTGTTGATAGGGCCATTGGTCTTTACCGATGACCCGAGGATACTAACCGCCGTTTCCTGCCCCGAGGCCAAGATGTTTGTAAAACGATTTTCCATGGCTGTGCTGGCTTGCCTGATGTTGTCCGCCTGTGGCGGCGTCGATCCCAATTCTCCCCTGGGCCAGCGCAAGACGATTTTCAAGCAGATGCTCAAGACCAATGAAGAGCTGGGCGGCATGTTGCGCGGCCGAGTCCCGTTTGACGGCGCACGCTTCACCGAGGGCGCGGCGCAACTGGACCAATTGTCCCATGAGCCGTGGAAGCACTTCCCGCAAGTGCGCGAGCAAGACCACACCAGCGCCCGGGATGACGTCTGGCAAAAACAGGCGCGTTTCCAGGAGCTGGCTCGCAGCCTTGAAGCGGCCACCGGTGAGTTGGTGACCGCCAGCAAAGTCCAGCCTTACAGGGCCAGTTACCTGGGGTCGGCGGTGCAGAAGGTCGAAGATGCGTGCAGTGCCTGTCATAAAGAGTTTCGGGATTATTGACATGCCTTGAAGGATCGCAGGCTTCGCCAGCGCCTACAGATCGGATGTTCACTTATCCAACTCATCCACCGCTTCCTGCAGCTCCTTGCGGGAGGTTGCCAGCTTGTCCTTGCGTTTGTTGATCCGCTCGGCGTCGCCTTTCTTCATGGCCTTTTCCAGGTCGGCCTGACGCCGGCTGACCTCGTGCTTGGCATCGAGTACCTTGTTTTCACGCTCCTTGCGCAAGGACGCATCGGTGCAATGGGTGGTGACTTCACTCAATGCGGTTTCCAGGCCTGCCTGCTGGTCCTGGTTGCCACGGGACTTGGCCAGTTCGATCTGGTTGATGATGCCCTGGCGCTTGGCCGCGCAGCCGGTGAGTTCCGGGGTTTGTTCGTCCGCCAGCAAAGGGGCGGCCATGGCGCTGCATAAGACCAGCAGGGCAACGGGGGACAGGAAATTCATAGCAACTCCGTAAAAAATCGCGAGCGGTCGGTACAGATGCGCTGTTGGAGCGCATGTTCGCCTCTTGGGTTCAACCGCACGGGGGCCGGATTAAAAACCGTCGACCCCGGCGGAGCGTAATACGTCACTCAAGGCCAGCACCTGCGGGTCGCGAAAAAAGGCGCTCAATTGCGCGGCGCGTCCCGCTCCGATGCCGACTTCGGTTTGCCATTGTTCGGTGCTGCGCTCGGCCAGCGCCTGCCACGGCCCTTCCAGCCGGGCCTCACCGATGGGTGGCAGGCCCAAGGCCTTGAGCCATTGCCCGAAAGGGCGTTGCCGGGCGCTGTCGAGGCTGGCGAGCAGGCGCGCGCTGGTGCGTTCGCCGAAGCCGTCAATGTTAGCAAGCTCGGCGGCATCGAGGGTCAACCAATCCAACAATCCGTGAAGCCTGCCGGCAGCCAGGAGTTTTTCCCAGGTGCCGGGGCCGACATGGGGCAGGGCGAGCCCGTGCTTGCCGCTGAGCCAGTTCAGGCGTGCGAGGAATTGGCTTTCGCAGCCGGGCGTCGCTTGCCAGCAACTCAAGAAGTGATGATCGCTCGCCGTGGGGGCATTGACGTCCTGGCGCTCGAGGCTGCGCAGCACCACCTCGTCGAGTCGTGGAATGGTCAGCCCGGCCAGGCTGATGGCGACCCGATCTCCGGGACGGATGTCCATCTCCTCCCAGCGCTTGAGGGAACTGACGCTGACCCGGCGAATCCGCCGGTCGTCGAGCAGGGTCGGTTCGAGTTCCAACACAGGAGTGATGCGCCCGGTACGCCCGACCTTGAAGCGCACCTTGCGCACTTCGGCCAGGGCCTGGGCATACGGGTATTTCCAGGCCACGCTCCAGAACGGCGTCCTGGCCTGCCAACGGTCGGCGGGTGGGCGGCGGCTCTGGCGCAGGACGATCCCGTCACTGGCGAAGGGCAGCGGTGTGCGGTACCAGTGGTCGCGCCACCGCTGGGCATCCCTCAGTGTCCGGACAGGTTGGTTGTAGTCGTGGGTGTCAGCGAAACCCAGCGCGTTCAGCGCGGCCATCCGCTCTGGCAGGGTGTCGGGCCCTTCAGGCCAGTCCCAGACAAACAGGCCGATGGAGGATGCCTCCTGCGCCGTCAAATTGTTGCGCGCCATCAAACCCGCCACGGTTGCGCGGGCGTTCAGGCTGCCGCGGCTGGCTTGGACATGGGCGTCCAGGCGCCAGTACAACTCGCCCTGGACGACCAGGTCCACGGGCTGGCGCAGTTGCTGCGCGATGGCGCCGATCTGGTGCGCACTCGCGGTCCAGTCATGCCCCAGGACGCCATCGCCGCGGCTGATCGCCTGATGCAGGCGACCCTTGCGGTAAACCAGGGAGACCGCCACGCCATCGACTTTCGGTTGCGCCCAGACGTCCGCTCGACCGAGCAGCCAGGCCTCCACGGCGTCGGCGCCCTTCAGTTTTTCCAGGCCGGTATGGACGACGGGGTGCCGCACCTTTCCGCGCGCTGAGCGCAGGGGCTCGTCGGGTGTCGCGAGATGGAAGCAGCGGCGCCATTGGCCCAGCTGTGTGCGGGATTGATCATAAAGCTCATCGGCCACCAGCGATTGGCCGAGGCGGTGGTAACGATCATCCCAGGTGTCGATTTGCTGTTGCAGCGCGGCGATCTCCGCCCGAGCCCGTTCAGCGGGCCAGTCGGGACAGGGTGCGGCTAGCACGGGGAGGGCCATGAATGCGAGGCAGGCGAGGGCATAGAGGAACGTTGGCATCGAAGCATCCTTGCTCGGTTGAGTATCTCAAGGCTAGTCAGCGTCCCGGCTGTTGCGAGGGGCGGAGCGTTACCGGATTTTGCGGCGCCTGGTGGCAAAGTCGCGGCGGTACAGTCCCGCGGGGTTTCGCCACGCAACTGTCCCTTGAACCCCTCGATGACCGGTGCAGAATGAGCCTTCGATCCACCTCTGCCTGGAACGCCCGAATGGACCTGCCGACACTCGCTATTTTCATTCCGGCCTGCTTTGCGCTGAACATGGCGCCGGGGCCGAACAACCTGCTCTCCATCAGCAACGCCTCGCGTTATGGCTTCGTCCGGGCGTGCAGCGGCGGCATCGGTCGGTTACTGGCGTTTGCGATCATGATCGCCCTGGCTGCGGTGGGGCTCACCGCCGTGTTGCACACATCGGAGCTGCTGTTCCTGGGGATCAAGCTCGTCGGTGCCGGTTACCTGTTCTATCTGGCCGTGCAGTTGTGGCGGGCCCGGCCCGAGGCTGACAGCGAAGCGGGGCTCGCATCGATGACCCGGGCCGGCCTGGCGCGCCAGGAGTTCCTGGTGGCGATTGGCAATCCGAAGGCAATTCTGTTGTTCACTGCGTTTCTGCCGCAATTCGTCGACCGTACAGGTACCGTCACTCAACAATTCGCCGTGCTGGGTGGCTTGTTTCTCGCGCTGGAGTGCATCGCCATCGGGTTGTATTGCTATATGGGCATTTACGCGCGGCGGCTGTTCGCCCGGCCCAGTGGCAAACGCCTGTTCAATCGAATGTGTGCGGGGCTGCTCGCAGGTGCGGCTTCGTTTTTGCTGGTGGCTCGGCGGGCCTAGACTCTCTGAGGGCCCTGTTGGAACCGAGGACATGGTCCCCCTGTGGCGAGGGGATTTATCCCCGCTGGGCTGCGAAGCGGCCCCAAATGGTCAAGCACCGTTAACCTGACACACCGAGGTGGCTGGTTTGGGGCCGCTGCGCGGCCCAACGGGGATAAATCCCCTCGCCACAGGGTCGGTGCCTGACATTGATTTTTTTAATAGAAAAAGCCCCTGACGACCCAGTCGCCAGGGGCTTTTTCTTACACGCGGGTGTTACAGGCCGGCAGCGGCGCGCAGGGCGTCCGCGCGGTCGGTCTTTTCCCAGGTGAACGTGGTGAAGGTATCGCCATCGACAGTCCTGGTCTCTGGCGTACGACCGAAGTGACCATAGGCGGCGGTTTCCTGGTACATCGGGTGCAGCAGGTCGAGCATGGTGGTGATGGCGTATGGACGCAGGTCGAACACTTCGCGGACCAGGTTGATGATCTTGTCATCGCCGATCTTGCCGGTGCCGAAGGTGTTCAGCGAGATCGATGTAGGCTGGGCGACGCCAATGGCGTAGGACACCTGGATCTCGCAGCGCTCGGCCAGGCCGGCGGCCACGATGTTCTTGGCGACATAACGACCGGCGTAGGCGGCCGAACGGTCAACCTTGGAAGGGTCCTTGCCGGAGAACGCGCCACCGCCGTGACGGGCCATGCCGCCATAGCTGTCGACGATGATCTTGCGACCGGTCAGGCCGCAGTCGCCCACCGGGCCGCCGATGATGAACTGGCCGGTCGGGTTGATGTGGAACTGGGTGTCCTTGGACAGCAACTCGGCAGGCAGCACGTGCTTGACGATCAATTCCATCACGCCTTCGCGCAGGTCTTTGTAGGACACCTCAGGGTTGTGCTGGGTCGACAGGACGACGGCGTCGATACCGACCACCTTGCCGCCTTCGTAACGGCAGGTCACCTGGGACTTGGCGTCCGGGCGCAGCCACGGCAGCAGGCCGGATTTACGGGCCTCGGCCTGGCGTTTAACCAACTGGTGCGAGAAGGTGATCGGGGCCGGCATCAGCACGTCGGTCTCGTTGCTGGCGTAGCCGAACATCAGGCCCTGGTCGCCTGCGCCCTGGTCTTCAGGCTTGGCCCGGTCAACGCCCTGGTTGATGTCCGGGGACTGCTTGCCGATGATGTTCATCACGCCGCAGGTCGCGCCGTCGAAGCCGACGTCGGAGCTGTTGTAGCCGATGCCCAGGATGACGTCGCGAACGATCTGTTCCAGGTCGACCCAGGCCGACGTGGTGACTTCGCCAGCGATGATCGCCACGCCCGTTTTCACCAGAGTCTCGCACGCCACGCGGGCGAACTTGTCTTCAGCAATGATGGCGTCCAGCACCGCATCAGAAATCTGGTCGGCGATTTTGTCCGGATGCCCTTCAGACACGGACTCGGAGGTGAAAAGGGAGTATTCGCTCATCTCGATGTTTTCCTACAAGTTACCGTTGGTGAGTGTCGCCAGTGGGTCGCTGAAAGTGGCGAACCTGGATCTGGAAACCATTACGTAAGCCTACATAGAGGCTTTCCCCGGGCACGAGGCCCGCTGCGGTGGCCCAGCGGGCCAGGTCGTCCTGTTCAAAGCCGAGCCAGAGGTCGCCGCAGGCTTCCCTGGCCCAGCTCTGGTTGTGGCTGCATAACTCGGTCACCAGCAGGCTGCCGCCCGGTTGCAGCAGGCGGGCCATGTGCTTGAGTGCATCGGCCGGCGCGGCAAAATGATGCAGCACCATGTTCAATACCACGCAGTCGGCCTGCAGGCTCATGCCATCCAGTGCATCGGCCAGTTGCAGGCGCACATTAGCCAGGGCCTCGCGCTCACACACCTGGCGCGCCAGTTCGAGCATGGCCGGGCTGTTGTCCAGTGCCGTCACCTGGCTGAAGCGCCGCGCCAACTCCGGCAGAAAGGCGCCATCGCCGGGACCGACTTCGATCGCCGTGGCCGCAGGCTCGAAGCTCAATTTGTCGAGCAGCGCCACCACGCTTTCACGGTATTGCGGCAAGCCGGCGATCAGGTCTTGCTGGGCGCGAAACTTCTCGGCGACCCGTGCGAAGAAGTCCTGGCTGGCGGCCGCCCGCTGCCCGTGAACCTGGGTGATGCGAGCCTGCACGTCGGTCGGCAGGCTCAGTGCGTCCACTTCGTCCAGCAGCGCCGCGTGCAGCTTGCCGCCCAGCAGGTCGGTGTGGGGCAGGGCGCGACGATAGAAAATGGCGTTGCCTTCCCGGCGGGTCGCCACCAGGTCGGCCTGGGCCAGGACCTTGAGGTGGTGACTCATGCCGGACTGGCCGATGCCGAAGATCTGCGCCAGTTCCAGCACGCCGAACGAATCGTTGGCCAGGGCGCGCAATACATTGAGCCGCAACGGATCGCCGCCGGCCTTGCAAAGGGCCGCCAGCTCATCGCAGTCGTCGTGGCGAATGGAGGGCGCGGGCAGGTTCATAGTGGGGCCGTCTGTCTCATGAGTGGGGCGGTCCGTTTCAGTGGGGCAGTCTAGTGAGGGGTTTGGATCATCGCAAGTTCAATATCAAAAAGTTTTGATATTGGATGATAAATGGCACTTCCCACTCCGTGCTTGACTCTACAGGCCATCAGCGGAAAGGTTTCACCCGGCGAATGCGACTTTATCCACCGGAAAAACGCTCAAGGATGACTATCTGTCATTGCCCCGGAGCGGGTGGGTGAGGGAAAATGCTCGCCTTTTTCAGTTTCGTTTTATTCATTCTCGATTCAATACCCGCAGGAGAACAGCGATGCCCAGCCGTCGTGAGCGTGCCAATGCCATTCGTGCCCTCAGCATGGATGCCGTGCAGAAAGCCAACAGCGGCCATCCCGGTGCCCCCATGGGTATGGCGGATATCGCCGAGGTGCTTTGGCGCGACTACCTCAAGCACAGCCCGAGCAATCCTTCGTTCGCCGACCGTGACCGCTTCGTGCTGTCCAACGGCCACGGTTCGATGTTGATCTACTCGCTGCTGCACCTGACCGGCTATGACCTGTCGATCGATGACCTGAAGAACTTCCGCCAGTTGCACAGCCGCACCCCGGGCCACCCGGAATACGGCTACACCCCAGGCGTGGAAACCACCACCGGCCCGTTGGGCCAGGGCCTGGCCAACGCCGTGGGTTTTGCCCTGGCGGAAAAAGTCCTGGCGGCGCAGTTCAACCGCCCAGGTCATAACGTCGTCGACCACCACACCTACGTGTTCCTGGGCGATGGCTGCATGATGGAAGGCATTTCCCATGAAGTCGCCTCCCTGGCCGGTACCCTGGGCCTGGACAAGCTGATCGCGTTTTACGACGACAACGGCATCTCCATCGATGGCGAAGTCGAAGGCTGGTTCACCGACGACACCCCCAAGCGCTTCGAAGCCTACAACTGGCTGGTGATCCGCAACGTCGATGGCCACGATCCGGAAGAAATCAAGACCGCCATCGAGACCGCTCGCAAAAGCGCCCAGCCGACCCTGATCTGTTGCAAGACCACCATCGGTTTCGGCTCGCCGAACAAGCAAGGCAAGGAAGACTGCCACGGCGCACCGTTGGGGGCCGAGGAAATCGCCCTGACCCGCGCTGCGCTGAAATGGAACCATGGCCCGTTCGAAATCCCGGCCGACATCTACGCCGAATGGGATGCCAAGGAAAAGGGCCGTGCGCTCGAAGCCGAGTGGGACCAGCGTTTCGCTGCCTATTCCGCCGAATTCCCCGCGCTGGCAAACGAGCTGGTGCGTCGCCTCAGCGGCGAGCTGCCGGCCGACTTCGCCGAAAAAGCCTCGGCGTACATCGCTGAAGTCGCCGCCAAGGGCGAAACCATCGCCAGCCGCAAGGCCAGCCAGAACACCCTGAACGCCTTCGGCCCATTGCTGCCGGAACTGCTGGGCGGTTCGGCCGACCTGGCCGGTTCCAACCTGACCCTGTGGAAAGGCTGCAAAGGTGTCAGCGCCGAAGACGCCAGCGGCAACTACATGTACTACGGCGTTCGCGAGTTCGGCATGAGCGCAATCATGAACGGCGTTGCGCTGCACGGCGGCCTGGTACCTTACGGCGCCACTTTCCTGATGTTCATGGAATACGCCCGCAACGCCGTGCGCATGTCGGCGCTGATGAAAAAACGCATCCTGTATGTGTTCACCCACGACTCCATCGGCCTGGGCGAAGACGGCCCGACGCACCAGCCGATCGAGCAACTGGCGAGCCTGCGCTGCACGCCGAACCTGGACACCTGGCGCCCCTGCGACGCCGTGGAATCGGCCGTGGCCTGGAAATACGCCCTCGAGCGTAAAGACGGCCCTTCGGCGCTGATCTTCTCCCGCCAGAACCTGCAGCACCAGAACCGCGATGCCGACCAGATCGGCGACATCACCCGCGGCGGCTACGTGCTCAAGGACTGCATCGGCGAGCCTGAACTGATCCTGATCGCCACCGGCTCCGAAGTCGGCCTGGCCGTCCAGGCCTACGACAAGCTGACCGAGCAGGGCCGCAACGTACGCGTCGTGTCCATGCCGTGCACCAGCGTGTTCGATGCCCAGGATGCTGGCTACAAGCAGGCGGTGTTGCCGCTGCAAGTTAGCGCGCGGATCGCCATCGAGGCTGCCCATGCCGATTACTGGTACAAGTACGTGGGCCTGGAAGGCCGCGTGATCGGCATGACCACCTACGGCGAATCGGCGCCTGCGCCGGCGCTGTTCGAGGAGTTCGGCTTCACCCTGGAAAACATCCTGGGTCAGGCTGAAGAGCTGCTGGAAGACTGATCCGCAAACAGGTTGTCTGTTTTGACGCCATCGCGAGCAAGCTCGCTCCCACAAGGATTTTCACCGACCCTGTGGGAGCGAGCTTGCTCGCGATAGCGCAGGCTCAGGCATTACTGGACTGAAGGATTCACCACGGTAACCGAGAACCCCATGCCCCAACCGCGTCCCTACAAAGTTGCACTCAACGGCTACGGCCGGATAGGTCGTTGCGTCTTGCGTGCGTTGTTCGAGCGAGGGGCCAAGGCCGATTTCGAAATCGTGGCGATCAATGACCTGGCCGACATGGCCAGCATCGAATACCTGACACGCTTTGACTCCACCCACGGCCGGTTTCCCGGCGAAGTGCGGGTAGAGGGCGATTGTCTGCATATCAATGGCGACTGCGTGAAAGTGCTGCGCAGTGCCACCCCCGAAGGCATCGATTGGGCGTCCCTGGGCGTCGATCTGGTGCTCGAGTGTTCCGGTGCCTACCACACCCGCGAAGACGGTCAGCGTTTTCTCGCGGCCGGCGCGCCACGGGTGCTGTTCTCCCAGCCGATGGCCAGCGAAGCGGATGTCGACGCCACCATCGTCTACGGCGTGAACCAGGATTGCCTGACCGGCGAAGAGCTGCTGGTGTCCAACGCATCCTGCACCACAAACTGCGGCGTGCCGCTGTTGCGCCTGCTGGACCAGGCCATTGGTCTGGAGTACGTGTCGATCACCACGATCCACTCGGCAATGAACGACCAGCCAGTGATCGACGCCTACCACCATGAGGACTTGCGCCGCACCCGTTCGGCGTTCCAATCGGTGATTCCGGTGTCCACTGGTCTGGCGCGCGGCATTGAACGGCTGCTGCCGGAACTTGCCGGGCGAATTCAGGCCAAAGCCGTGCGGGTGCCGACGGTCAACGTGTCCTGCCTCGACATCACGATGCAGACCGTGAGCGATACCGACGCCACCGAGGTCAACCGGATCCTGCGCGAAGCCGCCACCAGCGGCCCGCTCAAAGGCCTCCTGGCTTACACCGAGTTGCCTCACGCCAGTTGTGATTTTAACCATGACCCCCATTCGGCCATTGTCGATGCCAGCCAGACCCGTGTTTCCGGGCCGCGGCTTGTGAACATCCTGGCCTGGTTCGACAACGAATGGGGGTTTGCCAACCGAATGCTGGACGTTGCCGAGCATTACCTGCAAACCGCTTCGAAAAAACCTGCTCTCTAAACAGTTACCCAGGAATTGCGACCCATGACCGTGTTGAAGATGTCCGACCTCGATCTGCAAGGTAAGCGCGTACTGATCCGCGAAGACCTCAACGTCCCCGTCAAGGACGGTGTTGTCACCAGCGACGCGCGTATCCTGGCCTCGCTGCCGACCATCAAGCTGGCCCTGGAAAAAGGCGCGGCCGTGATGATCTGCTCCCACCTGGGCCGTCCGACCGAAGGTGAGTTCTCGGCGGAAAACAGCCTCAAGCCGGTAGCCGATTACTTGAGCCGGGCCCTGGGCCGCGACGTGCCGTTGGTCGTGGACTACCTGGGCGGCGTCGATGTGAAGGCTGGTGATGTCGTGCTGTTCGAAAACGTGCGCTTCAACAAGGGCGAGAAAAAGAACGCCGATGAATTGGCCCAGCAATACGCCGCCCTGTGCGACGTGTTCGTGATGGATGCCTTCGGCACCGCTCACCGCGCCGAGGGTTCGACCCATGGCGTGGCGAAATTCGCCAAAGTCGCAGCCGCAGGCCCGTTGCTGGCGGCCGAGCTGGATGCACTGGGCAAGGCCCTGGGCTCGCCGGCCCAGCCGATGGCCGCCATTGTGGCCGGCTCCAAGGTCTCCACCAAGCTGGACGTGCTCAACAGCCTGAGCCAGGTGTGCAACCAGTTGATCGTCGGTGGCGGCATCGCCAACACGTTCCTCGCCGCCGCCGGTCACCCGGTCGGCAAATCCCTGTACGAACCGGACCTGCTGGACACCGCCCGGGAAATCGCCGCCAAGGTCAGCGTACCGTTGCCGGTGGACGTGGTCGTGGCCAAGGAATTCGCTGAAAGCGCGACGGCCACCGTCAAGCTGGTGGCCGACGTGGCCGACGATGACATGATCCTCGACATCGGCCCGCAAACCGCAGCCAACTTCGCCCAATTGCTGAAATCCTCCCAGACGATCCTGTGGAACGGCCCGGTCGGCGTGTTCGAGTTCGACCAGTTCGGCAACGGCACCAAGGTGTTGGCCCAGGCCATCGCCGAAAGCGCTGCGTTCTCCATCGCTGGCGGCGGCGATACCCTGGCGGCCATCGACAAATATGGCGTGGCCGACCAGATCTCCTACATTTCTACCGGTGGTGGCGCATTCCTCGAGTTCGTCGAAGGCAAAGTGTTGCCGGCCGTGGAAGTCCTGGAAAGCCGGGCCAAGGCCTGAGGCGGCGTTGACCAGGCAAAGGAGTGTTCTGATGGTCAAGACGTTCACGTTGTTGCTGGCGGCAACGATGCTGGTGGCTTGCTCGAGCAGCCCGCAGGCTCCGGCCCCGCAAACCGGCACGCCGACGCCCGAAGAAGGCTGTTACCAGGCTGACTGGCAGGCCGAGACGAATCCGGTGCTGAACAAGCGTTCCGGACCGGACGGCCTGGACAAATACGAGACGCAAACCCCGGCCAAGGAACATGGTTGTCCTTGACGGGTCTGACTCTTAACTCATGGCGGGCGGCGAGTGCCGTCCGTCGAGGAACACGGATGAAAGGCTTGATCGCCGTTATGGCCTTGGCATTGCTGGCCGGTTGTTCGCAACTGGGTTTTTTGCAGTCGTCCGAGCCTGTTGCAGAGGGCTGGACGAGCTGGACCTGTGACAGCGAGGCCAAAGTGCTCTGGCGCTACGCCGATGCCGCCCGCAAGGAAGTCGATGTACGCCTGGGCGGTGCCGATAAGGTTTATCGCCTCAAGCTTGAGCCGGGTGCCGAAGGTTCGCTGTACAGCGATGACATGCTGGCGTTTCACGTCAAGGGTGAGGAAGGCCTGGTGTACTGGGTCGCCACCAATGACTTGATTGGGCGTGGCTGCAAGGCTAATTGATCCAGAGAGATCCAATGTGGGAGCGGGCTTGCTCGCGAATGCGGCGGGTCAGCTTGCATATCTGCTGAATGTGAAACCGCATTCGCGAGCAAGCCCGCTCCCACAGGGGTCTCTATAGTTTTGAGATTTTGTTCCACCGAACACGCAGCTCGGGCCAACCCCCGATCCGCAATGACTTGAATAGCCGCCGCCGCTCCGGCAGGCTGGCACGATTAACGACCCTCGACCGGGAGAGAGACACAATGGCACTTATCAGCATGCGTCAGATGCTGGACCACGCAGCCGAGTTCGGCTACGGCGTTCCAGCCTTTAACGTCAACAACCTTGAGCAGATGCGCGCCATCATGGAAGCCGCTGACAAGACTGACTCTCCGGTGATCGTCCAGGCTTCGGCCGGTGCCCGCAAATACGCCGGCGCGCCGTTCCTGCGTCACCTGATCCTGGCGGCGATCGAAGAGTTCCCGCACATCCCGGTGTGCATGCACCAGGACCACGGCACCAGCCCGGACGTCTGCCAGCGCTCCATCCAACTGGGCTTCAGCTCGGTGATGATGGACGGCTCCCTGGGCGAAGATGGCAAGACCCCGACCGACTACGAATACAACGTCCGCGTCACCCAGCAGACCGTGGCCATGGCCCACGCCTGCGGTGTGTCGGTGGAAGGTGAGCTGGGTTGCCTGGGTTCGTTGGAAACCGGCATGGCCGGTGAAGAAGATGGTATCGGCGCCGAAGGCGTGCTGGACCACAGCCAGATGCTGACCGATCCGGAAGAAGCGGCGGACTTCGTCAAGAAAACCCAGGTCGACGCCCTGGCCATCGCCATCGGCACCAGCCACGGCGCCTACAAGTTCACCAAGCCACCGACCGGCGACGTGCTGGCTATCGACCGCATCAAGGAAATCCACAAGCGCATTCCCAACACCCACTTGGTGATGCACGGTTCTTCCTCGGTACCGCAGGAATGGCTGGCGATCATCAACCAGTACGGCGGCGACATCAAGGAAACCTACGGCGTGCCGGTTGAGGAAATCGTCGAAGGTATCAAGTACGGTGTGCGTAAGGTCAACATCGACACTGACCTGCGCCTGGCCTCTACCGGTGCCATGCGTCGTTTGATGGCGACCAATCCGAGTGAGTTTGATCCGCGCAAGTTCTTCGGCGCCACTGTGACGGCCATGCGTGATGTGTGCATTGCGCGTTATGAGGCGTTTGGGACTGCCGGTAATGCTTCCAAAATTAAGCCGATCTCGTTGGAAGCGATGTATCAGCGGTATTTGAAGGGTGAGTTGAACGCTAAGGTTAACTGAGGCTTTAGTGGTGTGAGGAAACCCGCAGTGATGCGGGTTTTTTTATGTTTTGGGTTTGTGTGTATATCCGTTTCTTGGGTAACGGCGGCTTATGGTTCCGCTCTTACAGCGGCTCACTTTTGAGAAGCGCAAAAGTAAGCAAAACGCTTTTGCCCCACCACTCGGTGCCTCGCCTAGGCTCGGCATGCCCTCACTCCGGCATTGCTCCGTGGGCCCGCCGCGAAGGGCCATCCATGGCCCAGCGCGGCTATCCCGGCATCCATGCCGGGATGCCCACTCCACAATGCCTGCGTTCGGCCATCGTGGTTAACGGGGCGTCCGAGATCAACGTCCACTGCGAGGCGGCCTTATAGCCGACCTGGTTTAGGGGGGACCGCGTTTCTCCTGTGGGAGCGAGCTTGCTCGCGAAGGACATCAACGATACAGGGTCTACTGCACGTTAATCGTCCAGTTCACATTGCAAAG
>NZ_FMUZ01000080.1:0-3446 GCF_900101575.1 Pseudomonas sp. NFACC37-1 | reverse complement strand
GTTGAAGTCCGCCAGCAGCAATTGCCGCTCGGTGTCGGGGAGCACGTCCAGATCGCTGGCGAGGCGTTCGGGGGCTTGTTCAAGGGCTTCGACCAACGCGGCCACGGCTTGGGCGAGGTAGGCGGCGATGCGTTGCGGGTCGATGCCGGTGATGGATTGGGCGGTCAGGGAGAAGTCGTCCCCTTCATCCGCCACGGCCACTTCGATCGGGTAGTTGGTGCGCGCTTCGTTGCTCAGGAACCGTACGCCGTCCCAGGCCAGGACCTGGTCTTCGTTGGCCAGCGAGCCGCCGTCGGTCTGGTGGCGGTAGTTGAGCAGCGTGGTGAACAGCGGCAGGCCCGCGCCAACACCGCTGCAACGTTGGGCCAGGGCCAGGGAGGCCTGTTCGTGGGCGAGCAGTTCGCTGAGGTCGCGATAGGTTTCGTCCACCAGCGCACTGGCGCTGAACCCGGCCAGTTGCACCCGTACTGGCAAGGTATTGATGAACACCCCAAGGGCTCGATCGGCGCCCAGTGAACCTTGCAGGCGTCCGGCGACCACGCTGCCGAACACCACGTCGTCGCGGCCGGTGCAGCGCGCGAGCACCTGGGCCCAGGCAATATGAAACAGCACGGCCGGCGTCACCCCGGCCAGGCGCGATTGAGCGCGGATCCGCAGGTTCAGGGCCCGGTCGAGGCGCACGCTGGTCTCCACCACCTGAGCACCGTCGCCCTGCACATCCAGCACACCGAACGGTGCGGTGGGCTCCTCGACGCTGGCCAGGCGCCGGCTGAAATAGGCTTCATGGGCCTGGGGCTGCGTGGCGAGTACCTGGGCGACAAACTCCCGATAAGGCATTGGCGTCGGCAGGTGGGCGCCTTGGCCCTGCATCAACAGCTGGATTTCTTCGAGGACGATGCCCAGGGACACGTGGTCGCTGATCATGTGATGGTCCAGCAAGGCCAGCCACCAGCGTTCTGACTGCGGGTCCTGGGCGATGCAGGCGCGCATCAAGGGGGCCTGTTGCAAATCCAGGCGCAGGTGGCGCGGATCGCTCAAGCGCTCCAGTTGGACGCGTGGATCCTCATCGGCCGCCAGGGTGATGGGATGGATCGGCAGCCCGGCCTGGCGCTGTACCACTTGGACCGCTTGCGGCTGTCCGACCCAATGCACAGCGCTGCGCAGGATGTCGTGGCGGTCGATCACCTGTTGCAGGGCGGCGATGAAGGCGTCGAGGCGTTGGCGGTCGTCGAACTCGATCATTGAGCGCACCAGATAGGCGTCGCCTTCGTGCCCCAGCAGGTGATGGAACAGGATGCCCTGTTGCAAAGGGGCCAGGGGGTAGATGTCCTGGATGTTCGCGGCGCCGCCAGGGACGGCGCTGACGATTCGTTCCAACTGCGCCGGGGTCAGTTCCACCAGGGGCAACATGTCTGGTGTCAGCGCCGTGCAATCGGCCGGGATGCGATTGGCCGGGGCCAGGAACAAGGCTTCATCGCTACGACTCAGGGCCTGGGCCATTTCCCGCAGGCTGGGTGCGGTGAACACGGTGCGCACCGTGGCGCTCAGGCCATGCTGGCGCAGGCGGTCGATCAGGCTCACGGCCAGCAGCGAATGCCCGCCAAGTTCGAAGAACCGGTCATGCCGGCCGACTTTCTCGATGCCCAGCAGGTCTTGCCAGACCGTCGCGACGATCTGTTCGATCTCGCCCCGTGGGGCCTCATAGGCCCGGCTGGCGAACGCTTCCTGACCCGGCGCGGGCAGGGCGCGGCGGTCGAGCTTGCCGTTGGGCGTCAGTGGCAGGGCCTCGAGTTGGACGAAGGCGCTGGGCACCATGTATTCGGGCAGGGCCGCCAGCAAGACGCCGCGCAAGTGCTCCACCGGCACTGGTTCGCCGCACAGGTAAGCGATCAGCCGCTTGCTTTCCGATTGGCCGGGTTGGCTTTCCTGGGCCACCACCACCGCTTCACGTACACCGGCACAGCCCGCGAGGATGGCTTCGATCTCACCCAGTTCTACACGGAAACCGCGGATTTTCACCTGGTCGTCGTTGCGTCCCAGGTACTGCAGGGTGCCGTCTGCCAACCAGCGACCGAGGTCGCCGGTCTTGTACAGGCGCGCGTCCGGGTCGGTGCTGAACGGGTCGGCGATGAAGCGTTCGGCCGTCAACGCCTGGCGATTGAGGTAACCGCGCGCGACACCGACGCCGCCGATGTGGATCTCGCCGGCGACCCCGAGCGGGACGAGGTTGCCGTTGGCATCGAGGACATGCAGTTGAGTGTTGCGCACTGGTGTGCCGATGGAGCGGAAATCGTCGTGGTCGCTTTCCATCAGGCGGATCGAGGCATTCACGGTGGCCTCGGTCGGGCCGTAGGCATTGAACAGCGCCGGGCGATGGCCGGGGCGGGCGAACCATTGGCTCACGGCCTGTTTGCCCACCGCTTCGCCACCGATCATGAACTGGCGCAACGAGGTCGGCAGCGGCACATGTTGGTCGCGGCTGACCTGTTGCCAGAACACCGTTGGCAGGTTCGCGACGGTGATCCCATGGTGTTCGCACAGCGTGGCGAAGGCAGCGGTGCCGGCAATCCAGGCATCGCTGCGCAGTACCAGGGTGGCACCCGAGAGCAATGCACCAAAAATCTCTTCCACCGACATGTCGAACGTCATGGTGGCGAATTGCAGGATGCGATCACGAGGGTTGAGGCCGTAGCGCTCTTGCAGGGCACCGATCTGGTTGCAGACCGAGCGGTGTTCGAGCATTACCCCTTTCGGTTTGCCTGTGGAGCCGGAGGTGTACATGACGTAAGCCAGGTGCCGGGACGTCAAGCCTTCGACCCGTGGGTTGTGGTCATCGCCTTCGGTCGTGTCGTCCAGCAACAGTTGCGTAATCTGCAATGGCGGCAGTTGTTCAACCAGGAGCCCCTGGCTGAGCAGGACCCGAGGCGAGCTGTCGCTGAGCATGTGCTGCAAGCGATCTTGCGGATAATTCGGATCCAGCGGCACATAGGCACCGCCGGCCTTGAGGATGGCCAGGATGCCAATGATCATCTCGGGGCTGCGTTCCACCAGCAGCGCCACACGCTCATCCGGGCGCAGGCCGGCGGCGATCAAGCGGTGGGCGATACGGTTGGCCCGGGCATTGAGTTCGGCATAGCTGAGTCGGGTGCCCTCGGCCTGGACCGCGATGGCCTGTGGCTGGGCCTGGGCATGCTGTTCGAACCACTCATGCACCAGCCTGCCCTCGGGGAAGGGGGCGTGGGTCTGGTTGAAACCGCCGAGCAGTTGCCGGCGCTGCGCATTGTCCAGCAACGGCAGGCTCGCCAGTGGCTGCGTCGCATCGTCGAGCAGGGCGTCGAGCAGGTGCAGCAAGTGCTGGCCCCAACGGGCGATGGTGCTTGCGTCGAACAGGTCGGTGGCGTATTCGAACTGGCCGCTGATGCAGTCGCCGTCATCGTTGAGGGACA
>NZ_FMUZ01000053.1:0-18180 GCF_900101575.1 Pseudomonas sp. NFACC37-1 | reverse complement strand
ACCATCGCAATGTTGTGGTGTGCGCGTTGGCGAACAAACTGGCGCGCATAGCCTGGGCCTTAGCGCATACCCATGGAATATATGAGGCAGGGCCAAGCGCACAGAACGCTTGACCCTGCGTTACCGAGCACCACCCACCTGGTTTTGCGATGCTGGATAACAGATGACGTAAACGGCCTACCGACCTGACAGAAAACCTGGGCTCCCACACGGCTCTAAAGCCGATCTACCCTAATCAGGACTGTCAGGCGCGATTTTCATCGCGGCGCGAATTTATCTTTTCGACGCCGAATAGATTGCGGCAAGCCAATCACGCATCCAAATTCAGTATTGCAGAAACTGAGAGGACCATAGATGTGGGAGCGAGCTTGCTCGCGATAGCGATCCAGCTGTCACATTTGATCTTGAATGTGCTGCCGCCATCGCGAGCAAGCTCGCTCCCACATTGGATTTCGGTGCTCCGTCGCACCCCTGTCACCTTTCAGTAACCTGACTGACTTAATCTTCCGGCACTTCCTCGGGTTCAGAAGGTGCCGGCATGCGGCTGTGTGTTGTGGTTTTCATGGGCCTCTGGCTACCGTTCGTGGCATGGGCCGGCAATTTGCCCATTCCCCAACAGGGCCCAGTCTTGCGCCTCCAGGGCTCCAATACCATCGGCGCGGCGCTGGGGCCGGCCCTGGTCAGAGGGTTGATGGAAGATCAGGGCCTGCTCAGGGTCAGCAGCGAAATCACCGGGCGCGACAACGAGCAACGTATCGTTGGCCAGACCGCCGATGGCCGACGGGTGGAAGTCGACATCGCGGCCCACGGCTCCAGCACCGGTTTCGCCGCCCTCAAGCAGGCCAGCGCCGACCTGGCGGCCTCTTCCCGGCCGATCAAGGACAGTGAACTGAAGGAATTGTCGTCCCTGGGCGACCTGAAAAGTCCTGCCGCCGAGCAGGTCATCGCCATTGATGGTCTGGCGATCATCCTTCATTCCTCCAACCCGCTGCACCAACTCGATACCGTGCAACTGGCGCGGATATTCAGCGGCGAGGCAAAAACCTGGGAGGCCGTCGGCGGAACGGGCGGGCCGATTCATTTGTATGCCCGGGATGAACAGTCCGGCACCTACGACACCTTCAAGGAACTGGTCCTCAGCCGACAGGGAAAACGGCTGGATCCTGCCGCTCGGCGCTTCGAGTCGAGCGAACAGTTGTCCGACGCTGTCAGCCAGGACCCGCAAGGCATCGGCTTCATCGGTTTGCCCTACGTGCGCCAGGCCAAGGCGCTGGCCATTGTCGACGGCGCTTCCCAACCCATGCTGCCGCTCAACCACCTGATCGCCACCGAAGACTACCCACTCTCCCGGCGCCTGTTCTTCTATTTGCCCCCCTGGGGCACCAACCCGTGGGCCACGGCACTGGTCGAGTTCACCCAAAGTGACAAAGGCCAGGCCATCGTCGCAGCGAACGGGTTTATCGCCCAGACCGTCCAGGCCATGGCCGTCACACCCAATGCATTGATGCCCGAGGGTTACCAGGCCTTGAGCCGCCACGCCCAACGCTTGACCGTCAATTTCCGCTTCGAAGAAGGCAGCGCCAGCCTGGACAACAAGGCCCACCAGGACCTGAGCCGCGTGCTCGACTATATAAAGCAGCACGGCAAAGCCGACCGACGCGTGACCCTGGTAGGTTTTGGCGACGCCAAGGATGACCCGGCGCGGGCCGACCTGCTGTCCAAACTGCGGGCCATGGCGGTGCGCCGTGAACTGGTCAAATACGGCGTGGCGTTGCGGGAAGTGCGAGGGTTCGGCGCCTTGATGCCGGTGGCGGCCAATAGCGAGGATGAAGGCAGGGTTCGGAATCGGCGGGTGGAGGTCTGGGTGTACTGAACCCGTCAAGCGCCACAAAAGCTCAGCGTTTATCGCGCTGGCTTCGGCGTAGGACCAAGCTCCGTCGCCTTGCGCCATTGCCTACAACTACGCCAGAATCCGCCGGCTTGTGCGCCTTAGGACCGGGCTTTACTGTTCTCCAGTCGCTGAAAATCAGCGATCGGGTTTGGTAGCCCGGGTAAAACTAAGGCGCACAGCTCCGGCATTTATTATGGCGGCTGTGCGCGGGGCGCCCTTGTGGCGCGCTGGGTTTGCCTTGGTACCCGGTCTACCAACCTGCGTATAGCCGCCACCTAATGTTTGGTAGCAAAAGGTTGCGGCTCCAGTTACCAAGGAGTTTCATCCATGTTCAAACCAACACCGAATCCATCGGATACCGATCCCACATCAAAAGCGTTCGACAAAGCCGCCGACCGCGTCCTCGACTACTACCTCAAGCCCAAGACCACCAAAGCCGAGGCTGATCCCGGCCAACTCTTCACTGTCATAAACGGTGTCGACACCGAATCCCTGCTCGCCAACCTCAGCGAAACCCTGGCCTCGGCCAACGCCATGCTCGGCGACCTGGCCTTCGACCTGGAAGGCTCGAGGCGCCATATTGCCCTGGGCATCCAGCAATTGATCGAATTGAGTGGACAGTTGGCAAACCGCGCGCCGGACGACGTCGACGCGCGCTAACCGATTCACCGAACGAAATTGGCCTCTGGGTAACATTCCAGAGGCCAATGCGAAACGAGGTTTTGTGGCGAGGGGATTTATCCCCGCTCGGCTGCGCAGCAGTCGTAATCCGGCTTGCGCGGTTCATCTGTTTTTCCGTGGTGTCTGGTGTGGGGCTGCTGCGCAGCCCAACGGGGATAAATCCCCTCGCCACAGGAGTTTGTCCTTGCCGCAGGTTGTTTGCAGGGCTGAATGCTATCGATTAGCCAACTCCATGATCATCCGCGACAACAGGTAAATCCGCGGCACCACGCTCTCGACTTCCGCATATTCCTCCGGCGTATGAATGTTGCCGCCAACGATGCCAAAGCCATCCAGCGTCGGCGTGCCGACACCGGCCGAGAGGCTGGCATCCGCCGCGCCGCCGCTGCCTTCCTCGGTGAGTTTGCGCCCCAGTTCGCCATAGATGCCTTGGGCCATGGCCATCAACCGGTCCGACTCCGCCGTCTGGGGCATCGGTGGCAGGCCGCGCTTGAGACGGGTGGTGACTTCAGTGTCAGCGATCAGCTTGTCCTGCGAGACCCGTGCCAGGTCTTTTTCGATGCGGTCGAATTCTTCCGGCACCGCCGCCCGCACGTCAGCCTTGGCGCTCGCCTGGTCGGGAATCACGTTGGTCCGGTCACCAGCGTTGATCACCGTGAAGTTGATGGTGGTTTTCTTTTCCGCGTCGCCGAGCTTGCCCAGTTGCAAGATCTGGTGCGCGGCTTCCATCGCCGCATTGCGCCCCAGTTCCGGCGCGACGCCGGCGTGGGACGCTTTGCCCTTGACCTCCACCAGCGCCGTGGCACTGCCCTTGCGCCAGACCACCAGGCCGTCGGCCGGGCGACCCGGTTCGAGGTTGAGGGTCACGTCATGGGCCTTGGCGGTTTTCTTGATCAGGTCGGTGGCGGCGTCCGAGCCGGTTTCTTCGCTGGCGTCGAGCAGGAAAGTAATCTGCGCGTAGTTCTTGAAGTCCAGGTTCTTGAGCACCTTCAAGGCGTAGATCCCCGCGACGATGCCGCCCTTGTCGTCCATCACTCCCGGCCCGTAGGCACGGCCATCCTTGATATGGAACGGGCGTTCGGCGGCCGAGCCCTCCTTGAACACCGTGTCCATGTGGGCCATCAGCAGGATTTTTGCCTTACCGGTGCCCTTGAGGGTCGCCAGGATGTGCTGGGTACCGTCCGAGTTCGGCACCTTCTCAATGGTCGCGCCCAACTTTTTCAGTTCGTCGATGGCAATGTCGCCGACCTGGGTCAGCCCCGGCACATACCCGGAACCGGAGTCGATATTCACCAGCCGCTCCAGCAACTTCAGGGCCTCGCCCTTGTACTGCTGCGCATCGGTCAGGATTTGTTGATGGGGTTGGGCAAAGGCCATGGAGGTGAAGGCGCCAAGGGCCAGGCTCAGGCCGAGGCTGACGGCCAGACGGGAGCGAACAGCGGTCATCGTCATGATTTCATCCTTGTTCCGTATCGAGAGAGTGCCATGGGCACCCTACCCGACAATGAACCAAGGCTCCAGGCAGCAAGAGGCCATCTCAGACAGAAACGGCCGACGCTTCCAACACCGGTCGATGACGGTGGCAAATGACCCGGTTACGCCCGCTGGTCTTGGCTTCGTACAGCGCCTGGTCTGCATCGTTGAGCCAGAGGGTCGCGTCGGCATAAGCAGGATTGAAGATCGCGACGCCAATACTCAGGCTCACCTTCAGCGCCGGGTCCCGCTCGTAGCTGAGGGTCGCGAAGCGCTCACGCAAACCGTCCATGGCCTGCACCGCGTTGTGTTGGGTCAGGTCCGGTAAAATCACGCCAAACTCGTCACCACCATAACGCCCGACAACGTCGGCGGTACGCAGGTTCTGCCTGAGCAGCTTGCCGAGCTGACGCAGCACGATGTCGCCAGCCCCGTGGCCGTAGGTGTCATTGACGACCTTGAAATGGTCGATGTCGATCAATGCAATCGCGCCACGGGGCGTCCCGTCCGCAGGTTGGCGCACGCAACGCTGGAATTCCTCGTTGAGACGATCTTTCCAGGCGCCATGGTTCAGCAACCCGGTCAGGCTGTCGGTACGACTCAGGGCCAGCAATTCACGTTTTTGCCGGCCCAGGGTGTAGGCCTGGCGAAAGCAGATCCAACCCAGAGCCATCGGATACAGGCACAGCAGTGGCAGACACGCGTAGATCTGCGCCGGGCTGGTCATGGGCACGGTGGTCAGCGGGAAGATGACCGTGCCCACGGCGATGCCTGCCGCCTGCGCCATCACCCCCGCGAGCAGGAAACGCAGGCCACCAAGGGCGACGTTGTTCATCGCCATCATCGCCAGCGTGACGGCCGTGGGCAGCGGGTTGAATTGCATCGCCACGACCCAGAAGCCGCCGAGAAAGGCATCGATCAGCAGATTGCGGTGTTCGGCGTGGTACGGCACCGCGCTGCGACGGGCCCACCAATAAGACAGGTGCGGCCAGAGCAGGCCGTTGAACAGCATCAAGCCCCAGACCCAGGGTGCCGGGTCGAGAGGATAAAGCGCGGCGCTGACCAGCAGCAACCCCAGCGTCAGGCCCAGGGTGCGCGATACATAGAGCCTCCTGGCCAACGACAGTCCCTTTTTTCCCGGTTTTTGCATGGACGCCTCTGCACCGCGGGTTCCCGAGTCATCGGGATGGGGTTGTCTGGAGTCTATCAGGGCGGCATCAAATAGCCACCACTGATGCAGGGGTATTTATTCACATTCAAATGCGAGACTCTGATGGGATTTTGGCTATACATGACAAGGAAATCCGTAAGCCTTCGAAAGGAGGCCCCAGAGTAACGATGTCCCGGATTTAAGCTTCACTTATTACCGACTTGATCCGTTTGAACACATTCTGTCGCAGCCCATGGAGGGCAAAACATGCTGGTGTTGTGGGTAGTTCTTGCTGTACTTATCGCCTGGAGCTGGTTGACGTATCCCGGCATCGGCCATGTGATCTACGACATGAGCATGGCCTTGGAGGCACGCCTTTACCGGTTACGCAAAATCACCGTGCCCATCAGCGAAATGACCGTGTCGACCTGGCAGGGCGGGCCTTATGAAGCGTCCACCAGCATCCTGATGCTGCACGGCTACAGCGGCGACAAGAACCTCTGGTTGCGTGTTGCCCGGCATTTTGTCGGTGATTACCGGGTGGTGATCCCTGACCTTCCCGGCCATGGCGAAACCGGCTTCAAGGCCGGCGGCGGCTACGACATCCCGACCCAGGCCCGGCGGATCATCGAGTTGCTCGACGCCTGCGGCCTGGACAAGGTCCATGTGATCGGCAATTCCATGGGGGGCCATCTCGCCGCGTGGCTGGCGGCCACTTCGCCTGACCGCGTGCTGACCCTGGCGCTGCTCAATCCGGCCGGCGTCACCTCCCCCCAGCCCAGCGACATGGACCGCCAACTGGCCGCCGGTCGTAACCCGTCCCTGGTGCATTCGCAGGAGGAGTTCATGCCGTTCTATGCCATGACCATGGCCTCGCCGCCGTGGGTACCGGGCATGGTGATGGCGGCTGTGGCCGAGCGTTATGTACAACACCGCGAAGAACTGGCGGAGATCTACGCCGACTTTCGCGCCAGCCCGTCGATGGAGCCCCACCTGACCGACATTCGCGCCCCTTCGCTGCTGCTCTGGGGCCGCCAGGACCGGGTGATCGATGTCAGCAGCGTGCCGGTGTGGAGCAAGGGCATCGCGGACTTGCGCGTGGAAATCTGGGACGGGATCGGCCACTTGCCGATGATCGAGCAACCGGGGAAAACCGCTGCGCTGTACCGTGGTTTTCTCAAGGGGTTGGGGCAGTAACGGCGATGTATAAAACAACATGAACCCAAGGTGGGAGCGAGCTTGCTCGCGATAGCGGCGACACATTCAACATTGGGGCACGCTGACCCACCGCCATCGCGAGCAAGCTCGCTCCCACAAGGATTCGTGGCCGACCGAGGGGTATCGATTTCATGAACATCCTCTACGACGAACACCTCGACGGCCCTTTGCCGAAGGTGGACAAACAAGCCCTGCTGCGAGCCTTCCAGGCACAGATTCCAGACCTGGACATCCTGCACCAGGAGCAAGACCTCAAGCCCTATGAGTGCGATGGCTTGTCGGCCTATCGCACCACACCCCTGCTGGTGGTCTTGCCCAGGCGGGTCGAGCAGGTGCAAGCGCTGCTCAAGCTCTGCCATGAACAGAACGTCCCGGTGGTCGCCAGGGGCGCCGGGACCGGTCTGTCCGGCGGTGCCCTGCCCCTGGCCAGTGGTGTGTTGCTGGTGATGGCGCGATTCAACCAGATCCTGCACATCGACCCCGACGCCCGCACCGCACGGCTTCAGCCGGGTGTGCGCAACCTGGCGATCTCCCAGGCAGCGGCGCCGTTCGGGCTGTATTACGCGCCGGACCCTTCGTCCCAGATCGCATGTTCCATTGGTGGCAATGTTGCGGAAAATGCCGGCGGCGTGCACTGCCTCAAGTACGGCCTGACGGTGCACAACCTGTTGAAGCTGGAAATCCTCACCGTCGAAGGCGAACGCCTGACCCTGGGCAGCGAAGCCCTGGATTCGCCGGGCCTGGACTTGCTGGCACTGTTCACCGGCTCCGAAGGCTTGCTCGGGGTGATCACCGAAGTGACGGTCAAGCTGCTGCCCCGGCCCCAGGTCGCCAAGGTGCTGCTGGCCAGTTTCGATTCGGTGGACAAGGCCGGGCGGGCGGTGGCCGACATCATCGCCGCCGGCATCATTCCCGGTGGCCTGGAAATGATGGACAACCTGGCGATCCGCGCCGCCGAGGACTTCATCCACGCCGGCTATCCGGTGGACGCCGAAGCGATCCTGCTGTGCGAACTGGACGGGGTCGAGGCCGATGTCCATGACGACTGCGAACGGGTCCGTCAAGTGTTGGAGCAGGCCGGGGCCACCGAGGTGCGCCAGGCGCGGGACGAAGCCGAGCGACTGCGGTTCTGGGCCGGACGCAAGAACGCCTTCCCGGCGGTGGGGCGCCTGGCGCCGGATTATTACTGCATGGACGGCACCATCCCCCGACGCGCCCTGCCCGAAGTGCTGCAGCGCATCGCCAGCCTGGGTGCCGAGTACGGCCTGCGGGTCGCCAATGTATTTCACGCCGGCGACGGCAACATGCACCCACTGATCCTGTTCGATGCCAACCAGCCCGGCGAACTGGAGCGCGCCGAAACCCTGGGTGGGAAAATCCTCGAACTGTGTGTCCAGGTAGGCGGCAGCATCACCGGCGAGCACGGGGTTGGCCGGGAAAAAATCAATCAGATGTGCACGCAGTTCAACAGCGAAGAACTGAACCTGTTCCACGCGGTAAAAGCGGCGTTCGATCCCCAAGGCCTGCTCAACCCCGGCAAGAACATCCCGACCCTGCACCGCTGCGCCGAGTTCGGTGCCATGCACATCCATGGCGGGCAGTTGCCGTTTCCCGAACTGGAGCGTTTCTGATGAGCCGCGAAGCCGACCAGGACGCCAGCGACCTGCTGCTCAAACAGGTCAATCGCGCACGAGCCAACGCCACGCCGTTGCGCATCCAGGGTTCGAACAGCAAGGCGTTCCTGGGGCGGGAAGTGGCCGGCGAAGTACTGGACACCCGCGTGCACCGTGGCATCGTCCATTACGACCCCACCGAGCTGGTCATCACGGCGCGGGCCGGCACCCCGCTGCGGGAACTGCTCGCCGCCCTGGAGGCCGCCGGGCAACGCCTGCCCTGCGAACCGCCGGCGTTCGGCGACGACGCCACGGTCGGCGGCATGGTCGCCGCCGGGCTGTCGGGGCCGCGTCGCCCCTGGGCGGGTTCGGTGCGCGACTTCGTCCTGGGTACGCGCCTGATCAGCGGCCACGGCACCGTGCTGCGCTTCGGCGGTGAGGTGATGAAGAATGTCGCCGGCTATGATCTCTCGCGCCTGCTGGCCGGAAGTTTCGGTTGCCTGGGGGTGATTACCGAAGTGTCCTTGAAGGTCCTGCCCAAGCCCCGGCACAGCCTGAGCATCCGTCTGGAACTGGGCAGCGCCGAAGCCTTGGAGACACTCGCCGAATGGGGCCGCCAGCCCCTGCCCATCAGCGCCGCCAGCCATGACGGCGACTGCCTGCACCTGCGCCTGGAGGGGGGCGAAGGCTCGGTCAGCGCCGCTCATCAACGTTTTGGTGGCGAGGTGATCGACGATCGATACTGGACGGCACTGAATGAACATCGGTTGGCATTTTTCGACGAAGGCTTGCCGCTGTGGCGCCTGTCATTGCCCAACCACACCGGCCCCCTCACCCTGCCCGGCGCTCAACTGATCGATTGGGGTGGCGCGCAACGCTGGTTGAAAACCGAGGCCGGCACAGTGCAAGCCCTGGCCCATGAAGTGGGCGGCCATGCCACCTGCTATCGCCAGGGTGCCAGCGACACACCGTTCCAGCCACTGGCCCCGGCGCTGCTACGTTATCACCGGCAACTCAAGGCCCAGCTCGACCCCCTGGGACTGTTCAACCCTGGTCGAATGTACCCGGAGCTCTAGCATGCAGACTCGGTTCAGTGAGCAAAGCAAAAACCTGCCCCGGGCCGAAGAAGCCGAACGGATCCTGCGCAGTTGCGTGCATTGCGGTTTCTGCAATGCCACCTGCCCCACCTACCAATTGCTTGGCGATGAACTGGACGGCCCGCGAGGCCGCATCTACCTGATCAAGCAAGTGCTCGAAGGCCAGCCGGCGACAGCCAGCACCCAGTTGCACCTGGATCGCTGCCTGTCGTGTCGCAACTGCGAGACCACCTGCCCGTCCGGCGTGGATTACCACAACCTGCTGGATATCGGCCGAGCGGTGGTCGACCAAGCCGTGCCGCGCCCCGCCGGCCAACGCGCACTGCGCCTGGGGTTGCGCAGCCTGGCCGTCAGTCCCGAACGGTTCAAGACCCTGCTGCGCCTCGGCGCGGTCTTCCGTCCGTTGCTGCCGACGAACCTGAGCGCCAAGTTGCCCCACACCACCCCATCCCACAACGACCGCCCACCGCTGCGCCATGGGCGGAAGGTGTTAATGCTCGAAGGCTGCGTGCAACCGGGCCTGTCGCCCAACACCAACACCTCGGCAGCGCGAGTGCTGGATCGACTCGGCATCAGCGTGATCCCTTGTGCGCTGGCCGGCTGCTGCGGTGCGCTGGATTATCACCTCGATGCCCAGGCCACCGGACTGGACCGCGCCCGACAGAACATCGACGCCTGGTGGCCGCACTTGGAGCACGGCGCCGAAGCCATCGTCCAGACCGCCAGCGGTTGCGGCGCCTTCATCAAGGACTACGGGCACCTGCTGGAACATGACTCTGCCTATGCCGCCAAGGCCAAGCAGGTAAGCGAACGAGCGCTGGACCTGGTGCAAGTGCTCGGCAACGAACCGCTGGAACAGATCTGCGCGGCCAGGAACCAGCGCATCGCCGTCCATTGCCCCTGCACCTTGCAGCACGCGCAAAAACTCGGCGGCAGCATCGAAGCACTGTTGACGCGGCTGGGTTTCAACCTCACCGAGGTGCCCGACGGCCATTTGTGTTGCGGTTCGGCCGGCACCTATTCGCTGACCCAGCCGGCCTTGGCGCGGCAGTTACGCGACAACCGCCTCAATGCCCTGGAAAGCGGCCAGCCGGAGATGATCGTCACGGCCAACGTTGGCTGCCAGAACCACCTCGACGGCGCCGGTCGCACGCCCGTGCGGCACTGGATCGAGCTGGTGGATCAGTCCCTGGCAGAATGAAGTCCTGAAGATTCTTCGTTTGCCGGGGCCGGCGAAGGCTGCGATCTTTCGTTCAACTTTCCCACAGCCCTCGCCAGGAATTCTCACGATGAGCTTCGTCAGCCCCGACCTGATCCGCCAACGCTTCTCCAGAGCGATGTCCGACATGTACCGCGACGAGGTGCCGTTGTATGGCGCCCTGATGAAGCTGGTGGAACACACCAACGCCCAGGTGCTGGCCGAACAGCCGCAACTGGCGGAACACCTGCGCAGCACCGGCGAGCTCGAGCGCCTGGACCTGGAACGCCACGGCGCGATTCGCGTCGGCACCGCCGCCGAACTGGCGACCCTGGGGCGACTGTTTGCGGTCATGGGCATGCAGCCGGTGGGCTACTACGACCTCACGCCGGCCGGGGTGCCGGTGCATTCCACAGCGTTTCGCGCCGTGCATGAAAGCGCGTTGCAGGTGAGCCCGTTCCGAGTGTTTACCTCGCTGCTGCGCCTGGAACTGATCGAGAATTCCGAGCTGCGGGCCTTTGCCGAGTCGGTGCTGGCCAAACGGCAGATCTTCACCCCCGCCGCCCTGGAGCTCATTGACCTGGCCGAGCGCCAGGGTGGCCTGACGCAAGCCCAGGCCGAGGACTTCGTCCTGCAGGCCCTGGAAACCTTCCGCTGGCACCACAGCGCCACCGTCACCGCCGAACAGTACCGGCAACTGAGCGCCCAGCATCGCCTGATCGCCGACGTGGTGGCGTTCAAGGGCCCACACATCAATCACCTGACGCCGCGCACCCTGGACATCGACATCGTCCAGGCGCGGATGCCCGTGCATGGCATTACTCCCAAGGCCGTGATCGAAGGTCCACCCCGTCGCCAATGCCCGATCCTGCTGCGCCAGACCAGTTTCAAGGCACTCGACGAACCCGTCGCCTTCACCGACCAACCACAGGCCCAAGGCAGTCACAGCGCCCGCTTCGGCGAAATCGAACAACGCGGCGCGGCGCTCACGCCCAAGGGCCGCGCGCTCTACGACCAATTGCTGAACGCCGCACGCGATGCGCTGGGGGCGTTTCCCAACGAAGCCAACGCCGAACGCTACAACGCGTTGATGGCCGAACACTTTGTCGCATTCCCGGACAACCACGATGAGTTGCGCCAACAGGCATTGGCGTATTTCCGTTATTTCCCGACACCAAAAGGCCTCGCCGCCAAGGGCACCCTCGAGCCAGCAGCGTCCCTGGAACACTTGCTCGAACAGCAATACCTGCGCGCCGAGCCTTTGGTGTACGAAGACTTCCTGCCGGTCAGCGCCGCCGGCATCTTCCAGTCGAACCTCGGCGATGCCGCCCAGAGCCATTATGCCGGGCAGTCCAACCGCCAGGCCTTCGAAGCGGCGCTGGGGCGAGCGACCATCGATGAGCTGGGGCTGTACGCCCAGACGCAACAGCGCTCCATCGATGAGTGCAGGGCTGCGTTGGGCGTGTAGGCATAAGCCGAAGGATAAAACGGCAAGAAGTTGCCTGACAGGCGCGCAGCGCAGCGCGCTTCCTCGGTGATTCTGCCCGGGTAGAGCGACGTCCGGGTGGGCCGTTAATATCTGCAATGCATCGGGCAAGCGTTTGTGCGCTTTGTTGCCCAACTGAAGGGAATAGCCGCCTTAGCTAAAATCAACTTATTGATATTTATAGTTTTTTTGAATCTGGCATAGCACTTGATAACCGTCAGGCCACCTCGGGGCGATTTCCGTCCCAGGCCCTATCGTTATCCAGGAAGGAGAGCATCCCTTGGCTACCCCCGCATATATGTCCATCGTAGGCACCAAACAAGGTCTGATTACTGCCGGCGCGTTTACCGCCGACTCGGTGGGCAATACCTATCAGGAAGGTCACACAGACCAGATCATGGTGCAGGGCTTCCAACACAACGTATCCATCCCGCGCGACCCTCAGTCCGGTCAGCCAACCGGCCAGCGCATACACAGCCCCATGGTCATCACCAAAGTGTTCGACAAGGCCTCGCCGTTGTTGCTGGGAGCGATGACCGACACCGAACTACTGGTCATAGTTGAAATCAAGTGGTACCGCACTTCGGCCGCCGGCATCCAACAGCACTACTACACCACCACACTGGAGGACGCGATCATCGTCGAGATCAAGGACTACATGCATAACTGCCAAGACCCGGCGAATTCGCATTTCACTCACCTGCAAGATGTACATTTCTCGTTTCGCAAGATCAGGTGGGAGCACATCGCCTGCGGCACCGTGGGTACCGATGACTGGCGTGCACCGACCTCCGGTTAATTCGAAAGCAACGTCATGCACCGGCCAGTTCTACTGGCCGATGCGCATTGAAATGATGAGTGATTGCTTGACACCGAGAGGTGTTCGCCCAGTGCGACGGCCTCGGCAATCCATGCACTGGTAAAGAGCCTGACACTGGGCGAACAGGCACAATAATAATGGAACTTTCAGAGTATGTCCGCGAGGCTGTTTAAATAATTGTTTATTATTGAAACTATGCCGGTTGTGTAGGCGCTGCGTAGGAGCTCCTACACAGCTCCTACACGCATAACTGTACAAACAGTTATACAAAACATGCACAGATGTAAAAGCCATCCGTACAGAAAAATAATTGGCATTACAAAACTCTTTTTAAGACCAGCCGGCGTGACGTACTTCAGCCACGCCGCCCGGTTTTCTGCGCATCGGTGTCCCCCGCTTCAGGGTCACCCTGTTGCTGTTTACGCTTGGCCGGGTCATTGGGTCGCAAGGCATCGTTATCGCGTTCCACTTCACCGGGCAATGCTGGCGCGTCCGGGTTGGACGGGGTTCGATCGGGGTTGGGCTTCATGGCGAACTCCTTGGATATCGGGATTCAGGCATCGGGGTCGGCGACTTCTTCAGCGACATTGGCATCGGGAGAGCGCTGGTGCAGTTGCTCGGCCTGGTTCTTCAAATCCTGCCAGCGCGCCAGGTCGATGGTGCCCCGGCCGAACAGGTCATTGGCCACCCGCATCAGCTCGGTGAAGTGGGCATCGGGGGACTGCTGCCAATAGGCCTTGTCGTCGAACAACTGCTGCCAGTCGGCCAGCGACGGAAGTTTGAGGTCATCGCTCATGGCGGGCTCCTGCGAGACATTCATCAGTTATGAGGGTCGACGTTCCCAGGGAGTTCCGACGATTCTCAGTAGCCGGTCATTTCCAGGTAACCCGTGCCGCCCTGGTTGCCACTGAGTCGTACCGGGCCTTCCCAGTAGGGAATGCGCAGGTCCATCCAGGCCTTGGGGTTGAGTGCCTGAAGGGTCACATCGAGTTGTTTGCCGGGGATCTTGATGGCCCAGCGTACCGGCATCGAGCGTCCGGCGACCTGGGTGGTGTCCAGAGGCACGAGACTGATCTGTGCGGCGTGCAGGGTTTGCGTCCGGCCCTGGGCATCGATCCAGGTGCCCGTGAGGTACGGCGCGCCGTCCTTGTGGCGCATGCGATAGAGCATCAGGTGTTCGCCATTGTCCAGATGCAGGGAGAACCAGTCCCAGCCGGTCTGGTTGGCGCTCAAGGGCTGGCTGCTCCATTCGCGGTCGAGCCAGGCCGGGCCGCTGACCGTGTAACGCTGACCGTCGATTTCCAATTCACCGCTGGCCTGGAAAAACGGCTGGCTGTAATAGTACGACGCCTGCCCCTGTTCGGATTTCTGGCTGAAGCCTTGATCGCCCTGCAACACCAACGGGCGGCTCGACGTCAGGCGCAACGCATAGCTGAAGCGGCGGTCGCGCGCCTTCAATTGCATGTCCGCCAACGGCTCGGCTGCAGCAGCCTGGCTGGTGAATTGCCAGTCGTCGATCCAGGCATCGAAAGGCACCGCCTGCACCCCAGCCTGCCCCACTCCGCCTCGGGCATAACGCTCGGCGGCATGATGCACAGTGGCGGAAGTGACCGCCGCATGGCCGAGCCAGATCGTCTGGTTGCGCCAGCCGCTGGCCTGGGGTGCGGCATCCAAGGCGTTGCGAAACAACGTCCATTGCACACCGAAATCCCGGCCCTGGGCATCCTTGAGGTTGGCAGTGACGTACCACCACTCGATACGGAAACCGTCATGAATGCCGTGGTCGGCCGGAAAACTGAACGCCCGCCCAGGCACGACAGGCGTGAACGCGACGGCCTGGTCGCCGAGGCCGGCAAAGCCCTTTTGAGGCGGCTCTGAGTCATCACAACCGCTGAGCAGCGCCAGCAGCAACACGCCAATTTTAATCTTCATGGGCAAAGGTCCTCAGCAGATCCGCCGGCTGCGTGCGGTACAACGCATACAGCGGCCAGGCCGATGCCAGGAGCGTGGCGAGCATCGCCAGGGCCAGCAACTGCACCAATTGCAACGGGAACACCCGCAATGGCAGGCGCCAGCCGAAGGCCTGCACATTGATCACCGCGTCCAGGCACCAGGCCAGGGCAATGCCCAGCGGCAAGGCCAGGACCAGGGTCAGCAGCGCCAGCAACCAGGTCTGGCCGAGGTTGAGCAACATCAATTGCCGACGCGTCACTCCCAGTGCCCACAGCGGCGCCAACTGACCGAGACGACTCTGGCTCTGGGTCAGCAGGCTGATGAACAACGCCACCCCCGCCACCGCCAGGGTCAGGCTGTTAAGGGCGGCGGTGGCGGCGAAGGTGCGCTCGAACACCTGGGTCGACCAGCCCTTGAGCCGGGCCTGATCGACGATGCGGCTGTCGTCCAGGCTGAACCGGCTCTGCAACGCCGTCAGCATCGAAGCCATCGCGGACGGCTCGATACGCAGGTTAAAGCGATTCGGCGTCAGGTTCGGCCAGTGCGCCAGCAAATGATCGGTATTGACCAGCACATGCCCCTTGGGGTTGCCATAGTCGGCATAGATCCCGACGACCCGCGACGTCCACGGCCCGGTGGGTGTCGGGATGGTCAACGGGTCGCCAATCCTCGCCTTGAGGCGCCGGGCCAGCTGTTCGCTGAGCATCAGCGTGTCGGCGTGGATGAGTTGCCCCCAAGGCTCGTCACCGGCCGACTCCAACAGCGGCCAATGCTGGCGATAGTGGGGATGATCGATGATGCCGTAGATATCCGTCGGCCAGCCTTGCAGCGGGATCGATACCTGCCAGATGGGCACGACGGCAGTGATCGCCGGTTGCTGCTTGAGCCAGGCGTGCAACTCTACCGCCTGGGCCGGGGTTTGCGGGTTGATGTACAACTCGGCGGTCAGCCGTTGTTCGAGCCAGTTACTGAAGGTCTGGCGGAAACCGGCGGTCATGCTGCCGGCACCGATATTCGCCGCCAATGCCAGCAGCAAAGCCATCAGCGCCAGGCTCAGCGTCGGCAATTGCTGGCGGCAATCGGCGAGAAACCATTGCCCGAGCACCGAGCGGTTGCGGCGCAGTAGCTGCTTCAGCGCACTGCTGAGCAACACCGGCAAGGCCAGCGCCGCACCCAGCAACAAGGCGGTCATCAGGACAAAACCGCTGGCCAGGCTATCGCCCCAGACCAACGCCGAAGCGGCAATCAACGCCGCCCCTGTCGCCACCCAACCCTGGCGTCGCAGCCAGCGCCCATGGGCCTGATGCCAGGCCTGGGAATTGGCCAACGCCAGCAAGGGCAAACGCGCCGCCCGCAACAGGCTGTCGGCTCCGGCCAGCAACGCGCCGAGCAGGCTCAAGCCGACACCGCTGAGCCACCACCCCAGGCTGAGATTCAAATGCCCGGCCACTTCGGCGCCGTACAAACCCCGCAGGCTCGCCGCGACATCCGGCAACAACAGGCCCGCCAGCCAGTAGCCGCTGAGTACCCCGGCGATCCCGCCCAGCAAGGCCAGCACACCCAGCTCAATCGCCAGACTGGTGACCAGCACCCGCGCACTGACGCCACAGGCCCGCAGGGTTCGCAGCAGGCTACGACGCTGCTCGAGGGCCAGGCCGATGGCGGCGTGAACGATGAACAGCCCCACCACGAACGATAAAAACCCCAAGGCGTCGAGGTTCAAGTGAAAACTTTCGGTCAGGCGCGACAGGTTGTTTTCTTCATCGGCACGCGTCAATTGCAGCCGATCACGGAAGGCCTCCGGCAACGCGGCGCTGAATGTGGCGGGCAACAACAGCCGCGATAGCTGGTCCGGCAACCCGAGTACGGCTTGGGCAAAACCGATGTCCATCAACAGCACGCCCGGCGCCATGTCCACTTGGACATGCAGCGGCGGCAGCGGCTGCCCATCGACTGTACGAGGCCGGTCGCCCTCGTCCAGCCCCAAGGTCTGCAAGGTCTGCGGGGCGACCCAAGTGCGACCGGGGCCGGTAAAAAACTCGACCACCTCGCTCATGTCCCGCGCTTGCCCCGCCAGTGCCGCACCGGGCGGTAGCGACACCGGCTCGATGCCCATCAGTTGCAGGCGCTGATCCTCGTACCCCTTGAGCAGCACCCGAGCCTGCAACACCGGCGACACCGGCCAGCCCTGGCGCCGCAAATCGATAAACCATTGCTGAGGGAAGGTGCCGCCACCGGGGGCATTGAGGCTGGCCTGGGGTTCGCCGCCGATCAATTGGCTGGCCCGGGCGTAACTGTCCCGGGCCTGACTGTTCAGCGCTTGCACGCCGGTGAGCAGGCTGGTGGCGAGCCAGAGGCCGGTCAGCACGCTGAAGAATTGCACCGGGTGTTGGCGCCAATGGCTGAGCAGGGCCTTGAGGGTCTGGCGAAAAATCATCACCCCTGGGCCACCTGCGCCAACCGTCCGCCGTGCAACACCACGCGTTGGGCCAGGCGAGCAGCCACTCGTGGACTGTGGGTCACCATCAGCAGACTGGTG
Organism: Pseudomonas sp. NFACC37-1; assembly: GCF_900101575.1. Classification (NCBI taxonomy): domain Bacteria; kingdom Pseudomonadati; phylum Pseudomonadota; class Gammaproteobacteria; order Pseudomonadales; family Pseudomonadaceae; genus Pseudomonas; species Pseudomonas sp. NFACC37-1. Next base: position 1,061 of record NZ_FMUZ01000053.1, on the reverse strand, counting down.
GGGCTGCCCTCCAGCAGTTCCAGCAACAGTTGCAGCACTTCGTCGCTGGTGGTTTCGTCGAGGCTGCCGGTGGGTTCGTCGGCCAGCAACAAGGGCGGGCGCGAGGCCAGCGCCCGCCCCAGCGCCACCCGTTGTTGCTGGCCGCCGGAAAGCTGTTCAGGGTAACGCCGCAGCAACGCCGCAAGCCCGAGCCGCTGCACCAGATGGGCTTGCCAGGCCGCGTCATGACGGCCGCACAGACGCGCCTGGAACGCCAGGTTGTCTTCCACCGACAAGCTGCTGATGAGGTTGAACTGCTGGAACACCAGGCCGATTTCCGTGCGTCGCCAGTTCGCCAGCTGGCTTTCGCTCATGCCGTCGAGCCGATATTCACCACTGCGGATGCTGCCGCGATCCACCTTGTCCAGCCCGGCGACCAGGTGCAACAAGGTGCTCTTGCCACTGCCGGACTCCCCCATCAGCGCCAGGCTGCTGCCGGGCATCAGGGTCAGGTCGACGCCCTGCAGCACCGGTAACGGGCCTTGGGGCGTGAGGTAGCTTTTAAAGACATTGCGGACTTCAAGCATGAACAGGCTCGATGAATGAACGTGTGGCTCAGGATAGCGGAATTAGCCGCAATGCCGGCCCAGGGGAGAACTCGCGAAGGCGGTGTATCAGCTGGCGGTGATGTGGATGGGCAGGCCTCATCGCGAGCGAGCTCGCTCCCACAGGGCTCTGCGGCGTATGTGCATTTTGTGGCTGCCGAAAATCCATGTGGGAGATTCTATGGTGCAGGGCTACCCCCTAAATGCCTTTCGGTAAGTATTCGCTCTGGTTCTTCAGCAGGGCGAATACCACTCGGGCAAGCTTGCGGGCCAGTGCCACTAATGCTTCGGTTGTGCTGAGTCCCCGGGCCCTTAGTGCCTCATAAAAACCCTTCCATGCCGCTGTGCGCCTCGCCGACATCGCGGCGTTATGCATCAATCGACGGGCCTCTGGGTCACCTCGCTTAGACAGGCAGCGGCGTCCCTTCTTTTTCCCTGAGTCCGATATACGCAGGTCTAGGCCCAGAAAAGCGATGA
>NZ_FMUZ01000056.1:0-15258 GCF_900101575.1 Pseudomonas sp. NFACC37-1 | reverse complement strand
TCCTCGAACAATCCATGGATGGTCTGTTCCAGTGGGTACTGTGCTTGCGTGGCATTGAAGCATTCCAGCTGGCGACGTTCGGCATCGTCCGGCAGCACGATGTCGCTGATGGCGACGCGGGCATCCGCCACCATCGCCCGCAACATGCGTTCCAGATAGCCGAGGTAACGCTCCATGGTCGTCTGGTCGAACAACGCCGTGGCATATTCCAACGCCCCCTGGATACGCCCATCGGCCTCCCCAAGGTCGAGGGACACATCGAATTTCGCCGTACGTCTCGTGGCAGGCAGGCCTTCCAGCACCAGGTCACGCAGTGTCAGTTCGACGCTCTCGGTGTTCTGCCAGGACAACATGGCCTGGAACACCGCGCTATGGGACAGGCTACGCACCGGCTTGACCAGCTCGACCACCTGTTCGAACGGCAGGTCCTGATGGGCCTGGGCCCCCAACGCCTGGGCTTTTACCCGTTGCAGCAGCGTCTGCACGCTCGGTCGGCCCGACACATCGATGGGCACGGCCAGGGTGTTGACGAAGAACCCGATCAGTTCCTCGACCTCCACGCGCCGACGGTTGGCCGTCGGCGAGCCAATGACGATCGTATCCTGCCCCGAGAGGCGGCCAAGCACCGCCGCCCAACCGGCCAGCACCGTCATGTACAAAGTCGTACCGTGGCGCTGGCCCAGCGCCTTGAGATCGGCTGTCAGCGCTTCATCGAAGACGACCGGAAGGCTTGCACCGGCATGACTCTGCTGCGCCGGACGAGGACGGTCGGCAGGCAGCGTCAACAGCGCGGGCGCATCGGCCAACGCGGCTTGCCACCAGACGCCCTGCTGCTTAAGCACCTCGCCACTGAGCCAGCGGCGTTGCCAGACGGCATAGTCCGCGTACTGCACCGACAGGTCCGGCAGCGGGTCGTCCTGGCCCTGGCGGAACGCTTCATAGAGAGTGACCAGTTCCCGGGTCAGGACGCCCATCGACCAGCCATCCGAGACAATGTGATGCATCGTCACCAGCAACACATGCTCGCGCTCCGCCAGGCGAATCAGTTGCCCACGGATCAACGGACCGTGTTCGAGATCGAAGGGCTCGCCGCCTTCCTGCTCGACCAGCGCATGCAATTGCGCCTGCGCCTCGGCGTGGGCGGACAAATCCACGGTGCGCAAGGCAAAGCCACTGTCCGCTGCCGCGATACTTTGCCGGGCCGGTTGTTCCGCTTGCAATACGAAGGTGGTGCGCAGCGCTTCGTGACGCGCCACAATCCGGTCCAGCGCACGCTGCAGCGCATTGCGGTCCAGATCCCCCGTCAGGCGCAGCCCCACAGGAAGATGGTAGGCCGAACTGGCCCCCTCGACCCGTGTCAGGAACAGCAAGCGCTGCTGTGCGAAGGACAGCGGCAACGGCTCATCGCGGGACACCGGCACAACGGGCTGCAGCGTGCTGCGCCCCGAACCGGCCACGGCCCGCGCCAGCTCGCTCAATTGCCCATGATCAAAGAGCTCGCCCAGTGCCAACTCCACGCCCAAACGTTGACGTACCTGGGCGATCAACCGCATCGCCAGCAGCGAATGCCCACCCAATTCAAAGAACCGATCATGACGACCCACCCGATCCAGACCCAATAGTTCCTGCCATATCTGCGCCAGCACCGGTTCGATATCCCCCTGCGGCGCTTCATAGCGATCCACCGCCATCGCAGCCGAGCCAGGCGCAGGCAGGGCCTTGCGATCCAGCTTGCCATTGGGGGTCTGCGGCATTGTCTCCAGCGGGACATACGCCACGGGCACCATGTAGTCAGGCAATTGCTCCAGCACAAGGGCCCGCAGCGCTTCGGCCGTTATATCCTGATCGGCCCGGACCCTGTAGTACGCCACCAGACGCTTCTCGCCGGGTGAGTCTTCGCGCACGATCACCACCGCCTCGCTCACCTGTGGGCAAGCACCCAGCACCGCTTCGATTTCGCCCAGTTCGATGCGCAGGCCACGGATCTTGACCTGCCCGTCGTTGCGGCCCAGATAGTCGATCCGACCGTCCGGCAAGTAGCGGCCGATATCGCCGGTGCGATACATCCTTGCGTTGGTCTCGGGGCGGAATGGATCCGCCAGGAAACGCTCGCAGGTGAGGTCGTCGCGGTTCATGTAGCCCCGGGCGACGCCGGCGCCCGCGATGTGAATCTCACCCGCGACGCCGACGGGCACGGGCCTGCCATGGGCGTCGAGCAGGTAGAACCGGGTGTTGGCAATGGGACGGCCGATACTGACCTGGCTGCCATCCGTCGCGCGTGCCTCGACCTGGATGAACGATGACCAGATTGTGGTTTCGGTCGGTCCGTAAACGTTGAACAACGTCTTGACCCGCTGCGCCACATGCTGGGCCAGCTCAGCGGGCAAGGCTTCGCCACCACACAGCGCGATCAGCTCCTGGGCCCCCTGCCAGCCCGATTCGAGCAACATGCGCCAACTGGCCGGCGTGGCCTGAGCGAAGGTGATGCCATTGGAGGCAATCATCCCGGCAAGTGCCTGACCGTCGCGCCCTTGGTCACGGGAAGCCAATACCACCCGGGCACCACAGATGAGCGGCAGGTACAGCTCAAGGCCGGCGATGTCGAACCCCAAAGTCGTCAACGCCAACATCCGGTCGGCAGCGGTCATGCCCAGCGTGTCGCGCATCGCGCACAGCAGGTTGATCACGCTGTGGTGCTCGACCATGACCCCCTTCGGCTTGCCGGTCGATCCCGAGGTGTAGATCACATAGGCCAGGTGCGCCGAGGTCAACCCCGCAACGGCCACATCGAAGGTCGGCTGGTCTCGCCAGGCAGTACCGTCGAGGTCAATGGTCGTCAACCCGTCATGGGTCAACAGATCACGGGTCGCGGTGTGCACCAGCAACGCCAGCGGCTTGCTGTCTTGCAGCATGTAGGCCAGCCGATCGCTCGGGTAAGCAGGGTCCAGCGGCACATACGCCGCTCCGGCCTTCAGGATGCCTAGCAGCCCCACCAGCAGGTCTGGACCGCGTTCCATACAGATCGCCACCCGATCATCCGGGCGAACGCCCAGCGCCCGCAGGTGATGAGCCAGCCGATTGGCCTGCCCGTTCAGTTCGACGTAACTCAGTTGGCGATCGCCGCAAACCACGGCCACGGCGTCGGGGTAGGCCTGGACCCGGCCCTGGAACAGTTGATGGATGGTCTGCTCCAGCGGGTAGGCCACGCGGGTGTCATTCCAGGTTTCCAGCAACTGTCGAAGCTCGGCGGCAGGCAGGCCCGGCAGCGCGGACAGCGGTGTATCCGCGGCCTGCTCCAGGGCGTCGACCAGGCTTTCGATCGAGACTTGCATGTACTCAACGACGCGTTGCGCGTCGATCCCGCAAGCCGCTTGCACCACCAGATTGAAACCTTCACCCTCGTCGTCCACGGCCAGCGAGAGCGGGTAATTGGTACGCTCCTCGCCGCCAAGAGTATCGATGCCCTGCCACGCCAACTCTGCGCCAGCCGCTGCCGTCACGGCGTTATGGCGATAGTTGAGCAAGGCACTGAACAGCGGCGTGGGGGGCGCCACACCGCTGCAGCGCTGGGCCAACGCCAACGGAGCGTGCTCATGCCCCAGCAGCCCGGTGAGCTGCTTGTGCGCGGCCTTGACGCCCTCGCGTGCAGTTTGCCCGCCCAGGCTTATTCGCAAGGGCAGCGTATTGATGAACATGCCCAAGGCGCGGTCGGCCCCTTCCGTGCCTTGCATCCGTCCCAGCAGAACGGTACCGAAGACCACATCGTCGCGACCGCTGATGCGGCCCAGTACCTGCGCCCATGCCAGATGCATCAGACTCGCCGCGCTAACACCCGATTGGCGTGCCTGTCCTCGAAGACGACGGCAGAACTCCAGCGCCAGCACCCGCTTTACCTCTTCCACGCCGTTGCCGTCGCCCTGCACATCCTCTCGGCCGAACGGCAGCGTCGGCTCCAGGATGTCGCCGAGCATGTCACGGAAGAAAGCCTCATGGGCTTGCTGGCTGATGCCCAGACGGGCCAGCGCCACGTAGTTGCGGTATTGCATCGCGCAGCCCAACTCGCCACCACGGCCCAGCAGGAAGGCCTGCATCTCGTGTACCAGCGTCTCCAGCGCCGTGTGGTCCAGGATCGTGTGGTGGAACAGCAGCGTGGCCACCCAGCGCCGGTTCACCGCATCTTCGGCGCAAACCAGGCGCAGCATGGGCGCATGGTGCAGGTCCAGCCGGTAATGCCGGGCGTCGAAGCGCTCATGCAGTTGCCCGGCGACATCCCCTGCCAGCGGGTCCGCCGTGACCGTCTCCAGCACCAGAGGCGCCTGGCGCCAGACGATCTGCACTGGCTCGTCGAGCCCTTCCCAGGCGATTGAGGTGCGCAGGATGTCGTGACGGTCAATGACCTGCTGCAGCGCCTGTGTGAATGCCTCGAGACGGTCGCGATGGTCAAAGGCAAATTGCGACTGGAGCAGGTACGGGTCACCCTCTCCGGCCGCCAGATGGTGATAAAGAATGCCTTGTTGCAAGGGCGCCAGCGGGTAGATGTCCTGGACATTGGCCGCGCCACCCGGCACGCTCGCCACGATCCGGTCGATGGTTTCCTGATCCAGGACAACCAGGGGCAACAGGTCCGGCGTGATCCGCTGGCAACTGTCGCCGATCAGATTGGCCGGCACCACGACGTCACGATGCCCGCCCACCGCGGCGGCCAATGCCTGCAACGTCGGCTGGGCGAACAAGACCCGCACGTCCACCGCCAGGCCGACCTGGCGCATCCGCTCGATCAGCCTCATCGCCAGCAGCGAGTGACCGCCCAGTTCGAAGAAATGATCGTGGCGACCAACCCGCGCCACCTTCAGCAACTCGGCCCACAGGTCCGCCAGGGTCCGTTCGATTTCTCCCTGCGGCGCCTCATAGGCCTGGCTCGCGTAGGCTTCGGCCTGCGGCGCGGGCAATGCCTTGCGGTCTACCTTGCCGTTGAGCGTCAGGGGCAAGGTCGGCAGTATCACAAAGGCCCCGGGGATCATGTATTCGGCCAGGGTCGCGGACAGTTGCTCGCGCAACCCCGCCACGCTCAGCGTAACCTGCGGTTGCGCTACGATGTAGGCCACCAGGCGCTTCTCGCCCGGTTCATCGGCTCGCACCATGACCACCGCATCCTGTACACCGTCGCAGGTGACCAGTTTCGCCTCGATCTCGCCCAGCTCGATGCGGAAACCGCGGATCTTCACCTGGTCGTCGTTGCGACCCAGGCATTCCAGGCTGCCCTCCGGCAACCAGCGACCCAAGTCGCCGGTGCGGTACAGCAGCGCGCCGGGCTCCTGGCTGAACGGATCGGCGATGAACTTTTCCGCGGTCAGCTCCGGGCGGTTCAGGTATCCCTTCGCCACGCCCTTGCCTCCGATATGGATTTCACCGGCCACCCCCTGGGGCACCAGTCGTCGATGGGCATCGAGCACGTACACCTGGGTGTTGGAAATCGGTCCGCCGATGGGCACGCTCTGCGCATCCTCGGCCACGGCCTTGACCTCCAGGGTCGTGGCATAGGTGGTGGTCTCGGTCGGACCATAGCAGTGCACCAGCCGCAGCGTCGGCGCCAACTGCAACAAACGCTGGAAAGACGCCACATCGGCGCGCTCGCCACCGCACAACAGGATGCGCAGACCGCCGATGGCCTCCGGAATCAGTTGCACGTACTGGTTGAAGATCGCCGTGGTCACGAACAGCACGGTGGCCCCCGAGGTTTTCAATACCTGGGCAAAACATGCAGGCTCGAGCAGGGTCTCATGGTCGATCACCACCACCTGCCCGCCGTTGAGCAGCGCACCCCACACGTCCATGGTGCTGGCATCGAACGCCGGATTGGAGGCAAAGGCGATCCGGTCGTGCTCGTTGAAATCGGCATAACCGTTGTTGATTACCAGCCGGTTGATTGCCCGGTGCGGTACCAGCACGCCCTTGGGCTGCCCTGTCGAGCCCGAGGTGTACATGATGTAGGCAATCGCCTCGCTGGACTGCGCAAACCCCGGATTGTGAACCGGTCCCTGCTCCTGCAGCCGGTCCAGGTCGACGCGACACGCGCCCGCAGGCACCGGCTCGCTGCTGAGGGTCAGCAGGCAAGACGCACGGCAATCCTGGAGCATGAAGCGCTGGCGCTCCTGGGTCGCATTGCGGTCCAGTGGCACATAGGCTGCCGCGCACTTGAGGATTGCCAACTGACTGACCAGCAAGTCGATCGAGCGCGGCAGCAGGATCGCGACACAGTCGTCCGGCTGTACGCCGAGCCCGATCAGATGATGGGCCAGGCGGTTCGCCTGCTCGTTCAGTGTCTGGTAGCTGATTTGCCGGGGCCCGTGGGCGACAGCAATCGCGTCCGGGGCCTGGGTGACCCGGGCTTCGAACAGCGCCAGCACGGTTTGCTCCTCGGGGTAGGCGCGTCGGGTGGCGTTGAAATCGACCAGCAACCGCTGGCGTTCGCTCTGTGGCAGGACCTCCACGCGGGTGAGCGGCGTATGCGCGGACTGCTCCAGCGCCTGCACCAGGCTTTCGAGCGCGGTGTGCATGTACCCGCAGATGCGTGCCGCCCCCACGCCTTTCAACACCAGGGCGCTAAGTGTGAAACCCTCTCCCAGGTCGTCCACCGACAAGGTCAGCGGATAGTTCGAACGCTCTTCGCTGCTCAGGGTCTGGATACCCTGCCAGGCTGTCGTGGCCTCGGCCGAGACGCCGGCACTGGCGCTGTGTCGGTAATTCAGCAGCGCACTGAACAACGGGGCCGGGGCCGTCACGCGGCTGCAACGTTGCGCCAGGGCCAGCGAGGCATGTTCGTGGACGAGCAACGCAGTCAGTCGCTCATGGGTGGCGGTGATCCCGGCCTGCACGCTTTGCTCATCGAGTTTCACTCGCAACGGCAAGGTATTGATGAACATCCCCAGGGCGCGGTCGGCGCCCTCGCCGCCCTGCATCCGGCCCATCAGCACGGTGCCGAAGACCACGTCCTCGCGCCCTGACAACCGCCCGAGCACCTGCGCCCACGCCAAGTGATGCAGGCTGGCGGCACTTACGCCCAGCTGACGCGCGTGGGCCCGCAAGCGTCGACTCAGGTCGGCGTCGAGATCGAGTCTGGCTTCTTCGATACCACTGCCGTCACCCTGGACCTGTTGCAAACCCAGCGGTAACGTCGGTTCGTCGACATCGCCAAGCATTTCGCGGAAGAATGCTTCGTGTTCTTCCTGGCTGACACCCAGGCGCGCCTGCGCCACATAGTTGCGGTACGGCATGGCCACGGCCAGTTGGTCCTGTTGGCCGAGCAGGTGCATCTGCATTTCCTGCTGCACCACTTCCAGTGCGGTATGGTCCAGGGCAATGTGATGGAACAGCAGCATCGCTACCCAGCGTTGATTGGCCGGTTCATGGGCGAACCGCAGGCACATCAGCGGGGCCTGGCGGATATCGAGACGATGATGGCGAGAATCGAAACGTGTGTGCAGCCGGGTCACCGCGTCATCGTCGGGGTCTTCCAGGGTCAGTTCTTCGACGCTCAGCGGCGCCTGGCGCCAGACCACCTGCATCGGCTGCTCCAGCCCTTCCCACAACACCGCGGTGCGCAGGATATCGTGGCGATCGACGACGCCCTGCAAGGCTTGCACGAACGCCTCGAGACGCGCCTTGCTGTGGAAGGCGAACAAGGCCTGGAGCACGTAGGGGTCGCCCTGCTGCGCCGAGATGTGGTGGTAGAGAATGCCCTCCTGCAACGGCGCCAGCGGATAGATGTCCTGCACGTTGGTCGCACCGCCCGGCACCGTGGCGACAATGCGGTCGATAGCCGCCTGGTCCAGCGTGGCCAGCGGCAGCAGGTCTGGAGTGATTCGCTCGCAGCCCGCGGCGATGGCGTTAGCCGGCACACGGATTTCCTTGCCGCCGCCCACCGCCGCGGCCAGAGCCGCCAGGGTCGGTTGGCCAAACAGCACACGCACGTCGGCGCTCAGGCCAACCTGGCGCATCTGCTCGATCAGGTTGACGGCCAGCAGCGAGTGACCGCCCAGCTCAAAAAAATGATCATGACGCCCGACGCGTTCGACATTGAGCACCTGGCTCCATAACCTGGCGAGGACAATTTCGGTCTCACCCACCGGTGCCTCATAACCGCGTGCCAGGAACGACGCCTGGTCCGGTACCGGCAATGCCTTGCGGTCGAGCTTGCCGTTGGGCGTCAACGGCAAGGCATCCAGCCGCACATAGGCGGCGGGCACCATGTAGTCCGGCAGGTGGCGTTGCAGGTGAGCGCGCAGCGCCTCGACATCTACTGTGTCATCAGGCCGATGCAGGGTGAAATAGGCAACCAGACGCTTTTCTCCCGGCATCTCTTCGCGAACCAGCACCGCCGCTTCTTTCACCGCACCATGTTGGGTCAACCGGGCCTCGATCTCTCCCGGCTCGATGCGGAAACCACGGATCTTCACCTGGCCATCGTTGCGCCCCAGGTATTCGATATTGCCGTCTGGCAGGAACCGCCCCAGGTCACCGGTGCGGTACATCAGGGCCTGCGGCTGCTGGCTGAACGGGTCGGACAGGAATTTTTCCGCGGTCAGGTCCGGTCGGTTCAGATAGCCTTTGGCGACCCCGGTGCCGCCGATGTACAGCTCACCGGCCACGCCATGGGGCACGGGTCGACGCTGCGAATCCAGCAGGTAGACCCGCGTATTGCCCAAGGGGCGACCAATGGGAATGCTGCCCTCGCCGGCTGCCTCGATCCGGTAAGTGGTGGAAAAGGTTGTCGCCTCCGTCGGGCCGTAGCCGTTGAGCAGATGTTGCGGCGCGCCTTCTTTCAGGACCCGCGCGATAACGGCCGGATCGAGCACATCGCCGCCGACAATCAGGTAGCGCAGTTGCCTGAATACCGGCATCAGGCCCGCCGCGTACTGGTGGAACAGGCCCGCGGTGAGCCACAACACGCTCACCGATTGTTCGGTCAGCCATCCGGCAAGACGCGCCTGGGACAGCAGGACATCCTGTTCGACCACCACCACGCAGCCACCATTGAGCAATGGTGCCCAGACTTCGAGGGTGCTGGCATCGAATGCCGGGTTCGAGGCGAACGCCACCCGGTCCTGCCCGTTGAAGTTGGCATAGCCGTTGTTGAGCACCAGCCGGCTGATGGCCCGGTGCGGCACCAGCACCCCCTTTGGCGTGCCGGTGGAGCCCGAGGTGTACATGATGTAGGCCACGGCTTCGCTCGAGAACGCCGGCGGCCTGTCAAAGGCCGGCTGTCCAGGCAGGTCGAGGGTGTCCAGGTCCACCCGCCGCACGCCTGCGTCCAGGGCTTCGGCGGCGCGGGTCAACACCCGCACGGCGCCGCTGTCCTGGAGCATGTACTGCTGACGCTCGGCAGGGGCGTTGATGTCCAGCGGCAGGTAGCGCGCCGCGCACTTGAGAATCGCCAACTGGCTGATCAGCAGGTCAAGGGAGCGTGGCAGCAGGATCGCCACGGTGTCGCCCGGTTGGACGCCAAGGCCGAGCAGATGCCCCGCCAGGGCGTCGGCCTTTGTGTTCAGCTCCCGATACGTCAGGCTCTGTCCCGATTGCACCGCCGCCAGCGCATCCGGGCAGGCCTCGACCCGGGCTTCGAACAAGGCATGGATCAACTGTTCCCGCGGATAGGCGCGGTCTGTGGCGTTGAACGCTTGCAACACGCGCTGGCGCTCGGTCGGCGGCAAGATCGACAGACTGTTGATCCGCGTTTGGGGGGCATTCTCCAATGCCGTGACCAAGCCCTCGATGGCGGCGTGCATGTACTCGCAGATACGTTGCGCATCGATTCCCGGGGTGGCCTGCACTGTCAGGGCGAACGCGTCGGAGTAATCATCCACCGACAGCACCAGCGGATAATTGGTGCGCTCTTGCGCGCTCAGGCTCTCGATCCCCTCCCAGGCGAGAAGGGCTTGCTCCGGCAGCACCTGGGTCGCCGCGCCAACGCTGTGGCGGTAATTGAGCAACGCACTGAAAAGCGGCGCCGGCGCGGCCACCCCGCTGCAACGCTGCGCCAGGGCCAGGGACGCGTATTCGTGACCGAGCAACGCGCTCAGCCAGCGGTGGGTGTTTTTCACCCCGTCGAGAACGTCCTGGGCGCCCACATCCACCCGCAGCGGCAAGGTATTGATAAACATGCCCAGGGAGCGGCTCATGCTTTCACCAGCCTGCATGCGCCCCAGCATCACCGTGCCGAATACAACGTCTTCACGACCGGATACGGCGCCCAGTACCTGGGCCCAGGCAAGGTGGATGATGCTCGCCGCGCTGACGCCCAACTGACGGGCTTGTCCACGCAGGCGAAGGCCGAGCGCCGGCATCACCGCCAGGTGATGCTCTTCGACGTCACTGCCGTCGCCCAGCACATCCTGTTGGCCGAAGGGCAGGGTCGGCTCGTCGACATCGCCCAGCATCTTGCTGAAGAACGCCTCATCGGCCTGACGCTGACTGGCCTGTCGTGTGCGTGCTACATAGTTGCGATAACGGCCGGCGGGCCCCAGTTGATCGCCCTGCCCTGTCAGCCAGGCCTGCATCTCGTGCTGCACCACCGCCAGTCCCGCATGGTCCAGGACCATGTGATGGAACAGCAGCATGGCAACCCAGCGCTGATTGACCGGGTCGTGGGCGCAGACCATCAGCAATAGCGGCGCCTGGCTGATGTCCAGTCGATGGTGCCTTGGATCGAATCGCGCCTGCAGTTGCGTCATGACATCGCCCACGGCGAGCTCGGCACTGACGTCCTCTACACCCAGCCGGGCCCGCCGCCAGACCACCTGGACCGGCTCTGCCAGGCCTTCGCGAACGATGGCCGTGCGCAGGATATCGTGCCGATCGATCACGCTCTGCAGGGCATCGATAAAATCCGCCAGGCGCCCACGATGGCTGAAGGCGAAGCGCGCCTGCAAGACATAGGAATCGCCTTGGGCGGCCGTCAGGTGGTGATACAGGATGCCCTCCTGCAACGGTGCCAAGGGATAAATATCCTGGACGTTGGCCGCCCCGCCCGGCACGTTGGCGACGATACGATCAATGGCCGGCTGGTCCAGCGTCACCAACGGCAACATCTGCGGTGTGATGCATACGCAACCCTCGGGGATAAGGTTGGCGGGTACCTCCGGTTCGCCGGCATTGGCCGCATCGTACTGCCCGGTCTTGATCAGGTCGATCAATGTGGCTTTATGCTCGCGCAACAACGCCAGGACCGCAGGCTCGCTCAACGACTGCTTGCGGCCTCGGACCACGAGCTGATCGCCCTTGATGGAAAGCTGAACGTCTTTTTCTTTCAGGGTCGCCAACAGTTCGATCACACTCACAGGACAATCTCCATTTTTTCTGTCATTGCCGCGTACTCCGCGAGCGTGGGTTGCTCGAACAGCGCGCGCACATCCGCTTCCATACCTTCCTGGCGCATCCGCTCCATCAGGCTGACGGCCAGCAGGGAATGCCCGCCCAATTCAAAGAAGTGATCGTGACGACCGACGCGCTCCACGTTCAGCACCTCGGCCCACAGTTGCGCCAGGGTGATTTCGGTCTCGCCCACGGGCGCTTCGTAGCCACGGCTGATGATGCAGGCCAGATCCGGCACCGGCAGAGCCTTGCGGTCGAGCTTGCCGTTGGGCGTCAGCGGCAAGGCGTCGAGACGCACATAGGCCGTGGGCACCATGTAGGCCGGCAACAGGGTTTGCAGGTGTATCCGCAGGTCCTCGATGTCGGCCGTTTCATCTGGCCAATATCCGGTGAAATAGGCGACCAGGCGTTTCTCCCCCGGTGCGTCTTCGCGCACCAGCGCCACGGCTTCCTTCACGGCCGCGTGCTGGGCGAGCCTGGTTTCGATTTCGCCCAATTCGATCCGGAAACCACGCAGTTTCACCTGATCATCATTGCGGCCCAGATATTCGATGTTACCGTCCGGGAGGTAGCGGCCCAGGTCGCCGGTCTTGTACATCCGGGCATCGGGCGCATCACTGAACGGATCACAGAGGAAGCGTTCGGCCGTCAGGTCATCGCGATTCAGGTAGCCCCGAGCCACACCGGCACCGCCAATGTAGAGTTCCCCGGCCACCCCGACCGGAACGGGATGGCGATGGCTGTCGAGCAGGTAGAACCGGGTGTTGGCGATCGGCCGGCCGATACTGACCGAACTGTCGCTCGTTTCCTGGCCACTGACCCGCGTCGACGACGACCAGATCGTCGTTTCGGTCGGACCATAGACGTTGAACAGCGTCTTGACCCGCGCCGCCACGCGCGCAGCAAGGTCGGCGGGCAACGCTTCACCCCCGCACAACGCGGTCAGTCCCGACGCGCCCTGCCAGCCGGATTCGAGCAGCATGCGCCAGCTCGCCGGGGTGGCCTGGGCAACGGTGACACCACTGGCCGCGATCAGGTGTGCCAGTGATTGACCGTCGCGCCCTTGGTCGCGAGTGGCCACAACCATGCTCGCGCCGCGCAACAGCGGCAGGTACAACTCCAGGCCGGCAATGTCGAAGCCCAGAGTTGTCAGCGCCAGCATCCGATCGGACGACGTCATGCCCAGGGTATCGCCCATGGCACACAACAGGTTGACCACACTGCGGTGCTCGACCATCACACCTTTGGGCTTTCCGGTCGACCCCGAGGTGTAGAGGACGTAGGCCAGATGTGCCGACGTCAGGCCCTGCGCAGGTGGGTTGGCGCTGGACAGGTCCCGCCAGGCGTCGCTGTCCAGATCGATGACCGGAACCGCAGAGCCAGCCAGCAACCCGCACGTACCGGTCTGCGCAATGACCGCAAGCGGTGCGCTGTCTTCGAGCATGTAGGCAATGCGGTCCAGCGGATAGGCGGGATCCAGCGGCACATAGGCACCGCCCGCCTTGAGTATCGCCAGCAGCCCCACCACCATGTCCAGGCTCCGCTCGACACAGATCGCCACCCGCGAATCCGGCGTCACACCTCGTCCGCGCAGATAATGCGCCAACCGGTTGGCCCGCTCGTTCAATTCACGGTAGCTCAGGTCCTGCTCGCCGTGCAGCACGGCCAGGGAATCCGGGGTACGCCACGCCTGGGCTTCGAACAGGCTGTGAATGGTCTGCTCCAGCGGATAGTCGACTTGCGTGGCGTTGAACCCTTCGAGCAACTGCTCATGCTCGCTTGCTGGCAGGATCGACAACTGATGCAGGAGTGCCTCGGGTGTCCGTTCGAGCATCTCCACCAAGTGATGCAACGCCTGGTGGACATAACCGCACAGGCGCTGCGCGCCGATCCGCGCCGGAGTCATGATGCTGAAGCTGAAGGCATCGCCCTGGTCGTCCACCGACAAGGTCAGCGGATAGTTGGTCCGTTCCTCACCGCCCAGCAACTCGATACCGTCCCAGGCTGCCAATGTCTGCGCCGAAGCGGTCGTCGTGGTGTGACGGTAGTTGAGCAAGGCACTGAACAGCGGCATTGGCGCTTCCACGCCGCTGCAACGTTGCGCCAGTGCCAGCGCGGCATGCTCGTGGGCCAGCAAGGCCGTCAGGCTTCCATGGGTCGCCTTCACGCCGTCACGAACGCTGGTCTGCCCCAGGCGGACCCGCAACGGCAGGGTATTGATGAACATGCCCAACGCCCGGTCGGCACCCTCGCCGCCCTGCATCCGGCCCACCAGCACCGTACCGAATACCACGTCCTCCTTGCCCGACACCACGCCCAGCACCTGCGCCCAGGCCAGGTGATACAAGCTCGCCGCGCTCACCCCCAGCTGACGGGCCTGGGTACGCACGCGGCGGCTCAGGTCGAGCGCGACGTCCTGGCGCACTTCTTCGATTGCACTGCCGTCACCTTGCACATCCAGCAAGCCGAATGGCAGCGTCGGCTCGTCGACATCGCCGAGCATCTCGCGGAAGAACCTTTCGTGGGCTTCGCGATTGACACCCAACCGGGCTTGCGCCACGTAGTTGCGGTACGGCACCGACGCGGGCAGGCGCTGTGCCTGGCCGAGCATGTACGCCTCGATTTCGGCCGCCAGTACCGCCAGGGACGTGGCATCGTCCACCAAGTGATGGAACAGCAGCATGCCGACCCAGCGCTGATTGTCCGGATCCCGCGCATAGGCCAGCCGCATCAGCGGTGCCTGGCGAATGTCCAGGCGGTAGTGCCGCGGGTCGAAACGTTGATGCAATTGTCCGGCAATATCCCCGGCTGCCGGATCCAGCTGCACCGACTCCACCTCCAGCCGTGCGTCACGCCAGACCACCTGGACAGGCTCGGCCAGACCTTCCCAGAGCACACCCGTGCGCAGGATGTCATGCCGGGCAATGACCGCCTGGAACGCCTGGACAAACCCGTCCAGGCGCGTGGCGCTGTCGAACGCGAACATCATGTATTGAAGGTAGGGGTCACCCTGCTCTGCGGCGAGGTGGTGGTAAACGATCCCCTCCTGCAACGGCGCCAACGGGTAGATGTCCTGCACATTGGCCACGCCGCCCGGCACTGTCGCCACGATACGGTCGATGACGTCCTGGTCCAGGTCGACCAGGGGCAGCATGTCCGGGGTAATGTACGCGCAACCGTCCGGAATACCATTGGCCGGCACCACGACTTCCAAATCGTCCCCCACTGCCGCCGCCAGGGCCGCCAGGGTCGGTTGGCCGAACAGCACCCGCACATCGGCACTCAGCCCGGCGTTGCGCATGCGCTCGATCAACTTGACCGCCAGCAGCGAATGACCGCCCAGCTCGAAGAAGTGGTCGTGGCGTCCGACCTGCTCAAGGTCCAACAATTCTCGCCAGAGCGTGGCGAGAATGGCTTCGATCTCGCCTTGTGGCGCCTCATATTCACGCGTTGCGACCGCCGATTGATCCGGTGCCGGCAACGCCTTGCGATCCAGCTTGCCATTGGTGGTCAACGGGAAGGCTTCGAGCATCACGAAGGCACTTGGCACCATGTAGTCCGCCAGCGAGCCCAGCAACTGCGTGCGCAGCTCGGCAGCCGCTGGCCGCGCGTCTTCCTCGGCGATGACATAAGCCACCAGGCGCTTGTCCCCCGGCTCGTCCTCACGGGCGATGACCACCGCCTCTCTGACCCCTTCGCAAGCCGCCAGCGCGGCCTCGATCTCGCCCAGTTCGATACGGAAACCACGGATCTTCACCTGGTCGTCGTTACGCCCCAGGTATTCGATGCTGCCGTCCGCCAGCCAGCGACCCAGGTCGCCGGTCTTGTACATCCGGGCGTTCGGCTCATGGCTGAACGGGTTGTCCAGGAAACGCTCGGCGGTCAGCT
>NZ_FMUZ01000054.1:0-17258 GCF_900101575.1 Pseudomonas sp. NFACC37-1 | reverse complement strand
CCTGCTCGGTCAGTACCTGGCTCAGCAGGCTTTCCAAGGAGTTGAGCTGCTCGCTCATATGCAAGCCTCTTCATCTTAATGATCCATTCGCGCCGAGCGGCGCATCCGCTGCAAGCCATCACCAGGCCCCGGCCAGTTTGGCGCCTACCGCCAGCCCGGAAAGGAACACCAGCACCACTAGCATCGAACCCGCGCTGGGCTTCAATGAAGCGATCGGCGTTCGCATGGGTGGCGGCGGCGGTGGTTTTCCACCAGGCAGAACAGAGCGTCGGCACGCCTCGCAGAGGGTCATTCCGGAGTGGTAAGGAGTCGGCTCAAGCTTTACCCAGTGACACCTGGAACATTCAAACGAGACGAGCATGGTCGTCACTCCTCCAGCGACAGCTTGATCGAACCCAGGATCACACCAAGCGCAGCGGCCTTGGACGACCTGGCCAGTTCCACCACCAGGGCTTCGACCCGGGCAACTTCTGCCTGCTCGTCCGCTGGCATCTCACTGACCATGCCTTTGATCTGGTAGTACTCGGCGCTTACTGTGCTCATGGGGTTAGCTCATTGCGGTTATTGGTGAGCCCGATCACCGGCGATACCAGTTCAACCGGTAGCACCTGGCATCCTCGGGGATAAGATCAATCGGCCATCGAAGGCAGGACATGTGTTTGCGGTCTGGACGGGTGCGGCTTACTCGAAGCGTCTGCACCAAGTACGCAGATCCGGCGGCGGTGGTGATGAAGTCGCCTACAGCGATGCCATCGGCTCCGTCGACGTACAGCTTGCACGCGGTGTACGGGGGTCTTGTCCTGGCCATTCTCAACCCTGCGCGCCACGATCTGGCGCATTCGAAAGCGTGGCGCGACTTATGGGCCCTGGCGTTCCAGGACCTCGCTGACCTTGTCGGCGGCTTTGCCGGCTGTCTCGGCTGCTTCTGTTGCCTTGCCCGCTGCACCTTCTACCTTCACGGCTGCCTCGGTGGCGCTCTGGGCCAGTTTGTTCAAGCGCATGTCGCGCTGCTTGGTTGCCTCGTCGTAGCCGCGGCGCACCTCGGCGACCTGGGCGGTGTACCAACTGGCCATTGACCATTGGGCAATTTGGAAGCCCAAGACGGACCCGCCGGCGACAAGAAGTATCGCGATCACCCAGATCTCGGCCCGGCGCCACCAGCGGCGAGCGATGAATTCCATTGCGCATCTGTCCATCAGTTGATGCCTCCAAGCTGGGACCGAAGCCGGGCAATCTCGGCGCTCTGCGTGGTCACCTTGTCAGTGAGTTGGGCGATCTGGCTGGTCAAGGCCTCGACCTTCCCTTCCATCCGGCCAACCGCGGCAGCGAGCTCATTTCGTTCTTTGGCAAACTGGTCGGCGCGGGCTTCGGCGGCGTTCGCTCGGGCTCGCTCGGTATCGAGCAGTTCATTCAGGCGGCGGACGGTACCGATGTCGGCGTTATCCATGGCCCGGTCAGCCGCATCCTTCGACAGGAACTTCCTCAGCCAGAGAAAGCCGCCCAGCAGAACGGTGCCGGTACCGCCCAGCCAAGTGGCCGTGCCCGGGCCGAGATCAGTAGGGTCCATTGATGCTCCAATCATTGCGGCTGAACCTTGTTCTGCCTGAAAGTGGTTTAGTTGCTGCGGTGCAGAAGGCCGCCTGGCTTGAGCTCGGCGCGGATGACGCCTCTTACCGTGTCGTCGAGGCTGGTGCCAATCCTGTCGATCTGCTCCTTCAGTTCGCGGGACAGCTCAGTCTCATTGAGCTTGCCGGCCAGCAGGTCGAGGACCTTCGTCACGTCGCCGGCGGCGATTGCCTTCTCGATCGCAGTCGGCTGCTTGATCGCAAAGCGATCGGCATCGGTAAGGATCTGCGAGGCGATGCCGGCCGCGATGTACTGCCCATTCGCGTTCAACTGCATCTTCACCGACCACATTGGGTCCAGCTTGGGGGTGGTGATAGAGCCGTCCTTGATGAAGGCCTCACTGATGAAAACCTGTCCATCCCCGACCTTGAGTGGTTGAGTCGGTTCAGGCTCTGGCAGCGGCGCATCCAGATTTCCGTAGTTGATCCGTACAACGCCATCGCAAATTATTGTTGTGCAGCCGCCCGCCTTCACAATCCGCGTGCCTGCCACCTTCGCCTTCTTCAGGCGTTCGGCCAGCTCTTCCTCGGTCTCAAGGCGCGAGTAGCTGAGGAACAGGCGCGAACTGAAGGAATCATCGCCGTAGCTCGCGTCGAACTCTTCGAACTCGGCGGCGTGCCGGTACTCCTCCGGCACCTTTTGCAGCTCCGCCTCCATGAACTGAAGCAGGTTGGCGGCATTCTTGGGCAAGTCCCACTTGCTGTAGCTGGCGACCTCTACCGACACCACCTGGCGCTTGGGCGCTTTGCTCGCGCTGCCAATGGTGCAGGAGTTGATTTCGAAGTCACCCGATGCCTGATCGAGCTTCAATCCGGAAAAACCTTGCACATAGTCTTGACTCTGGATGCTGTTGGGCAGGTTCGCGTTCATCACACCAATGTGTGAAGCAATCCCCATTTCAGCACCGGCGCGGGCAGTGGATTCCTGCTTGATCGCCGCGGTGTTGTCGGCGATCTGTTTCAACAGCTCCTCAATCGTGACGTGCTTGGACATTACGGTGCTCCGGAACGAAAAAAGGCCCGCCGAAATGGCGAGCCTTGGAATGGGTGCGAATGGCGGCCCTGTCAGGCTGCTGTCGTGGCGCTTCCCTCCAGTCCCCACGCTGACTGTTACCCCTGCACGTTTCCGCCGGGCGTTGATCATTCGCATAATGTGCGTGTCTTCCCACGCTGCCCGCCAGCGCCACCCCGTCAGCACAATCGAGGACTAGGGTGCGTTGACTGCCGGTGTTCTTCTGTAACGCGTGACAACCCGGCTATACCGCGTCCAGGACCCGCCCGAAGGCCCACCCTGGCTATGGCTAACGCCCACATCAAAACGAAAAAGCCCAGCGGGTTAGGCTGGGCTTTTTGAATTTCGGACATAAAAAAACCCGACTCAATGGCCGGGTTTTTCTTTGCTTGGTTGTCATCCTGTGATGCACCAAACCGCAGGTTCGAAATCTACGCGGTCACTCGGCCACTGTCAAGCGGCTTGCTGGTGCAGCAGACCACACTCCTCCAGCAGCGCCTCAACCGCCAGATGCGCGGCGGCAACCTGGTCATCCAGCCACCGCTTGGTGATCGACCGCCAGCGCCGCAAGGTCCTGTCGGGCGTGCCGTCAGCATCCCAGCTGTGCAGCACGTAGAACGAGGCGGGAAGCCCATTGCGCCGCTCAGGAACCATCCATGCCATCACGCACTTGGTCTTGAACAACTGGTGCGCCGGACTGACCACCCTCGGCGTGAGGTAGGCAGCCGCCGCCCTCACCTCGTTCTGATTGATCGAGTACTTGCCCACCAGGGCCTGCCACTGAATCTCTGGCAGCGCCCGCTTGAGGGTTGCCCGGGTCATCGAGTCCTGGGTCAGCCTTTCCTCCGGGGACAAGTCATCGCTCAGCGATTGCCCGGGAAGCTCATCATCGAAGCTCGCCTTGTAATGGCGCTGCCAGGACGCCTTCTTGGTGCCGTCGTGGATCTCGATAGACATCACTCGGCTGATGCAATGCGCAGCATCGCGGTAGACGGTCATCAGGCAGCCCTCCGGATGCGACGCGGCGGCGGGTTGTCATCCAGCCCCAGCAGGTTGCGCAGCAGCTTGTCGGCCGCTGGGTTCTTGCTGTTGTTCTCCTGCACCCAGCGCTTGCAGTAATCCCCGAACTCGATATCAGTCCGGAGCGAGTGCCAACTGGCGACCATGTCCAACAAATCCGACAATGCCGCCGGGCCGCCGATCTTTTCCTGGGCCAGGGCCGCACCGGCGATCTTCAAGAATTTGCGTTCGTGTTCCAGCAGGCTTTTGCGCGGCAGCGCCGCTCTGACGTTACTCATAGGGTGGCACTCCGAACTTGCAGATATTCGTTTGGTTTCATGTCGCTGCGGGCTTGGGATGAAATGGCATGACGCCAGGCGCGATACGCCTCCTCAGGCGATTCGCCTACCCCGGCCCATGGATGCTCCTTGGCGTAGCACCAGAAGGTGCCGCTGCGGCCGGTGATCCGCGCCTTCGGCAGTCGCCCGGTGAAACCAACCTTGCGGTGCCCAAGCCAATCGGCCACTGCCGGCCAGATAATCGCCTGCTCTGGCTTTGAGAAGTCCGTCTTGCCGTTGTTGTCGTGCACTTCGGCAAGGCCATAGTCATCGTTCGCCACCCAGATCCGGAAACCGCTGGGAACGTGCTGGATGTCGAACCCCTTCCGCGCCCACGTCCAATCCTCTGGAAATTCACGGATTGACTGGGCGATACGCTCAGCTTCTGGAAACTCAGGCGCCCGCACCAGCACCGCCCCCTGGGGCATAATCACTGATCCCGCACCCTCCAGGACAGCTTGCGGCGGTCCCATTTGTTCGGCCGGAGCAACAGGATCCGCGCTACGCCCCAGCAGCCGGGCCAGCAGATTAAAACTTCTCATGGGTTTTCCTCCCCTTGAATCGGTCGGCAAGGGGGCGGTTCATTTCCACCTCCTCGTTGCTCGGCTCGCGGCCGGCAAAATTGACGAAGCGGGCGAACTTTCCTTGCTGCTGGACCATGCACGAGCCAACCGGCGCGTGCCTGCACTTAGGCATAAGCAGCTCAGTTGCACCGTTCTGCCCCTCCTCGCTATCCATGTCGCGGTGAACCAAAATGATGCAGTGAGCGTCAGCCTCGATCTGCCCGGAATCCCGCAAGTCGGAGGCGATGGGCTTTTTGCCTGGACGTTTTGTCGAGTCTCGGTTCAGTTGCGCCAGCAGAATCACCGGCACATCTAGCTCCTTGGCAATGTTCACGATGCCAGTGGAAATCTTCCCCAACTCGGCGGTGCGGTTGAATGCCTTCCCGTCCGACCCGATCAGCCCGATGTAGTCGATCACCACCACGTCAAGCCCGTGCTTGCTCTTGACCTGGCGGCAGATGCTGCGAATGCGCGGCACCGTCAGGCCCGACTTGTCACAGACGTAGAGCGGTTTATCCAAGATTTTTTGGACTGCCGAAGTCAGGCGCGGCCAGTCATCGTCCTGCAACTGCCCATTGTCCAGCACCTGCAGGTCGACACTTCCAAGGGACGCCAGTGCGCGGTTGCCAAGCTCCTCCTCGGGCATCTCCAGAGAGAACACCATGCCGACGCCGAGGCCGGTGCAGGCGATGTGTTGGGCGATCTGCAGGCCAAGCGTCGTTTTGCCGCTGCCCGGGAGGCCTGCAACGATGGTCACGGTCTTCTTGCGCAACCCGCGAATCAGCTTGTCCAGGTCTGCCAGGCCTGTAGAAAGTCCAGTCTTAAGCGTTTTGTTGAACTTGGAGTCGATGATGTCGACGTTTCTGGCCACCACCTCATCCATGCGCTTGTAATCCGGCTCGCCGGTGTCGAGATCGCGTAGGTCAGCCATGGCTTGCTGGGCACTGGCAATGATCTCTGCCACCGGCTTGTTTTCGCTGGCCGATTCGCGCACAGCATCAGCGGCCTCAACCAGCCGGCGCAGCACCGCCCGCTCAGCCACGGTTCTCGCGTATGCACGCCAGTTCGCTGTGCTTGGCGTGTTCTTCGCCAACTCACCCGCATAGGCAATGGTTGACCCGCCACTGGGTAGATATGGCTTGTAATCGTGAAGCGTGACCGGGTCCACAGGCGCCCCAGTCGCGTGCAGATCTACCATCACCTGGAACAGCGCTGCGTTTTCCGGATCATGGAAGTCAGCAACCGTGACGCTGGCGGTGATCGGATCGAACAGATCGCCATCCAACATCAGGGCACCGAGAAGAGCGTGTTCTGCCTCGTCGCTGTAAAGCTCGCGATAGTCGCTCATGCGCGTCCCCTTGCCGAGGTCCAGGTGAAGCCGACCAGGATGGCACCGTTTTCCCGCAAACGATCAAGGGCACGGGCACCGATGTATTGCTCAAGGCTTGGTGTGGCGTTCCCCGCTGCGTCCTGCTTCGATCTGGCAGGGAGGTTGGAGACCACCACCGTCGGACGCACCAGGTTATATCGGCGATCAAACACCTCATGCAGGACGCCCAGTTCGTACTGGGTGCCTGCCTGGGCGCCGACCTCGTCGATCACCAACAAATCGAAACTCGCCAGTTCATTGATCACGTCGCCCTCGGTGTACCCGGCGTCCCTGACCATTGATCGCTTGAACACGCGGATAATCTCGGCGGCGGTAGTGATCACCGCCACGGCCAGGTGTTGGCGAATGACGTGCTGGACGATGCCGCTGGCCAAGTGAGTCTTGCCGTTGCCGACGTTGCCACATAGCAGCAGGTTTCGACCGGCCTGAAAGTGCTCACCGAAGTTGTCTGCGTAGCCCTGGCACGTTTCCAGTGCCTGGTCCATAGCCGGCGTGGTGGCACGGTAGGTGGTGAGAGTGCTCTCGGCAAACCGAGGTGTGATGCCCGAGCCTACAAGCGCGCTGTTGACGCTTTCGGCCCGAAGGTTGGCCAGGGCCTGTGAATGCTCGTCGCTACCCTGAGGCGCAATGCGAAGGCCGTGGTACTGGCATTGCTGGCAAGGGCGTACGGCCATCGAGCCGTCGAACTGCTCGACCTCCGAACGATCAACCTCGCCGTGGACGGGGCACTCACCGGTGAAGGTGCGCTGGTCAGGTTGGCGACGGAAATTAGAACGCAGGGCCATTGCCGCCTCCTTGGTACATGTCGTCGGTGTGTTCGGGCAGGTTGGTGTAGGCCGGCGCTTTACCGTTTTTGGCGCCAGCACCTGGCATAACCGAATCCGGGTAGATATCCGACCAACTGCTGGTGGTGGACTTATCCAGGACGGCGTCGGGGTCTGGATGGTTGGCCAGCTTCTTGGCGATCAGCTCACAGGCTCTCAGGGTCAACGGTGCCCGCTTTGCCTTTCGCATTTCACAGAAGTCTGCCCAAGCATTGTCGGATGCGTTGGCTGGCTTGGCTGTGAGGGGATCGAACTTTTGAGCCTTCCCCTTTCCGACCTTCTGAGGTGCCTTGGCGCCTTCTTTTTGGTTAAGGATGGTTAATGGGTGGTTAAGGGATGGATTGGGTGCACCCGGTGCACCCCGTTCGGTCGTGGCGTGCACCCCGTTCTGTTCTAGCGTGCACCCCGTTGCGTCTTCAGGTGCACCCCGTTCGGAGCGGGGTGCATCCTGTGCACCCCGTGAAAGGTCGAGGTCGTAGCAGACCGGAACACGATCCCGTTGCGTGATATAGGCGGCGGCAACCGCTTGATTTCCGCGCTTTATCAACCCAATCGACTCCAACTCGCGGAGTCGATATTGAACGGTGCGGGGTGCCAGGCCGGTATCAAGCGCAAGGCTGGAAACGGCAGGGAATGCAGCGCGACCGGACTGGTCGGCATAGTTGGCCAGGCACAACAGCACATGCCGTGTGTGTGAGTCGGTGACAACCTGCTGGGTAAGCGCCCAGGACATAGCTTGAACGCTCATATGTCCAGCTCCTGCGTCACACGGCGGATGAAGTCGTCGTAGGTCTCCGCCATGGAGACGCCACGGTCCTCCAGCGCAGCCCGGGAAGCCTTCGCCATGCTGTAGATCTCCCAGCGATCGCGCTCAGGCAGATGACGGCAGTTGGAATAGCTAGGCCAGGGGCCGGCGATCACTTTGAACGTAACCGCCGGAAGATCGACTACTGATTCGAGAGCACTGGTCATTGCAAGGTCTCCCCTGGCTTGCGGCATAACCCGGCGCCCATGGCTTCCACCGAGCCACCAGACAGGCGCAGCACCAGCAAGCGGAGCGCAGTAGTCGCATCAATGGAAAAAGTCCGCGCTTCGTCGAGCGCCAGCCCCGTCGGAGAGTGATCCATGACCAGGAGTCGAACGCGGTCGCTGTAGTTGAACGCCGCGCAAGCCAACTGCTGATCGGTGAAGCCGTGGAATGCTTCGTCCGGCAGACACTCGGCCGGGTACACGAGGACCGGAATCTTGCTCTCGGGGCGCGGATCGCCCCCCAGCAGGTGGCGGGTCATTGCCTCCTGGTGATCCTCGGCGACTTGCCTCGCATCGTGACCGGTCCTGCGCCTGAAGAGCACCTTGAGTGCGTAGTAGGCGCGATACAGGTCAATGTGCGTGTCATCCTCTTTCTCGATTGAGTACTCAGGCTCGTCGATCACGTCCAAGGCGTCCTTGACGACCTCGAAGCACTTCAGCAGCAGGGCAGCATCGGGATACTTCTCGAAGTTGGCCTCATCGATGTGCTCCACGATCTGCGCCGGCTGGGGGAAATTCAGTACGTTTTTCATGCGGGATTCCTCTGGCACAGCTTGAAGCGGCCTTGCTGGATATCGGGATGGGTGGCGCGCTCGGGCGTGACGAAGGTGCACTCAGCGGCGAACCGGTCAAAGCGGCGGGTGATATCCGCCTTGGGCCAGATCGCGTATGGCTGGGCGCCGTCATCGGCGTGCTTGCTGCGCACCATGGCGAATGGCAAGGGCGCTCCCGGGATGTCGCGCATGACAGCGTTGATGACCCATTGGGGAAGCCCCAAACGTAGGTTGATGCGCTCACGGATTGAGGTCATGGATTCGAAGCCGGCTGGTCTCGAGTCCAGGTAGCGGACTTGCTCGACGCTTGCCACCCGGCTTTCGATACCTGCTACGGCCTGATCGATGCGATCCTGGCGCCGCTCCATGTCCACCAGCACCTGGGCGTTGGCCAGCAGTTGCTCCGCCGGCGACAGCGGGCGCTGATATCCGCCGGTTTTACGGATGCTCGGCAGCACTTCACCCACCACCCACTCCTCAAATGCCTCGGCAGCCGGCATCTTTGAGCGCATGACCAATCGGTAAAGATCGCGCTCGGGGATCACTTTCACGTGCCGAACCTGACCCGCCATTTCGACGGGGTAGGTCTGCGCTGCCTTGCAATGGGTCCGGATCGCCTTGTCGGTGTCGGCATACTCCAGAAGGTCGGCGACATCCTTCGCGACAAACAGCGGCTCCCCGCTGTCGTCGGTGAAGACGCGAATCGCTGTTCCACGAAAAGCGAAAGGGACTATGTTCATCGGTCACCTCCCCGTTTCCGCGACACGTTTTTTTTCATGACGTTTTGTGTCTCGACACCAACCTGTTCGAATGCGGCAGCAGCGCGCATCTCAAGCGTTTCACGCTCAGCGTCGAGCTGGTTGTGCCAGTCATCGGCGTTGAAAATCGCCAGGTTCGCAACAGTTGCATAGTGCTCGTCATGGCCCTGGATTAGCCTATCCTCAAGGACGTGGAGAACTCCCCGTAGCCAATTGATGTGTTCCATCGCGCAGGTGATTTGGAACGTTGCGTCCTGGGCGATGCGTTGTTGCTCGCTCATGCGGCACCATCCTTGGCCATTGCAGCCTCGATCCCTGCGTGGGAGGCGTACACAAGGGCCAGGGCCGCGTCGGCCGCCAGATAGACAAGAGTGGCCTCATGGGTGCACTCCGTGACGTTCATCAGCCCACGCAGACCGGCGACCACGGATTCCAGGTAGCTTGATGCGGCATCCAGGGAGTCCACGACTGGAACGCCACCAACGGCAGCGAGTACGGCGTGGTTGCCGGTTACGCAGTGCTCATGCTCAAGGGTGAGAATGTGGCTTTTCATTGGGCACCCCCGACTTCCAGCGACGACTCCGCCCCCTTCTGAACCGACCAAACCAGCGCACTGACGGTTTCAGCCAGGAAACCCAGCGCTGCCATGCCGTCGCAGTAAGCCAGCTCGCCCATGTTGAGGCTGTCGTGCATGTGTTGGCAGATCTGGGCCAGGCCCTCTGACAGGACTTTGGCCGTTTGGAGCGCGTCCTCGGCGTTCGTGCCGGCGGCGACGTGAAGCATTTGAATGCCTCGGTTGTCCATAGGGGTATTGCAAAAACCAACGTGGCCCGTTAGCAAGGCTTGCGATGCAAGTGGGTTGGTGCTATTTTTTGGGTGTGACATATCGTTCTCCAGAACGAAGAAGTACGAAGACCCCTGCGAAGGGTCTGGTTAAGAAGCCCGCCTGCGAAGCGGGCTTTTTGTTGCCCGGAAGAAAGTCAGCCGGACAGAAAAAACTGGGATGGCGGGCAGGAGTTCATTACGCCACCTCGGTACTGGATGAATTCACAGCAGGATCAACGGACTGACCAGGAATCGCGTTACGGAGCATCATTTGCTCCAAGGTCGGCGAGACCTGTGGGTAAAGGTCAGGCCGAAGCTCATGGCGAGAAACGCCAGTCACTGCTTCGATCTTCAGAACATGCTTCGCTGGGACGCTCCCCGTCGAACACATCCATTGGACGTTTTGAGGGGTGCATCCAAGCGCTTTTGCCAGAGCGGTTTGACTTCCAGCCGCTTTAGCCGCCGAAGCCATTGCATCGATACTCATTGGGGGTCCCTGCGGACTCGTGACGATGCAGAAAGACTACAAGCGTAATTTCACTTTTACAAACGGTATTTGCAATGAGACCTGCAACGGCAAGTTGTATTCTTTCACCCATGAGCAAATCCACGACAGCAAGCATGATCACGCAGGGCCGCGAAAAGCTGGGTTTAAACCAGTCTGAGCTCGCCAGGCGGCTGAAGGTCACCCCTCAGGCTGTGCAAGCCTGGGAGTCTGGCCGCTCCATTCCGCGCCCCCAAAAGCTAATAGAAATAGCAGCGGAACTGAAAATCCCTTCGCACTCATTGTTGCAGTCCACGGGGCTGTTATCCGGCCCATTGCCTGATGTCCTTAAAACGCTCGGCCTGACAGCATTCAGCCAAGAGGCTTCTATAGACGGGCCAATATCAGCATGGGACGACGACACTCCAATCGAAGACGACGAAGTCTCTGTTCCGTTTCTTAAGGAAGTTGAATTGTCTGCCGGATCTGGACGAACCGCAGTTGAGCTGTCGACCAACCGAAAGCTTCGCTTCGGAAAAACGACGCTTCGAAATCAGGGCGTCCAGTTCGATAAGGCCGTTTGCGTTACGGTTCACGGCGACAGCATGGCTCCGATTCTTCCCGATGGAAGCACGGTGGGGGTTGATACAGGATCGACGGTGGTGCGCGATGGTAAAACGTACGCCATAAATCAGGGTGGACAGTTGCGCGTAAAAACCCTACATCGTCTTCCCGACGGTGGTATCCGCCTCCGGAGCTTCAATCGAGATGAGTACCCTGATGAGGAGTACACCCTTGAGGAAATGGAGCAGCGCGATATGAGCATTATCGGGCGCGTGTTCTGGTCATCGGTCCTGTGGTGATGCATCCCAAAACGATCAAGCCAGGCAATCGCCTGGTTTTTTTTCACTCGAATTACAAATAACATTTGCCAAGTACAAATTTCGTTTGTAGTCTTTCTCTATCGCAACCCGCATGGAGCTGTCCCAGATGTCCGCCGCCACCATTACCTTCGCAGGATTCACCGGCTTTCTTGGCCGTGGCGCCGCTCCGCGGGAGCTGCAGTGCCTGATGGCCGTGGCAGCAGGCAAGACCAGCAAAGAAGCCGCGAAAGATCTTGGTGTGGCTCCGGACACTATCGATAAGCGCCTGCTGGCGCTGACCACAAAGCTCGGCGTCAACCGTCGCGCCGCCTTGGTGGCCGAAGCCTTCAAGCGCGGCCTGATCTCACCGGCGGCTGTCCTGGCCATGATTTTGGCGGTGCATGCATCGATGGCAGAAGATCCGGCACTTCGCGTCCGCCGCGGTGGCGGCGAACGAAAGATTGAAACCCGCGTGGCCGTGCGGCGCATCGAGGTCGCCCTCACCGCCTAACCCAACCTGATTTTTCGCGAAAGCCAACAACTCGGCCGGGATTCGCTCGGCCTGGAGAAAGTGATGACACATAAACGCTTATCGGCAATGCGCCTGTTTGAGGTGCTGATTTTCATGTTCGTTTACGTCGCTCTCACCGTCGCCTGGTTTGGCTTCGTGGCGCCGGAAATGATGAGCAGCGTTCATACCGGCCCTGTTCTCGTTGGGTTCGCAGGCTCGGTCCTGTGGCTCATCTGCACCGCCTGCATCGTCGTTTACATCATCAACAAATGGCATTCAGCCAAAACCACGGAGTAACACCCTATGTTCGGTAAATTGTTTGGCAAAAAATCCGGCGAAGCTCGCCAGGCCCTGGCCGTCATGACCAATCGCGACCTGATGCAGGCGTCGGTCTATGGCGTGTTCTACGTCGCTTCCGCTGATGGCGACATCGAGAAGGAAGAGTTGGAAAAGATCGAAAAGCTGATCAACAACTCCCCCGCCTTGAAAGGCTTCGGCGCCGAGCTGAGCAACACCATCGACCGCGCCAAGGCTGACTTCAACGACGGCGGACCGCGCATCATCCGGCAGAACGCTGAAAAGGAACTGAAGGACCTGGCCCACAGCGTCGACGACGCGGCGACCGTCCTGAACTTCATGCTCACTGTGGCCGAGGCTGACGGCGAGATCGAGCCAGCCGAAATGGTGGTGCTGGAGAAGGCCGCCAAGATCATGAACCTCAACCTCAAAGACTACCTGTAACCATGCTGGCCAAGTTCGGTAGCAAGGCGCGCGCTCTGGCGGCCTACGGGCTCGCTGGTGGTGTCGTCTTCGTCGATTCGGCCAGCCGCATCTTCTCAATGGTGGGCGACCTTGTGCTGGTCGTCCTGCTGTTGGGGGTGTTGATGGTCGGTAAGTCAAAGCCCAACTGACAAACCAAGACTGTCGATGGCGCATATCTGCGCCATCGACTGGGAGATAGAAATGAATCAAACGCTGATTTCTATACTTATCAGCTCAGCCCTGAGCCTGTGCCTTCTGCTTGGTCCTCCAAGCGCTCACGACTTCGCGTTCTATGTTATCGGGGTTCTGAGTTTCATTGCCTGGACTGGCGTCCTTTGCGGCCTTATCAAAGGGGCGGTTGCTGAGAAAATCATGCAACAAGTATGGCTCCGCACCTTGTTCACGGGGTTTCAGGTCTATGCATTGATTGCAAGCGGGCATCCCGTCCTGGCCGCATCGAGCTTCCTGGTGTCGTTCTTCATAATTCTCATCGCCAGCAGGGCAGTAAAGGCTTCACATGGAGAGCAGGTATGAGCTCACCAAATTACGATTCCCGCACCGCCGACAAATTTGTAGCCCGTCTGCCCGACGGCCTGCGTGCAGAGATAGAAGCCGCTGCGGCCGCAGACGATCGGAGCATGAATAGCGTGTTCGTCCAGGCGGTGCGCCAGTACCTGGACGGACAAAAGCGCCAGCAGCTACTGCTGGACGCGCTGGCCCACATGGTCATGACACCGACTGCTTCCGCGTCGATGCACATTGATGACCGTGTGCGGATGGCGGCGAACGCCAAGCGGTACGAGTGGTTGCGTGACGTGGGCCGGGTGGATGATGCAGAAGATACAGTAGTTGCAGGCCGCGGCATTCATTGCTTCTACGGCGAAGACCTCGACCGGGAGATCGACGACGCGATGCGCTTGCAACGCCTGCAGGAGTTGCACCCATGAAGCGTCGTCAGATTTCCCCTTCTACTCTGCCCGCCATCGGACAGCCACTGGCCGGCGGGTTCTATGCCGGCCGGATCTACTTCGACGGCGCCGAGTACGCGCTGATCGATGCTGGGCGAGAATTCGAAACCGCCGCCCACTGGTGGGACCACGACGGACCGCGCCCTCGCATCCGCGGCGCCACCTCTCGGTTCGACGGCATGGCCAACACCCTCGCCATGAGCGCTGAGGGCTGCACCATCGCCACCAAGGTGCTGGGCATGAACATTCGCGGCACCTGGGGCTGGCACATACCGAGCATCGAGGAGTTGAACGTGATGCGTGGAAACTTGCTCCAGCTCGAGCACTGGGACTACCGGAACCGGACAAGCCAGAACTCAGCGCCGCAGGCGTTTGTAGATAGCGTCGATTATTGGTCGAGCACCCAGAAGGAAAATGCCGCCACGGCCTGGTGCATGCACATGCTGCCCTGGTGTGTACCGGATACCAATTGGGTAAGCGACTGCAAAGGCGTTCGCCCGGTGAAGGTTTTGCAGATCAAAGCAGAGGCCTTTGTGCACAAGCCGTCCAGCGACGCGCCAGCCACGATGCAGGTCGACCTGCACGGTCTGACCGCCAGCCCAGCCGTTGCCGAGATCCTGGGCCAATTCATCAACGAAGACACTGGTCGGTTCTATGGGCGCACCGACGAACTGCTGGCCAGGCTGGTAATGGTCGCCGGGGAGGCCCGGACATGAACAAGTTTCAGAGATTCGCGATCAACGCCGATGGCCGGGACTTTGCCGTCGGCGATGTGCACGGGTACTTCACCAAGCTGCAGGCCGCCCTGGAAGCAGTCGGCTTCAATCCTGCCGTGGATCGCCTGTTCAGCGTGGGCGATCTGGTGGACCGCGGGCCAGAAAGTGAGCAGGTGCTGAAATGGCTGGACAAACCATGGTTTCACGCAGTGCCGGGCAACCACGAAGACATGGCGGTCTGTTACGCAGAGCAGACGCTACGTGACGACCTCTACTTGCAAAACGGCGGGGCCTGGCTGACGGCCAAGAATCGAGACGAGAAGGCGGAGTATGCGGTGACGCTGCGCGATCTTCCGGTGGCTATCGAGGTGGAAACGGCTGAAGGCTTGGTGGGTATCGTCCACGCCGACTGTCCTTTCCTTTCCTGGTCAACGCTCCGCGATGCGCTATCGGGCCGACTGTCAGGCCTGCGCAACGTTGAGGCAAGTTGCCAGTGGTCCCGCTCCCGCATCGACACCGAGAACCAAGAAGGCGTCAGCGGCGTTCGAGCGGTGATCGTGGGCCACAGGCCCACCCGCCAGCCGGCGGTGCTTGGCAACGTCTACCACATCGATACCGGTGCCTGGATGGGCGGCCACTTCACACTGATCGACCTGGCCACGCTGCAGTGCCACCCGCCGATTAATCCGAAACTGAACTGGGACTGGGAGGACCGTCCATGAAATCCATCATCACTATGATCCTGATGCTGATCGCCAGCCAGGCCACCGCCGGCGAGCAGGTCATCAGCGTGCAACACGACAGCGCTCGGGGCGTCACCTGCTGGATCTTGAACAACACCGGCATCACTTGCTTGCCGGACAGTTCGCTCCCACAGACGCCCACCAGCACCACCACCGACGAAACCCAGGCGGCACGGGCCTCTCTGGCAAATACCGTGGGTGAAACCGGGCAATTTCCCACCACCTCGCTCCCACAGGAAAAGAGGACTCAGCTATGAGCATTCGCACGGAAGGAACACATCTTTTTCAAAGCACGGGGAACGAGTTCTCAAGCCTGGGCGCTCGCCTCGTTCGCTTCGGCCAAGCCCTGCAAGATCCTAGCACCACCGTGAGTGAGTTGGTACGCCTGGCCCAGGCCTGCGGGATCACCTTCAAGTTGCGCGTGGTGGCTGAGTCGGAGGGGCGTGATGATGAGTAAGCCAATGTTCGATGGCGAGAAACTGGCACTTCTTCGGGCAAGGGCCGGCACCACCCAGCGTGACCTTGCTGAAAATATCGGCACAACTGCGAGCATGATCTCTCGCTACGAAGTGGGCGCATGCCAGCCACGCCTCAAGGTGGTTGTTCGGTTGGAGGAAGCGTTTTGTGTCGAGCGTGGCGGGCTGTATCAGAAGTTCGCGACACAATCCACAGATAACAAAATCGTGTCGTGACACGAAGGCGGGCAAACATGAGCGCGGCCAGGGTTATAGAGTTTGAGGAGTTACAGCGGATCACCGGCTATACGCGGCGTGCTGACGTTGAGAAGGCGTTGCGCGGGGAAGGAATCAGGATATTCCTGGGCAGGAAAGGGCCTTGGACCACCGTTGACCTGGTCAACCAGGCAGGCGGCCTCAAGCCAATCGATCAAGAAAAGTATGACGCGGACATTGTATGAAGCGAGGAAGGAAGCGCCAGCACAACCCAAACATCCCTGGGCATATTGACCAGGCGGCCCTGCCTCGCTCGGTGTACTTCGACCACCGCGGGGCCGGGTGCTGGTACATCCTGTATTTCAATGAGGCCGGCAGGCGCCAGCGGCAGAACCTCTGCGCGGGAAACGTGACGCTTTCAGAGCTCCACCGGCTCATCGAGGAGCGCAACGGCGTAGACCGTGACAGCCTTCAGTACCTCTGCGACGAATTCCACAAGAGCGACCAGTTCAAAGTCCTCAGCCCCAAAACCCACGACGACTACGTCTATTCCCGGGACGTGCTTCTGGCGTTCCCTACAAAGCTAGGCAAGCCGTTGGGCGAGCTGGCGGTGCTCAAGTTCACCCCGGCACTGATCCAGCGCGTTATCGACAAGATCGCCCAGGAGGGCAAGCCATCGAAAGCCGCCCACGCTTTGCGCTACCTGCGCCGCGTGATGCAGTGGGGACGCAACCGAGGATTCGTGAAGGACAACCCGGCCAAGGGCATCGAGTCGCCGAAGGAGCGCAAACAGCGCCGCCTGCCTGACGACACCGTCATGGTAAACCTGATCAGGTTCGCGAAGCAGCAGGGCCAGCTAAAGAGCGGTCAGCCCGGGGCTTGCTCGCCTTACCTGTGGTACGTGATGGAAATCGGGTATCTCTGCCGGCTGCGCGGGATCGAGACGATTACCCTCACCGACGAGAACGAACTTGCCGAGGGCGTGCTTACGAACCGCCGCAAGGGAAGCCGGGATAATATCGTCCGGTGGACGCCTCGCCTGCGCGCCGCCTGGGATGCAGCCAAGGCCATCAGGTCGGAAACGTGGGAGCGAAAGCGTGTGCCGGTGCCGATCCGCGCAGACCAACGCTACCTGATCATCGCGGCCACCGGCAGGCAACTGTCGAAGTCGGGGTTGGATACAGCGTTCCAGCGCCTGATAGTCCAGGCAATCGAGAAAGGCGTGCTCACTGAGGATCAGCGATTCGGGATGCACGACTTCAAGCGCAAAGGCATCACCGACACGGTGGGCACCCGGGCAGACAAACAGCAGGCATCAGGCCACAAGGACGAATCCATGATGGATGTGTACGACCTGAGCGTGCCCACGGTGAACCCTTCGGCCGATTGAGCAACTGATCTAACGGAAAGATGCCTACGCACTTATCCACAGAAAAATGGTAGAGAATGCTGGATAGAACCCCAGCCATTTCCGCGTACATCAAAGCCGCTGCCATCAGCAAAATAAGGGCAAAACCCATATAGCTAGCGTACAAAATAATCGCTGCAAGATAGACCACTAATGACTAAGCGGACTGACTTGTAATCAGTAGGTCCCGGGTTCGACTCCTGGTGCCGGCACCA
>NZ_FMUZ01000055.1:0-16587 GCF_900101575.1 Pseudomonas sp. NFACC37-1 | reverse complement strand
GTCCGTATCCAGGAAGAAGTTGAGATCGTCGGTCTGCGCGACACTCAGAAAACTACCTGCACCGGCGTTGAAATGTTCCGCAAGCTGCTCGACGAAGGTCGTGCTGGCGAGAACTGCGGCGTACTGCTGCGCGGCACCAAGCGTGATGACGTTGAGCGTGGCCAGGTTCTGGTCAAGCCAGGCACCGTCAAGCCGCACACCAAGTTCACCGCAGAAGTTTACGTTCTGAGCAAGGAAGAAGGCGGTCGTCACACTCCGTTCTTCAAGGGCTACCGTCCACAGTTCTACTTCCGTACAACTGACGTGACTGGTAACTGCGAGCTGCCAGAAGGCGTTGAAATGGTAATGCCAGGTGACAACATTCAGATGACTGTTACCCTGATCAAGACCATCGCGATGGAAGACGGTCTGCGTTTCGCTATCCGTGAAGGCGGTCGTACCGTCGGCGCCGGCGTCGTAGCCAAAGTCATCGAGTAAACAGTTGTAATGTCTTTTTCGGGCCGGCATAATGGTCGGCCTGATTTTGTTTTAGGTCAGTAGCTCAATTGGCAGAGCGACGGTCTCCAAAACCGTAGGTTGGGGGTTCGATTCCCTCCTGACCTGCCAGATTCACTCAGTGTGTCTGGCTTTCTTTTCACAGGATCTTCATAGATGACTCCTAAAGCTGAAGCTCAAGGCTCTCGCTTCGATCTGCTCAAGTGGCTAGTGGTAGTCGCTTTGGTGGTTATTGGCGTTGTTGGCAATCAGTATTATTCTGCTTCGCCGATCCTGTACCGTGTACTTGCATTGCTCGCCATTGCTGCTGTTGCTGCCTTTGTAGGTCTGCAGACGGCCAAGGGCAAGTCTTTCTTTGTACTCGCTAAGGAAGCTCGCACTGAGATTCGTAAAGTCGTATGGCCGACTCGCCAAGAAACCACGCAGACCACGTTGATCGTTGTGGCTGTTGTTCTGGTAATGGCGTTGCTGTTGTGGGGGCTAGATTCCCTGCTCGGCTGGCTTGTTTCCTTGATTGTTGGCTAAGGGTGTCCCGTGGCTAAGCGTTGGTACGTTGTGCATGCTTACTCGGGTTACGAGAAGCATGTCATGCGCTCGCTGGTAGAGCGCGTAAAGCTGGCTGGCATGGAAGATGGCTTTGGCGAGATTCTGGTCCCCACTGAAGAAGTGGTTGAGATGCGTAATGGCCAGAAGCGCAAAAGTGAACGCAAGTTCTTTCCGGGCTACGTGCTGGTACAGATGGATATGAACGAAGGGACTTGGCACTTGGTCAAGGATACCCCTCGGGTGATGGGTTTCATTGGCGGTACTGCCGACAAGCCTGCGCCGATCACGGATAAGGAGGCAGAAGCGATTCTGCGTCGTGTCGCTGATGGTAGCGACAAGCCGAAGCCGAAGACGTTGTTTGAACCGGGTGAGGTTGTACGTGTCACCGACGGTCCATTCGCTGACTTCAATGGCACGGTTGAAGAAGTTAACTACGAAAAGAGCCGGATCCAAGTGGCAGTGCTCATTTTCGGTCGCTCTACTCCGGTAGAGCTTGAGTTCAGTCAGGTCGAAAAGGTCTGATTGAACAGGCATCCCAACCCCGCAGCCCAAGGCTGTGGGGTTTTGTCGTCACTGGGATAAACGCGCAAGTAACCGGGGAGCCTTTCGAGGCGTTCGAACCCGTAATTGGAGTGCCTCATGGCCAAGAAAATTACCGCTTACATCAAGCTGCAAGTGAAGGCCGCTCAGGCTAACCCAAGCCCACCTGTTGGTCCTGCACTGGGTCAGCACGGCGTGAACATCATGGAATTCTGCAAGGCCTTCAACGCCCGTACTCAGGGTCTTGAGCCAGGTCTGCCGACTCCAGTGATCATCACTGTCTACAGCGACCGCAGCTTCACCTTCGAAACAAAAAGCACCCCAGCTTCGGTTCTGCTGAAGAAGGCTGCAGGTTTGACCAGCGGTTCCGCTCG
Organism: Pseudomonas sp. NFACC37-1; assembly: GCF_900101575.1. NCBI lineage: Bacteria > Pseudomonadati > Pseudomonadota > Gammaproteobacteria > Pseudomonadales > Pseudomonadaceae > Pseudomonas > Pseudomonas sp. NFACC37-1. The sequence goes on along the minus strand of NZ_FMUZ01000055.1, from coordinate 14,632 downwards.
TCCAAACACCGTTAAGGTTGGCACCGTTACCCGTGCTCAGCTGGAAGAAATCGCGAAAACCAAAAACGCGGATCTGACTGCAGCTGATATGGATGCAGCCGTGCGTACTATCGCCGGTTCTGCTCGTAGCATGGGCCTTAACGTGGAGGGTGTGTAATGGCTAAGCTGACCAAGCGTCAAAAGGCTATCGCCGGCAAAATCGAAGCAGGCAAGGCCTACAACTTTGTAGACGCCGCCGCTCTGCTGGCTGAGCTGTCGACTGTCAAGTTCAGCGAGTCGTTCGACGTTGCTGTAAACCTGGGCGTTGACCCACGTAAATCCGACCAGGTCGTTCGTAGCGCTACCGTGCTGCCACACGGCACTGGCAAGACCGTTCGTGTAGCAGTCTTCACCCAGGGCCCAGCAGCTGAAGCTGCTCTGGCTGCTGGTGCTGATCGCGTCGGTATGGACGATCTGGCTGCCGAAATGAAAGGCGGCGACCTGAACTATGACGTAGTGATCGCATCCCCGGATGCCATGCGCGTTGTAGGCCAGTTGGGTCAGATCCTCGGTCCACGTGGTCTGATGCCTAACCCTAAAGTCGGCACCGTAACGCCAGACGTAGCCACCGCGGTTAAGAACGCCAAGGCTGGTCAGGTTCGTTATCGCACCGACAAAAACGGCATCATCCACACTTCCGTTGGCAAGATCGGCTTCGATGCCGTCAAGCTGAAGGAAAACGTTGAAGCCCTGATCGCTGATCTGAAGCGTATCAAGCCGGCTTCTTCGAAAGGCATCTACGTCAAGCGCGTTACCCTGAGCACCACTATGGGCCCAGGTCTGGTCATCGACCAGAGCTCGCTCGACGCGTAAGACTCAGGTTGGCGCGAGCGATCGCGCCAATCAAAAAATTGGGGTCCCTGCCTGGCGGGGGCTGTCCAAGACCGTAGGCGACGCAAGTCTTAAACCACAAGCCTACGCAGATGGTGCTCCCGGTTCCTTACCGAATCAGACACCAAAACGACATTCGGTTTCGACCGAATGAAACGGTAACAAGCAGGAGTTAAACCCGTGGCAATTAAACTCGAAGACAAGAAGGCCATCGTCGCTGAAGTCAACGAGGCTGCCAAAGCTGCTCTGTCCGCTGTCGTGGCTGATGCCCGTGGCGTAACAGTAGGCGCTATGACCGGACTCCGTAAAGAGGCTCGTGAAGCTGGCGTTTACGTACGTGTTGTACGTAACACCCTGCTCAAGCGCGCTGTTGCTGACACTGAATACAGTGTCCTCAACGACGTGTTCACCGGCCCGACCTTGATCGCGTTCTCCACCCAACATCCTGGTGCTGCTGCCCGTTTGTTCAAGGAATTCGCCAAAGGTCAGGACAAGTTCGAGATTAAGGCAGCTGCGTTCGAGGGCAAGTTCCTCGCAGCTAACCAGATCGACGTACTGGCAACTCTGCCGACCCGTGACGAAGCAATTTCCCAGCTGATGAGCGTGATTCAAGGCGCAACCAGCAAATTGGCTCGTACTCTGGCGGCACTGCGCGACCAGAAAGAAGCTGCCGCAGCCTAAGGCTCGACACTCCTTTTCGCGTTTTTTGTTTATTTCGATGGTCGCGTAGGCCGTCCCCCAATCCAGGAATTTAGAGTCATGTCTATCTCTCAAAACGATATCCTCGAAGCCGTTGGCAACATGTCCGTAATGGAAGTTGTTGAGCTGATCAAAGCTTTCGAAGAAAAATTCGGTGTTACCGCTGCTGCTGCTTCCGCTGGTCCAGCTGCTGCTGTTGCCGTTGCTGAAGAGCAAACCGAATTCAACGTCATGCTGACCGAAGCTGGCGAGAAGAAAGTAAACGTGATCAAGGCAGTACGTGAACTGACCGGTCTGGGCCTGAAAGAAGCCAAGGCTGTAGTTGACGGCGCTCCTGCCATGGTTCTGGAAGCTGTTGCCAAAGACGCAGCTGACAAAGCCAAGGCCGCTCTGGAAGAAGCAGGCGCTAAAGTCGAGCTGAAGTAAGCATCGACTTTGCGTCTCCAGCCCGAGCGTTAAGCGACAGGCTGATGGCTGGTGGCTCTTGCCACCGGCCTTTTTCCGTTATTGGCAGCCGACTGGGTCGGTGCCGATAGCGAGCTGTAACCACCCGATGTGGTGGCGCAAACCATGGGGTTTGCACGATTTTCTGGCTGCTCCCGTCGGGAGGGGCCAAACAAGCAGGTGACCAAGCTGGGGAACGCTGATGGCTTACTCATATACTGAGAAAAAACGTATCCGCAAGGACTTTAGCAAGTTGCCGGACGTCATGGATGTGCCGTACCTCCTGGCCATCCAGCTGGATTCGTATCGTGAATTCTTGCAAGCGGGAGCGACTAAAGATCAGTTCCGCGACGTGGGCCTGCATGCGGCCTTCAAATCCGTTTTCCCGATCATCAGCTACTCCGGCAATGCTGCGCTGGAGTACGTCGGTTATCGCCTGGGCGAACCGGCATTTGATGTCAAAGAATGCGTATTGCGCGGTGTTACTTACGCCGTACCTTTGCGGGTAAAAGTGCGCCTGATCATTTTCGACAAAGAATCGTCGAACAAAGCGATCAAGGACATCAAAGAGCAAGAAGTCTACATGGGTGAAATCCCCCTGATGACTGAAAACGGTACCTTCGTAATCAACGGTACCGAGCGTGTAATCGTTTCCCAGCTGCACCGTTCCCCGGGCGTGTTCTTCGACCACGACCGTGGCAAGACGCACAGCTCCGGCAAACTGCTTTACTCCGCGCGCATCATTCCTTACCGCGGTTCGTGGCTGGACTTCGAGTTCGACCCGAAAGACTGCGTATTCGTGCGTATCGACCGTCGCCGCAAGCTGCCTGCATCGGTACTGCTGCGTGCGCTCGGCTATACCACTGAAGAAGTGCTGGACGCGTTCTACACCACCAACGTCTTCCACGTGCAAGGTGAAAACCTCAGCCTGGAACTGGTGCCTCAGCGCCTGCGCGGTGAAATCGCTGTCCTCGATATCCAGGATGACAAAGGCAAGGTTATTGTCGAGCAGGGTCGTCGTATCACCGCTCGCCACATCAACCAGCTGGAAAAAGCCGGGATCAAAGAGCTTCAGGTACCGATCGACTACGTCCTGGGTCGCACCACGGCCAAGGTCATCGTGCATCCGGCCACCGGCGAAATCCTTGCAGAGTGCAATACCGAGCTGACCACCGAGATCCTGGCGAAAATCGCCAAGGCCCAGGTCGTTCGTATCGAAACCCTGTACACCAACGACATCGACTGCGGTCCGTTCATCTCCGACACGCTGAAGATCGACTCCACCGGCAACCAACTGGAAGCCCTGGTCGAAATCTACCGCATGATGCGTCCTGGCGAGCCGCCAACCAAGGATGCGGCCGAGACCCTGTTCAACAACCTGTTCTTCAGCCCTGAGCGCTATGACCTGTCTGCGGTCGGCCGGATGAAGTTCAACCGTCGTATCGGTCGTACCGAGATCGAAGGTTCGGGCGTGCTGAACAAGGATGACATCGTTGCGGTCCTCAAGACCCTGGTCGACATCCGTAACGGCAAAGGCATCGTCGATGACATCGACCACCTGGGTAACCGTCGTGTTCGCTGTGTAGGCGAGATGGCCGAGAACCAGTTCCGTGTTGGCCTGGTGCGCGTAGAGCGCGCGGTCAAGGAACGTCTGTCGATGGCTGAAAGCGAAGGCTTGATGCCGCAAGACCTGATCAACGCTAAGCCTGTGGCTGCGGCGGTGAAGGAGTTCTTCGGTTCGAGCCAACTGTCCCAGTTCATGGACCAGAACAACCCGCTGTCCGAGATCACCCACAAGCGTCGTGTCTCCGCACTCGGCCCAGGCGGTCTGACCCGTGAGCGTGCAGGCTTCGAAGTTCGTGACGTACACCCGACTCACTACGGTCGTGTCTGCCCGATCGAAACGCCGGAAGGTCCGAACATCGGTCTGATCAACTCCCTGGCTGCCTATGCGCGCACCAACCAGTACGGCTTCCTCGAGAGCCCGTACCGCGTGGTGAAAGACGCCCTGGTTACCGACGAGATCGTGTTCCTGTCCGCCATCGAAGAAGCCGATCACGTGATCGCCCAGGCTTCGGCCACGATGAACGACAAGAAGGTCCTGGTCGACGAGCTGGTAGCTGTTCGTCACCTGAACGAGTTCACCGTCAAGGCGCCGGAAGACGTCACCTTGATGGACGTATCGCCGAAGCAGGTAGTGTCGGTTGCAGCGTCGCTGATCCCGTTCCTCGAGCACGACGACGCCAACCGTGCGTTGATGGGTTCGAACATGCAGCGTCAAGCTGTACCAACGCTGCGTGCCGACAAGCCGCTGGTTGGTACCGGCATGGAGCGTAACGTTGCCCGTGACTCCGGCGTTTGCGTCGTGGCTCGTCGTGGTGGCGTGATCGATTCCGTCGACGCCAGCCGTATCGTGGTTCGTGTTGCCGATGACGAAGTTGAAACCGGCGAAGCCGGTGTCGACATCTACAACTTGACCAAATACACCCGCTCCAACCAGAACACCTGCATCAACCAGCGTCCGCTGGTAAGCAAGGGGGATCGGGTTCAGCGCAGCGACATCATGGCCGATGGTCCGTCCACCGATATGGGTGAACTGGCGTTGGGTCAGAACATGCGCATCGCGTTCATGGCATGGAACGGCTTCAACTTCGAAGACTCCATCTGTCTGTCCGAGCGTGTGGTTCAGGAAGACCGCTTCACCACGATCCACATTCAGGAACTGACCTGTGTGGCCCGTGACACCAAGCTTGGCCCAGAGGAAATCACTGCGGACATCCCGAACGTGGGTGAAGCTGCACTGAACAAGCTGGACGAAGCCGGTATCGTTTATGTAGGTGCTGAAGTAGGCGCAGGCGACATCCTGGTGGGCAAGGTCACTCCGAAAGGCGAGACCCAGCTGACTCCGGAAGAAAAACTGCTGCGTGCCATCTTCGGTGAAAAAGCCAGCGACGTTAAAGACACTTCCCTGCGCGTGCCTACTGGCACCAAAGGTACCGTCATCGACGTACAGGTCTTCACTCGCGACGGCGTTGAGCGTGATGCTCGTGCACTGTCCATCGAGAAGACTCAACTCGACGAGATCCGCAAGGACCTGAACGAAGAGTTCCGTATCGTCGAAGGCGCAACTTTCGAGCGTCTGCGTTCCGCCCTGGTCGGCCACAAAGCCGAAGGTGGTGCCGGCCTGAAGAAAGGTCAGGAAATCACCGACGAAGTCCTCGACGGTCTTGAGCATGGCCAGTGGTTCAAACTGCGCATGGCTGAAGATGCTCTGAACGAGCAGCTCGAGAAGGCCCAGGCCTATATCGTTGATCGCCGCCGTCTGCTGGACGACAAGTTCGAAGACAAGAAGCGCAAACTGCAGCAAGGCGATGACCTGGCTCCAGGCGTGCTGAAAATCGTCAAGGTTTACCTGGCAATCCGTCGTCGCATCCAGCCCGGCGACAAGATGGCCGGTCGTCACGGTAACAAGGGTGTGGTCTCCGTGATCATGCCGGTTGAAGACATGCCGCACGATGCCAATGGCACCCCGGTCGATGTGGTCCTCAACCCGTTGGGCGTACCTTCGCGTATGAACGTTGGTCAGATCCTTGAAACCCACTTGGGCCTCGCGGCCAAGGGCTTGGGCGAGAAGATCAACCGGATGATCGAAGAGCAGCGCAAGGTCGCGGACCTGCGTAAGTTCCTGCACGAGATCTACAACGAGATCGGCGGACGCAACGAAGAGCTGGACACTTTCTCCGACCAGGAAATCCTGGATCTGGCGAAGAACCTGCGCGGCGGCGTTCCAATGGCTACTCCGGTGTTCGACGGTGCCAAGGAAAGCGAAATCAAGGCCATGCTGAAACTGGCAGACCTGCCGGAAAGCGGCCAGATGCAGCTGTTCGACGGCCGTACCGGCAACAAGTTCGAGCGCCCGGTTACCGTTGGCTACATGTACATGCTGAAGCTGAACCACTTGGTAGACGACAAGATGCACGCTCGTTCTACCGGTTCTTACAGCCTGGTTACCCAGCAGCCGCTGGGTGGTAAGGCGCAGTTCGGTGGTCAGCGTTTCGGGGAGATGGAGGTCTGGGCACTGGAAGCGTACGGTGCTGCATACACTCTGCAAGAAATGCTCACAGTGAAGTCGGACGATGTGAACGGCCGGACCAAGATGTACAAAAACATCGTGGACGGCGATCACCGTATGGAGCCGGGCATGCCCGAGTCTTTCAACGTGTTGATCAAGGAAATTCGTTCCCTCGGCATCGATATCGATCTGGAAACCGAATAACACGTGACGCGAATCGAGAGCGGGGCTGTTTTGCCCGCTCTCTGCTCCGCCAGGAGGAAAGGCCTTGAAAGACCTACTGAATTTGCTGAAAAACCAGGGTCAAGTCGAAGAGTTCGACGCCATCCGTATTGGATTGGCCTCGCCTGAGATGATCCGTTCGTGGTCGTTCGGTGAAGTTAAAAAGCCGGAAACCATCAACTACCGTACGTTCAAACCTGAGCGTGACGGCCTGTTCTGCGCCAAGATCTTTGGCCCGGTCAAGGATTACGAGTGCCTGTGCGGTAAGTACAAGCGCTTGAAGCACCGTGGTGTGATCTGCGAGAAGTGCGGCGTTGAAGTTGCGCTGGCAAAAGTTCGTCGTGAGCGCATGGCGCACATCGAGCTGGCCTCGCCGGTTGCCCACATCTGGTTCCTGAAATCGCTGCCGTCCCGTATCGGCCTGCTGATGGACATGACCCTGCGTGATATCGAACGCGTTCTCTACTTCGAGAGCTACGTCGTTATCGATCCAGGCATGACCACCCTTGAAAAAGGTCAGTTGCTCAACGATGAGCAGTACTTCGAAGCGCTGGAAGAGTTCGGCGACGATTTCGATGCCCGCATGGGTGCCGAAGCTGTCCGCGAACTGCTGCACGCTATCGACCTGGAGCACGAGATTGGCCGCCTGCGCGAAGAAATTCCGCAAACCAACTCCGAAACCAAGATCAAGAAGCTGTCCAAGCGTCTGAAGTTGATGGAAGCCTTCCAGGGTTCCGGCAACCTGCCAGAGTGGATGGTGCTGACCGTTCTGCCGGTACTGCCGCCAGACCTGCGTCCACTGGTTCCGCTCGATGGCGGTCGTTTCGCGACTTCCGACCTCAACGACTTGTATCGTCGAGTGATCAACCGTAACAACCGCTTGAAGCGCCTGCTTGATCTGTCCGCTCCGGACATCATCGTGCGTAACGAAAAGCGTATGTTGCAGGAAGCTGTCGATGCACTGCTCGACAACGGTCGTCGTGGTCGCGCTATCACCGGTTCCAACAAGCGTCCTCTGAAATCCCTGGCTGACATGATCAAGGGTAAGCAGGGTCGTTTCCGTCAGAACTTGCTCGGTAAGCGTGTTGACTACTCCGGTCGTTCGGTTATTACCGTAGGCCCGACCCTGCGTCTGCACCAGTGCGGTCTGCCTAAGAAAATGGCCTTGGAACTGTTCAAGCCGTTCATTTTCGGCAAGCTGGAAATGCGTGGTCTCGCTACCACCATCAAAGCGGCCAAGAAAATGGTCGAGCGCGAGCTGCCAGAGGTCTGGGACGTTCTCGCCGAAGTGATTCGCGAACACCCAGTATTGCTCAACCGTGCACCGACCCTTCACCGTCTGGGTATCCAGGCGTTTGAACCGGTACTGATCGAAGGTAAGGCTATCCAGCTGCACCCGCTGGTCTGTGCTGCGTACAACGCCGACTTCGACGGCGACCAAATGGCCGTGCACGTGCCGCTGACGCTGGAAGCCCAGCTCGAAGCGCGCGCGTTGATGATGTCGACCAACAACATCCTGTCGCCAGCCAACGGTGAGCCAATCATCGTTCCGTCGCAGGACGTTGTATTGGGTCTGTACTACATGACTCGCGAAGCGATCAACGCCAAGGGCGAAGGTCGTGTGTTCGCGGATCTGCAGGAAGTTGACCGTGTGTTCCGTGCCGGCGAAGCCGCACTGCATGCCAAGGTCAAGGTGCGGATCAACGAAACCGTGAACGACCGTGATGGCGGCAGCGTGACCAACACCCGTATCGTCGACACCACCGTCGGCCGTGCGCTGTTGTTCCAGGTTGTGCCAAAAGGCCTGTCCTTCGATGTCGTCAACCTGCCGATGAAGAAAAAGGCGATCTCCAAGCTGATCAACCAGTGCTACCGCGTGGTTGGTCTGAAAGAGACCGTGATCTTCGCTGACCAGTTGATGTACACCGGTTTTGCCTATTCGACCATTTCCGGCGTTTCCATCGGCGTTAACGACTTCGTTATCCCGGATGAAAAAGCCCGCATCATCGGTGCTGCCACCGAAGAAGTGAAAGAGATCGAAAGCCAGTACGCCTCCGGCCTGGTAACCCAGGGCGAGAAGTACAACAAGGTGATCGACCTCTGGTCCAAGGCGAACGACGAAGTATCCAAGGCGATGATGGCCAACCTCTCGAAAGAGAAGGTCATCGACCGTCATGGCAACGAAGTCGACCAGGAATCGTTCAACTCGATGTACATGATGGCCGACTCGGGCGCACGGGGTTCTGCAGCGCAGATCCGTCAGCTCGCCGGTATGCGTGGCCTGATGGCCAAGCCGGACGGCTCCATCATCGAGACCCCGATTACCGCGAACTTCCGTGAAGGCCTGAGCGTACTCCAGTACTTCATCTCCACTCACGGTGCTCGTAAGGGTCTTGCGGATACCGCGTTGAAAACCGCGAACTCCGGTTACCTGACTCGTCGTCTGGTAGACGTTGCCCAGGATCTGGTCGTGACCGAGATCGATTGCGGCACCGAACATGGCCTGGTCATGACGCCGCACATTGAAGGCGGTGACGTTGTAGAGCCGTTGGGTGAACGCGTATTGGGTCGTGTCATCGCCCGTGACGTATTCAAGCCGGGTACCGAGGACGTGATCGTTCCTGCTGGCACCTTGGTAGACGAGAAGTGGGTCGAGTTCATCGAACTCAACAGCATCGACGAAGTGATCGTACGTTCGCCGATCAGCTGCGAAACCCGCTATGGCATCTGCGCCAAGTGCTACGGTCGCGACCTGGCTCGTGGTCATCAGGTGAACATCGGTGAGTCGGTCGGCGTTATCGCGGCCCAGTCCATCGGTGAGCCGGGTACACAGCTGACGATGCGTACGTTCCACATCGGTGGTGCGGCAAGCCGGACCTCCGCGGCTGACAGCGTCCAGGTGAAGAATGGCGGTACTGTCCGCCTGCACAACCTCAAGCACGTAGAGCGCGTGGACGGTCACCTGGTTGCGGTATCCCGCTCCGGTGAGCTGGCCATCGCTGACGACTTCGGTCGCGAGCGCGAGCGCTACAAGCTGCCGTACGGTGCTGTGATTTCGGTCAAGGAAGGTGACAAGGTCGACGCTGGCGCCATTGTGGCCAAGTGGGACCCGCACACCCACCCGATCGTGACCGAGATGAAAGGTACCGTGACCTACGTGGGCATGGAAGAAGGCATCACGATCAAGCGTCAGACCGACGAATTGACCGGTATGACCAACATTGAAGTGCTCGATCCAAAGGATCGTCCAGCTGCCGGCAAGGATATCCGTCCGGCCGTGAAGATGGTCGACGACAACGGCAAGGATCTGTTGCTGCCAGGCACTGACGTAATCGCTCAGTACTTCCTGCCAGCCAACGCCCTGGTCGGTGTTGCGGACGGTGCGCGGATCGCGATCGGTGATGTTATCGCCCGTATCCCGCAGGAAACTTCGAAAACCCGCGACATCACCGGTGGTCTGCCGCGTGTTGCCGACTTGTTCGAAGCCCGTCGTCCGAAAGAAGCCTCGATTCTGGCTGAAGTCAGCGGCACCATCGCGTTCGGTAAAGAGACCAAGGGCAAGCGCCGCCTGGTCATTACACCGAACGACGGTAGCGATCCGTACGAAGAGCTGATTCCGAAGTGGCGTCACCTGAACGTCTTCGAAGGCGAACAGGTAAACCGCGGCGAAGTTATCTCGGACGGTCCGAGCGATCCACACGATATCCTGCGTCTGCTGGGTGTGAGTGCGCTGGCCAAGTACATCGTGAACGAGATCCAGGACGTTTACCGTCTGCAAGGCGTGAAGATCAACGACAAGCACATCGAGACCATCCTGCGTCAGATGCTGCGTAAGGTCGAGATCGCTGAATCTGGCGACTCGAGTTTCATCAAGGGCGACCAGATGGAACTGACTCACGTACTGGTGGAAAACGAGCGCCTGGCGACCGAAGACAAGTTTGTCTCCAAGTTCACTCGCGTGCTGCTGGGTATCACCAAGGCGTCGTTGTCCACCGAATCGTTCATCTCGGCGGCTTCCTTCCAGGAAACCACCCGTGTACTGACCGAAGCGGCGGTAACCGGCAAGCGCGATTATCTGCGTGGCCTGAAAGAAAACGTGGTCGTGGGTCGTCTGATCCCGGCCGGTACCGGTTTGGCCTATCACAGTGAGCGCAAGCGTCGCCGTGATGCCGACAAGCCGTTGCGCGTAAGCGCCAGTGAAGTGGAAGCTGCACTGACCGAAGCGCTGAACTCGAGTGGTAACTGAGTTCTGCGGTAATTGAGTGCCAGGCCCTGGTCGCCCCGTTCGGCGGATCGAGACAAATTGTCGAGATCCGGCGGGCGGGGAGGTCGGGGCCTTGCCTTGACTGGGGACAAGATCCTCTTTAGACTCTTGATCCCCTAAATTTGGCGGGAATTCGTTCCTGCCATTTTGCTTTTCTTGTAAGACAATAGCGTCGCAAGACAACAGTGGAGCTAGTAGATGGCAACTATCAACCAGCTGGTACGTCAGCCGCGTAAGCGTATCGTCGAGAAATCCGACGTGCCTGCGCTGCAGAACTGCCCGCAACGTCGTGGCGTATGCACCCGTGTGTATACCACCACGCCGAAAAAACCTAACTCGGCACTGCGTAAAGTATGCCGTGTGCGTCTGACCAACGGTTTCGAGGTTTCCTCGTACATTGGCGGTGAAGGCCACAACCTGCAAGAGCACAGCGTGGTCCTGATCCGCGGCGGTCGTGTAAAAGACTTGCCAGGTGTTCGTTACCACACCGTTCGCGGCTCTTTGGATACTTCCGGCGTTAAAGGTCGTAACCAAGGTCGTTCGAAGTACGGTACCAAGCGTCCGAAATAATCGGCCGTTTAGCAGTTTTTAATTTTATTGAGTCGATAAGAGTAAGGTCGGGCACGCATCCGCTGTCCCGGGCTAACCTGAAGACCGTTTGAGGGCTTATCAATGCCAAGACGTCGCGTAGCAGCCAAACGTGAGATTCTGGACGATCCGAAATACGGAAGCCAGATTCTCGCCAAGTTCATGAACCACGTAATGGAAAGCGGCAAGAAAGCCGTTGCCGAGCGTATCGTTTATGGCGCACTGGACAAAGTTAAGGAACGCAAGAACAGCGATCCCCTGGAAATCTTCGAGAAAGCTCTCGACGCCATCGCTCCGCTGGTCGAAGTGAAGTCGCGCCGTGTAGGCGGTGCTACTTACCAGGTTCCGGTCGAAGTTCGTCCGTCCCGTCGTAACGCCCTGGCAATGCGCTGGCTGGTAGACTTCGCCCGCAAGCGCGGCGAGAAGTCCATGGCTCTGCGTTTGGCTGGTGAACTGTTGGACGCTGCTGAAGGTAAAGGTGCTGCAGTTAAGAAGCGTGAAGACGTGCACCGTATGGCTGAAGCCAACAAGGCTTTCTCGCACTACCGCTTCTAATTTTAGCGTCACTCAATTTGCGAGGGCTTTATGGCTCGTACTACACCGATTAACCGCTACCGTAACATCGGTATCGTTGCTCACGTGGATGCTGGTAAAACCACCACCACCGAGCGCGTCCTTTTTTACACCGGCAAGAGTCACAAAATGGGCGAGGTGCATGATGGCGCCGCGACCACAGACTGGATGGTGCAGGAGCAGGAGCGTGGTATTACCATTACTTCTGCTGCTATCACCGCCTTCTGGAAAGGTTCCGAGAAGCAGTACCCGCACGAGCACCGCTTCAACGTTATCGATACCCCGGGCCACGTAGACTTCACCATCGAAGTTGAACGTTCCCTGCGCGTACTCGACGGCGCTGTCGTTGTGTTCTGTGGTACTTCGGGTGTTGAGCCTCAGTCGGAAACCGTATGGCGTCAGGCCAACAAATACGGCGTTCCACGTCTTGTTTATGTAAACAAGATGGACCGTGCTGGTGCCAACTTCCTGCGCGTGATCGCTCAGATCAAGCAGCGCCTGGGTCACACTCCGGTGCCGATCCAGCTGGCTATCGGTTCCGAAGACAACTTCCAGGGTCAGATCGATCTGATCAACATGCAAGCTGTCTACTGGAACGATTCCGACAAGGGCATGGTCCCTGTTCGCAAGGACATTCCTGCCGAACTGTTGGAAGAAGCCGAGCAATGGCGCAGCAACATGGTTGAGGCTGCGGCCGAAGCCAGCGAAGAGCTGATGAACAAGTACCTCGAAGGTGAAGAGCTCACCAACGAGGAAATCAAGGCCGCTCTGCGTCAGCGTACTATCGCTGGTGAGATCGTTCTGGCTGTTTGCGGTTCTTCCTTCAAGAACAAGGGTGTTCCCCTGGTTCTCGACGCCGTTATCGACTTCCTGCCTGCTCCAACCGACATTCCTGCTATCAAGGGTTCCAACCCGGATAACGAGGAAGAGGAAATGGAGCGTCACGCAAGTGACGACGAGCCGTTCGCGGCTTTGGCGTTCAAGATCGCTACCGACCCATTCGTGGGTACCTTGACCTTTGTTCGAGTTTACTCGGGCGTGTTGGCCTCCGGCGACGGCGTGATCAACTCGGTAAAAGGCAAGAAAGAGCGTGTGGGTCGTATGGTGCAGATGCACGCAAACGCCCGTGAAGAAATCAAGGAAGTACGCGCTGGCGACATCGCGGCCTTGATCGGCATGAAGGACGTCACCACCGGTGAAACTTTGTGCAACGCTGACAAGCCAATCATCCTGGTTCGCATGGACTTCCCGGAGCCGGTTATTTCGGTTGCCGTTGAGCCTAAGACCAAGGACGACCAGGAAAAAATGGGTATCGCTCTGGGCAAGCTTGCTCAGGAAGACCCGTCTTTCCGCGTCAAGACCGATGAAGAGACTGGTCAAACGATCATCTCCGGCATGGGTGAGTTGCACCTGGACATCCTGGTTGACCGGATGCGCCGTGAGTTCAACGTCGAAGCCAACATTGGTAAGCCTCAGGTTTCCTATCGTGAGCGCATCACGAAGAGCTGTGAAATCGAAGGCAAGTTCGTTCGCCAATCCGGTGGTCGTGGCCAGTTCGGTCACTGCTGGATCCGTTTTGCACCGGCTGACGAAGGTCAGGAAGGTCTGCAATTCCTGAACGAAGTCGTAGGTGGTGTGGTTCCTAAGGAATACATCCCGGCGATCCAGAAGGGTATCGAAGAGCAGATGAAGAACGGCGTTGTCGCCGGCTATCCGCTGATCGGCCTGAAGGCGACTGTGTTCGATGGTTCTTACCATGACGTCGACTCCAACGAGATGGCGTTTAAGGTGGCTGCCTCCATGGCAACCAAGCAGCTGGCCCAGAAGGGTGGCGGTGAGTTGCTTGAGCCGATCATGGCGGTGGAAGTCGTTACGCCTGAAGACTACATGGGTGATGTCATGGGCGACCTTAACCGTCGTCGTGGCATGATTCTGGGTATGGAAGATACGGTTTCCGGCAAAGTGATTCGTGCCGAGGTGCCGTTGGGCGAGATGTTCGGTTACGCAACCGACGTTCGTTCCATGTCTCAGGGTCGCGCAAGCTACTCTATGGAATTCAAAAAATACAATACAGCTCCGTCGCATATCGTCGAGACTGTTACCAAAAAGCAAGGCTGATTCAGCCCCTTTAAGCTAGGAGTTAATTGTCGTGGCTAAAGAAAAATTTGAACGGAACAAACCGCACGTCAACGTTGGCACCATCGGTCACGTTGACCACGGTAAAACCACGCTGACCGCTGCTCTGACCCGTGTCTGCTCCGAAGTTTTCGGTTCGGCCAAGGTTGACTTCGACAAGATCGACAGCGCCCCGGAAGAGAAAGCTCGTGGTATCACCATCAACACCGCTCACGTTGAATACGATTCGGCCGTGCGTCACTACGCACACGTTGACTGCCCAGGTCACGCCGACTACGTAAAAAACATGATCACCGGTGCTGCCCAGATGGACGGCGCGATCCTGGTTTGCTCGGCCGCTGATGGTCCGATGCCACAAACCCGTGAGCACATCCTGCTGTCCCGTCAGGTAGGCGTTCCGTACATCGTTGTCTTCCTGAACAAGGCTGACATGGTTGACGACGCTGAGCTGCTGGAACTGGTTGAGATGGAAGTGCGCGACCTGCTGAGCACTTACGACTTCCCAGGTGATGACACTCCAATCATCATCGGTTCGGCTCTGATGGCTCTGAACGGCCAAGACGACAACGAAATGGGCACCACTGCTGTCAAGAAGCTGGTGGAAACTCTGGACAGCTACATCCCAGAGCCAGAGCGTGCTATCGACAAGCCGTTCCTGATGCCAATCGAAGACGTATTCTCGATCTCCGGTCGCGGTACTGTTGTGACTGGTCGTGTTGAGCGTGGCATCGTCCGTATCCAGGAGGAAGTTGAGATCGTCGGTC
>NZ_FMUZ01000057.1:0-15083 GCF_900101575.1 Pseudomonas sp. NFACC37-1 | reverse complement strand
GGGGATGCATCCCGTGACGCTCCGCGTCACCTTCCAGAAGCGGAACGCGGAGCGTCCCTGGCGGCATTCCCACGCAGGAGCGTGGGAACGATCGAACCGCCGGTCCCTTGCTCGCGAAGGCGGTGGCTCGGCTTTCGACTGGGGTCAGATCTTGAAGCTGTCCACCAGTTGCTTCAGTCGATTGGCTTGTTGGGACAAGGCATCGCAATCCTTCAGGGTTTCATTGAGGTTGGCCACGCTTTGCTGGTTCAGCAGATTGATGTGGCTGACGTCCATGTTGAGGGTTTCGACCACGGCGGTCTGTTCTTCGGTCGCGGCGGCCACCGACTGGTTCATGCCGTCGATCTCACCAATGCGCTGCGTCACGCTGACCAACCGCAAGCCGGCCTGGTTGGCCACTTCCACGCTTTCTTCGCTGGAGGTCTGGCTGGCATTCATCGTGGTGACCGCTTCACGGGAGCCGACTTGCAGCGAGGTGATCATCTTGTGGATTTCTTCCGCCGACTCCTGGGTACGGTGCGCCAGGTTGCGCACTTCATCGGCCACCACCGCAAAACCGCGTCCGGCTTCACCGGCACGGGCCGCTTCGATGGCAGCGTTCAGGGCCAGCAGGTTGGTTTGCTGGGAGATGCCCTTGATCACGTCCAGGATGTGCCCGATGTTGTCGGTGCTGGCGTTCAGGGTTTCGATCTGGGTGCACGAGAGGCTGATCTTCTGCGACAGCTCGGTCATGGCCTGGATGGTTTTTTCCACCACCTGGCGACCGTCATCGGCCTGTTCGCTGGCACCGCTGGCATGCTGCGAGGCATCGGCGGCATTGCGCGCGATTTCCTGGGTCGCGGCGCCCAGTTGGTTGATGGCCGCGGCCACGCTGTTGGTGCGGGCACTCTGCTCATCCGAGCCGACGAGCGAAGCGTTGGACGAGGTCATCACCCGCTGCGACAGGTCATGCACCTGACGGGTAGCGGAAGACACTTCCGAGATCGACGCATGAATCCGCTCCACGAACTGGTTGAACGAACCACCCAGCACCGCGAACTCATCCTTGCCCTGTACCACCAGGCGTCGGGTCAGATCGCCTTCGCCCTGGGCAATGTCCTGCATGGCGCGACCCATGGTGGTCAACGGGCGCATCAATACCTGGATCAGCATGCTCAGCAGCAACGCAATGGCCGCCACGGCGACGAACATCGCAATCAACGCCGACGTACGGAACTGGCTCAACGGCGCATAGGCCTTGGCCTTGTCGATCGACAGGCCGATGTACCACTCGGCATTCGGCAGACCCGCCACCGGGGTGAACGAAAGAATGCGGTCCTTGCCATTCAACTCGACCTCCTGGATACCCTTGCCAATGCGCACCGGGGTGCCGGGGTAGATGTCCTTGAGGTTCTTCATCACTTGGTCTTTATCCGGGCTGACGATCACCTGACCGTCGCCGCTCACCAGGAACGCATGGCCGATACCACCGAAGTCCACGGAGTTGATGATTTTCACCAGGGTTTCCAGGCTCAAGTCGCCGCCCACCACGCCGAGCAGTTCGCCGTTGTGCTTCACAGGCAGGGCAACGGTCACCACCAGGCCACCCACCGCCGCCAGATACGGCGGAGTCAGCATGGTTTTATCGGCGGTCACCGCCTGTTTGTACCAAGGGCGCTGACGCGGGTCGTAGCCGTCAGGCATTTTCGCGTCAGGCCGTTGGGTGAAGACACCGTTGGCCTGGCCCACATAAGTGAACTGGAAGTTCGACGTCAGCGCCGGCTGGTCGACCAGCCCCGGCAGATCGGCAGTAGCCCCCTGATGCGCGATGTTTTGCGCCAGGTTTTCCAACACCAGTATCCGGCCACTCATCCAGTTCTGGATGCTGCTGGCCGTCAGGTCGCCGGATTGCTCGATGGACGATTCAAGGCTGCGGCCAATGGTGTTGCGCTGCAAATAATCGTTGTAGAGCGTGAACAGGGCAAAAGCCAGAACCACCACACCAGAGGCGGCGAGAAGGATTTTGTGGCTGAACTTTAGATTCATCGATGGGGCTTCTTATGCAAGGAGTGGGGGTGCATTCCAGATTGCAACGTTCCATATATAACAGCGCGGGCGGTTGTCACTTCGCTCCACTTTGGTGCACGCATATCAGTCTGTCGGCAAGCCTGTACAAATAATTAGGGATTCGAAGAAATAGGCGACGGGAGGACAAGGCGGGCGAACGGTGGTTGCAAATTCGCCGGGCGATGATGACAATGCGACCTATTATCATTTGTAACATCCAGGCCGTCGCGTCCATGTCATCTCCCGAGTTTGCAGTACAGGCGCTCTACAGCCGGCATCACGGCTGGCTCAATACGTGGCTGCGCACCCGGCTGGGCAATGCCGCCGACGCAGCGGACCTGGCCCAGGACACCTTCGTGCGCCTGTTGCAGCGTAGCGAACGCCTGGAGCTTAGGACCCCCCGCGCCTTTTTGCGAACCATCGCCCAAGGTCTGGTGATCGACCATTGGCGGCGAGCCGAAATCGAACGCGCCTACCTGGAAACCATCGCTCACCTGCCGCCAGCCCAAACCCCTGGTGCGGAGGCCCAGGCCTTGATCCTGGAACTGCTCGAAGCCATTGCCAGGATGCTCGAAGGCCTCAAGCCGAAAGTGCGCAGGGCCTTTCTGTTGGCCCAGTGCGAGGGCCTGACGTACAAGCAGATCGCCGAACAGATGGGCATCTCGCTGCGCTCGGTGGAGCGCTACGTCGCCGATGCGCTGTACCACTGTTATGTGTTGCGCTATGAAAGCTGAGCCGGCGGACCATTTGCAGAGCCGCCGCAACGGCCCGTCGCAACAGGTGGTCAGGCAGGCGATCAACTGGCTGCTGCGCCTGCGCAATCACACCGCTCACCCGACCCTGCGCCAACAGTGCGACACCTGGCGCGCCGCCCACCCTGAACACGAACTGGCCTGGCAACGGGTGCAATCGCTGCACAGCGAATTGACCTCGAACCTGCGGGCGGTGCCCGGTGCCCATGTCGCCCTGGACACCCTGGAAAACAGTGCCCAGCGCCTCAGTCGTCGCCAGGCCCTGAAGTTGCTGTCGGGCATCGCCGTGGTGAGCGGTGCGGCATGGCTGGGCAAGGACCTGGGCTGGCAAGCGTGGAATGCCGATTTCGCCACCGCCACCGGTGAACGCCGAGGTTTCCAGTTGCCGGACGGCACGCGGCTCGAGCTCAATACCCACAGCGCCGCCGACCTGGACTTCAGCGCCCGGCAGCGCCTGATTACCCTGGCCCACGGCGAAATCATGGTCACCTGTGGCCGCGACCCGGGGTGGCCGCTGCTGGTGAAAAGCCGGCATGGCCTGTTCGAAGGGCTGGAGGGGCGCTTCGTCGTGCGCCAGGACAGCGACTGCACGCGCTTGAGCGTCACCAGCGGACACGTCGTCATCCGTTCGCACCCCAACAGCGATGGCACGCCCATCCAGGTCGAGGCCGGGCAAAGCTATCTGATCACTGCATCGACAGCGGCCCTGGCACCACCGCTGGCCATGGACGCAGGCGCCTGGGCCGACGGCTTGATCGTCACGCGCAACATGCGCCTGGAAGACTTTCTCAATGAAGTAGGACGCTACCGCCCGGGCTATCTGCACTGCGCGGCGTCGATCGCCGACCTGCGCCTGTCGGGGGTGTTCCGCTTGGAGGACACCGACAAATTGCTGGCCGTCCTGCCCCGCACGCTCCCGGTACAGCTGCGCTATCGAACCCGTTGGTGGATCACGGTGGAACGCCTGGCTTGATTTTTTTTTGGCGGGTTTCAGACCGGCGTCCGGCTAGGACAGTAAGCACCCCTTATCTGCCTTCAGCGACTCCTACGGAACCTACAATGACTGAGCGCGTACCTCTCAAGAACCCCTTCGGCTTTTCTTCGCAACCGCGCCTGTTGCGCCAGGCGATTCACGCCGCGCTGTTCTCCACGGCGCTGGGAGTCAGCATTGTGCCGATGCTCGCGGTGGCCGCACAAAACGGCGTCACCGCCAGCCGTCAGAGCTACAACATTGCCCCCGGCCCATTGAGCGATGTGCTGAACCAGTTCGCCCGCCAAGCCGGGATCACCCTGGCAAGCACCCCGGCGCAAACCGGCGGCGTCCAGTCCCCGGGGCTCAAGGGCGAGTATTCGCCCGACCAGGCCCTGAGCCAGTTGCTCAGCGGCTCAGGACTGGTTGCCGTCAGCCAGGATGGCAGCAGCTACGTGCTGCAAACCGAGACCGCTGGCAGCACACTGGAATTGCCGACCACCGACATCAAGGGCTTCGCCCTGGGTAACGCCTTGGGCAGCATGGAAGGCTACAACGCCACACATAGCCAGGTCGCCACCAAGACCAGTACCGCCCTGCGGGAAACCTCCCAGAGCGTGTCGGTGGTCACCCGCGAACAAATGGACGACCAGGGCGCCCAAACCGTGTCCCAGGCCATGCGCTACACCCCCGGCGTGCTGACCAACCCCTACGGCGCCACCCACCGCTACGACTATGTGGCGATGCGCGGCTTCAACGACGGCTCGGTGGATAACATCTACCTCGACGGCCTCAAGTCCATGGGCGACAGCGGCACCTACAGCTCCATGCAGGTCGATCCGTACTTCCTCGAGCGGGTCGACATTCTCAAGGGCCCGTCCTCGGTGCTCTACGGCCGCAGTTCGCCGGGCGGCCTGGTGGCGCTGACCAGCAAGAAGCCGCTGTACGAGGCCTATCACCAGATCCAGGCCACGGTCGGCACCCAGGGCCAGCGCGGCATGGGCTTCGACTTCAGCGGCCCGGTGGATGACGAAAAACGTATCACCTATCGCCTGATCGGCCTGGCGGACAGCTCCGACACCCAGTTCGACCACAACAAGGAAAAACGCTTCGCCCTCGCACCCACGGTGAACATCGACTTCAGCGAGGACACCTCGCTGACCCTGCAAGCCTACCTGCAGCATGACCCCGACGGCGGCTACCACGGTGGCATGCCGGCCGACGGCACCTTGCATCAGCGCAACGGTCGACGGATTTCCGAGCACTTCTTCGAAGGCGAACCCGGCATCGACCGCTATGAGCGTGACCAGCAGTCGTTCGGCTACCAATTCGAACACCGTTTCAACGATGTCTTCACCGCCCGGCAGAACTTCCGTTACCTGGATTCCGAGGTCAAGAACGATCAGGTCTATGCCTATGACTGGACCACGCCCACCAGCAACGAGCTGAACCGCTACTACACCGGTGCCGAAGAAAAGCTCCATTCGTTCATCGTCGACAACATGCTGCAGGCTGAATTCTTCATTGGCGCGACCAAGCACACCGTACTGATGGGCGCCGACTACCAGCGCCGCAAGACCGTGGTCGACTGGACCAGCGGCAGCCTGGCGCCGATCAACGCCTTCGACCCGGTCTACGGCAACTCGGCCATCAGCTACTTCAGCCCCACCAGCTACCTGCGGCGCCTGGAGCAGACCGGCGTCTACCTGCAAGACCTGATCGAAATGGACAAGTGGCGCTTCTCCCTCGGCCTGCGCCAGGACTGGGTGCAAACCTCGGATGAGAACCGCATCGCTGAGTTCGGCCGTCCGGAAGGCACCGAGATCAACGACAAACGCACCAAGCTCACTGGCCGTGCCGGGGCGCTGTACCTGTTCGACAATGGCCTGGCGCCGTACATCAGCTACTCCGAGTCGTTCAACCCCAACTCCTATGCCGACAGCGCCGGCAACCCGCTACCGCCGACCGATGGCAAGCAGTGGGAACTGGGGTTGAAGTACCAGCCACCGGGCACCGATGACCTGTACACGGCCTCGCTGTTTCGCATCGACCAGGAAAACCTGGCGACCAAACTGCCCCAGGACAACTTCTACCGCGCCATCGGTGCCGTGCGCTCCCAGGGCCTGGAGCTGGAAGCGCACCTGCAGTTGACCGAACAATTCAAAGTGCTGGGCAGCTACACCTTCACCGACATCGAATACTCGAAATCGATGGTCAGCACCCTCAGCACGCCCACCGACATCATCGAAAACAAGGGCAACTCACCGACCCAGGCGCCGCGCCACATGGCCTCGGTCTGGGCGGACTACACGTTCGACAGCGGCGCCCTCGATGGCCTGCGCCTGGGCGGCGGCGTGCGCTATGTCGGCTATAGCTGGGCCGATGCGGAGAACACCATGAAGGTGCCGTCCTACACGTTGTTCGATGCCTCGGTGGGGTATGACCTGGGCAAGGTCGGCTTGAAGGGCGTGGACGTACGCCTGAACGCGAACAACCTGACGAACGAAAGCTACGTCGCCTCGTGCGCGAGCCTGAGCTATTGCTACATGGGCGAAGAGCGCAATGTGGCGGCGACGGTGAGTTACCAGTTCTAAGCGCCACAGGCTTGATCGTTCCCACGCTCCGCGTGGGAATGCATCCCGTGACGCTCTGCGTCACCTTGCAGAAGCGGAACGCGGAGCGTCCCTGGCGGCGTTCCCACGCGGGAGCGTGGGAACGATCGATCCGCGCTAGCCGGCCCACCACTTTCCCTCGCCACAGATTCTGCTTCTGCTCTTTGGACGGGTTAGCTTCAAACCCGAACCGTATCCCCTTCCTCCCGCACCATAGCTTCCTGGCGCACAAACCGATTCGCCCGCCCGAACGTGCCGAAGTCATTGAACCGCACGCCCATCTCCCGCATCACCTTGTGAGCCACCGGCACTGTCAATTGGCGAATGTAGAACGGTTCCTTCACCACGAAATGATGAATGCCATGACTGCTGCCGAAGTTGAAGCAGAACGCCTGCAACGGCCACAACCACCAGGGATTGAGCACCTGGGTTTGCTGGATGACGTTGCCCGCCTCGATGTCGCCGTAGTAGTGCATGTTCGAACTGATGAAATGCAGGCAAAAGGTGCGCAGTACATTCGGCCCGATGATCACCACCGCCGCAATATCGATCACCTGCATCGTCGCCAGCGTGGTGGCCGACCAGTCAATTGAAGTCCCCAGCAGACTGGCGACACCGTTGGCCCCGTGGAAACCGAGGAACACATACCAGGCGCCCCAGTGCAGCAACGCCAGCGGGAAATAAACCTTCAGCGTGCGCTTGAGGATGCTGCGCTTGTGCACCCAGGTCTTGGCCCGCAGCAGGCGGATGAAGGCCGACATCACGTTGTCACCCACCATCAGCAACCGCGCCAGCCCCCAGGGTTCGCCGTTGGTGATCGCCCGTTCCTCCATGTCGGCCTCGCTGCCGGATACCTTGTGATGGTTGAGGTGCAGGTGGCGGCGGATCCACGGGTTGATCGTGCTCGGCCGCGCCAGCCACACCAGGCCCATCATCAGGTTGTGGGGCAGGCGCTGCTTGCGGAAATACATGCTGTGGATCAGGTCGTGTTCCAGCTCGTGGGTCAGGGACGCGAAAAACCCGTTGAGCAACAGGCATGCCCACCCGGCCAGGTGACCGTTGATGTAGAGCAGCGCCGAACCGATCATCCCAGCCAGGGCCAGCGCCAGGATGCCCGCGCCCAACGCATCCTGGTGGCGCAGGATCGGATAACGCTGGCGCAACTCCTCGCCCCGGGCCAAGACCACCTGGCGAACATGGGCCGCTCGTTGTTGTGCATTCAATCGCTCGGGGCTTGCGCAAGTGCCGTGCATGGCTTACATCCTCTGTTAGAGATGTGCTCATCCTGCCGGGCGTTGTCCCATGGGGTGGTAGCCGTAAACGCCAACCTGTTGACCGCAAGCGCCAATCGTCATGACTGAACCGACCTCCCTCGCCAGCTGGACCCGCGCCCTGCGCAAGCAGCTCGATGCATTGGGCCTGGACAGCCATGCCCTGTGCGTCGAGGCGGGTCTCGACCCGCAATGGATGGACGACCCGAACGCCCGTTACCCACTCTCGGGCACCACGCGCCTGTGGGCCTTGGCCGTGCAGGCCAGCGGTGACCCGGCCATCGGCCTGCGGGTGTCGCGCTTCGTCAGCCCCACCACGTTTCACGCACTGGGTTATGCCCTGGTGGCCAGCGGCAGCCTGCGAGAAGTGTTCGAGCGGATCGTGCGCTATCACCCGGTAGTCAGCGATGCACTGACCCTGCAACTGAGCCGCGGCGAAGACCGCTACCGCTTCAATCTCGATGTGCCCCAGGACAGTCCGTCACCGGCCTTTGAAGCCATCGATGCGTTCGCAGCGATTTACGTGCGCACCTGTCGCAACCGTCTCGGCCGTGATTACGCACCACTGGCGGTGTACCTGCGCCGCCCGGAACCGGCAGACCCCAGCCCATGGCACAAGGTGTTTCGCTCGCCGGTGCATTTCGGCGCCGCCCAGGATTGCCTGGAGTTCAACCTCAGCGACTTCGACAGCCACCTGGACGACGCCAACCCCGAACTGGCCGAGCACAATGAAACGGTGCTCGAACGCACCCTCGCTCAGCTCAAGCCTCTGACCTGGGAACGCAAGGTACGCGCGGCCATCGAGGCCCAACTGCCCGAGGGCGAGCCCAGCGCCGAACGCATCGCCCAGGCCATGCACCTGAGCCTGCGCAGCCTGCAACGGCATCTGGCTGACGAAGGCTGCCGCTTCGACGCACTGCTCAACGAATGCCGGGAAAACCTCGCACTGCTGCACCTGCGCGATCCCCAATGTTCGCTGAGCGAAGTCAGCTACCTGCTGGGCTTTGCCGATTCCAGCAGCTTCAGCCGCGCCTTCAAGCGCTGGACCGGGATGACGCCGGGGCAGTTTCGGGATGGGTTGCGCTAGGGATTTGCGTTGGCTGGGCTGGCCCTATCGCGAGCAAGCTCGCTCCCACAGGGTCCAAGGCAGGTTCAGATTGTGGTCAACGCCCGCAATCGCTCGATGTCGAGGATTTCGATCTCGCCATAGCCCAAGTGGAGAATGCCCTGGGCTTGCAGGTCCTTGAGGATCTGGTTGGTGGTCTGGCGGGACAGCGAGAGCATCAGCGCCAGTTGCTCCTGGGGCAGCTGCAAGACCCGGCGCGGCGGTTCGATTTCGCCGTAGCCTTCGGCGATCATCAGCAGGCGGTGGGCCACACGGGCCGGGGCGGGCATCAGGCTCAGGTGTTCGAGGTTGATGAAGGTCAGGCGCAGTTTGTGACTCATCAACAATGCGAGATGCCGCCAGTAGACCGGTTGCGCTTGCAGGAAGGCCAGCAACGGCGCCTGGGGCACGTGCAGCAGCGTACATTGACCCACCACGACCGCATCATGGGTCCGTGGCTGGCCATCGAACAGGCAGATTTCACCGAACCAGTGAGGTGCCTCCACCACGCTCAGCAACGCCTCCTTGCCCTGTTCGTTCACCGCACCGACGCGCATCGCGCCTTCCAGCACGGCATACAGCCCACAAGGTGGATCGCCGCGCTGGAACAGCCGATGCCCCGCTGGCAGGCGGCGCACCCGCGCCATGCCCAGCAGACTATTCTGTAACTCATCAGGCAGATGGCTGTACCAGTGGCCGGCCATCAGGTGCGAGTGCCAGGGATGCGAATTCATGGAAACTCCGGGACAAGTGTCGGCTAACTGACAGAACGCCTCGTGGTACCCGGGCATCATGCAGGCATCACCTCAGGAGGAACAACAATGAAAAACCTCGTCGATCATCTCAGTCAATACGCTGCTTATCACCGAGACCCGCGCAACATCGCCAGTCATTTCATCGGGATCCCGCTGATTTTCGTCGCCGTCGCCGTGCTGCTGTCACGCCCCGGCTGGCCAGTGGGCACGGTGCTGGTGTCGCCAGCGCTGCTGGCGGCGGTGGCCAGCGCCTGGTTCTACCTGCGCCTGGAGTTGCGCCTGGGGGCGCTGATGACGGTGCTGCTGGGCCTGGCGGTATGGCTGGGCCAGGTGCTCGCCGCGCAAAGCACCTGGGTATGGCTGGGCAGTGGCCTGGGGATGTTCGTGGTGGGCTGGGCGATCCAGTTCGTCGGCCACTATTACGAAGGCCGCAAGCCGGCGTTCGTCGACGACCTCATCGGGCTGATCGTCGGGCCGTTGTTCGTGGTGGTGGAAGCGGGCTTCCTGCTGGGGCTTCGCGGCGAACTGAAGCGGGCCATCGAAGAGCGTGTCGGGCCGGTGGCGTTGCGCAACCAGCGTTCGGCGGCGTGAAAAAACCATGCCCCTCTGTGGAAGCGAGTCTGTGGGAGCAGGGCTTGCCCGCGAAGGCATCGCCTCGGTCTATCAGCTACACCGAGGTGTTTGCATCGCGGGCAAGCCTTGCTCCCACAAGCTCGCTCCCACAGGAGTCAGGCCTTACTGCTCATGCGTTACAGGGCACCGAACTCGACCCGGATGGTCAGCGCGCCGGTGTTATCTTTCAAGCCAGACCCGTGCTGCCCGGTCAGGTCATCGTTGATGCACAGTTGCAGCTCCCCTTGCTGATTGCCCGGAACCTGCGCCAGATCACCCACCAGGAACGGCTTCCCACCGTTGCCCACGCGACCGATCAAGGCGCCTTCGGCGGCACCGGGCAAGGCATAGCTGCTGTAGTCGATGTGCCTCGAACCGCCATTTCCATCGACATTGCCACCCTGCGGACTGGCACACCATAGCCCACTGACGTAGCGAACCAAGCGCGGAACCAACCCGTTGACCTGCACGCCAGTGCCCTGCCAGGCGATGTTGGATTGGACTTGCATCGTCACCGCCTTCAGGTCGTTGGCCACAGTGTCCCCGGCCTGGAACGACAACGCTGCGATCGTCAGGCTCGGGTTCGAAGTGCCGGTGCTGGGGAACACCCCATCGCCCACCAGGAACAGGTTCTTGTGGTCCCAACTGCGCTGGTCCTTGTCCACCACCGACTTGGTCGGATCATCCCCCATGCGGTAGGTGCCCATCAGGTGCCCGGCGCCCTGGAAGGTGTAATCCTCTTCTTTGTACCTGAATTTCCCTTGGCCAATGGGTGCTGTCAGCTCCACGGCGCCGAGCAGGTTCTGGATGATGTGGCTCGCCAATATCTTCGCCTGCCTGAAACCTTCCTTGGTGTAATCGGACAGGTCGTAGTGGATTTCCGGTCGAAGAATGCCGAGCCCGTCCGTGAGCTTGTCCGTCGAGGGCACGATGTAGCTCTTGGCCTTGTCGGGCTCCTTCTCCACCTGCTCCACCAAAAAGCCGATCCGAAACTGGCGGATGAACAGGTCGTTGAGCCGTTGAATCAGGGCCGTGCCGTAAAGCGCTTCAGTGGGCGGCGGCGGGTTCTCTTTCGATGGCAACGGGTTGGTGCAGCTTTTGTTCTTGCCATCGATAAAATCGGCCACGGTGACGTAAGGGTCACCCACCGGCCAGTTCCAGCCCTCGTTGCCGATTTCGATGCGCCACGCCGCTCGCTGGCTGCGGAAGTCGCCGTCACGCAGGCTCTCGATGCCCGCCGTGGACACCGGCCCCCGATACGGAAACACCGTCTTGCCTTCCGGCATCAGCCCCCACGCCAGGTAAATCGGATGGTCGGACAGGCTGCGTCCGACCTGGCCGCTGCTATTGGCCACGCCATCGGGCCAGGCCGGGGTCTTGGAGTTGAGCAGCAATTTAGGGGTCTCGATGGCATGAGCCGCGATCACATAACGCTGCCCGATGGCCACGCCGGTGCCCGTCTTCGGTCCCTCGCCAAGCTGGTATTGAATGAATTCGACACCATTGATGTGCTTGTCCGGGCCCACGGTCACTTTGCTGGCCACGGTCCGGTACATGACCCGGACCTTGCCGGTGGCCAGGGCCTTGTTCAGGGTCACGGTGGCGTCGTACTTGGCCTGGATCGGGCAGATCGGCGTGCAGTTGGTATTGCCGGCGCACACCCGGCGCCCGGCGTAGGGCTGGGAGTTGCGCCCGGCCGGGGTCGGACTGACCACCAGCGGCAACCCGTCGAAGCTCTTGCCGGTCACGGCCGCGACAAAACTGCCATCGACCAACGACAACGGAATGCTGTGCATTGGGAATGAATAGCCCTCGGGAAAGGTCATGCCCAGGTAAGCCTGGTCGGCGACATTGGCCGACACCCCGATTTCCGCCTCCGCCCGGCAATAGGCGCTTTGCAGGTCGTCGTAGCCGATCGGCCAATCCACCCCGACGCCGTACTTGCTCCTCAGACGGAAATCGTTCGGCAGCATGCGCAGGCAGGTCCCGACCCAGTGCCAGGTCGTACCACCGCCCACCCGTTCATAAGTGCTGTTGAAGGGCAGCGGGCCCTTCTGCACCAGGTAGCTGGTTTTCGGTTTGTCCCAGCCAAGGATCAGGTCGGCGATGGTCGCTCGAGGCGCATTTTCCTTGCTCGGGTCACGCGGCGAATCCAGGGTCGACACTGGCGGATAGGGCGACTCCGGGGTCTTCAGGGTAGCGGTGTAGAAACGCTCCAGGTATTGCGCACGGTTGGCCGGGACCTCCGGACCCGATTCGAGCACCAGCACATCCACGCCAGCCATGCCCAACTGATAAGCGATGATGCTGCCGGCCAGCCCCGCGCCAACGATGATCACCTCGGCTTGCTCGGTACTCATGACGAGGCTCCCTGTGTGTTGGCAGGCACGCCGGTGTAGTCCTCAAGGCTCGGTGGCGTGGTGTTCCAATAGCCGAAAAACATCTCGCTGTAGCCCATGGGATGGGCCTGGGCGATTTTCCAGGCCCAGCTCTGGATGTAGGCCTGGTCGGACACCACCGTCGAGTCGGTCGATTTGTAGCTGCCAGTGGCATAGGGCTGATACCAGACCCCCAGCAACCACAATTTCATGATCGAACGCGCAGCTTGGGCCGCTTGCGTGACAGCCGGCCGCGATCCATCCATCAGCACCGCTTTGGCGATCTGGTCGGGGGGCACATTGTCCGCTGCCATCGTGGCGTATTGAGTCAGCAACGTATTGAGCACCTCAGGGGTGATACGCGGGGTGATGAACGCGAGAAAGATCGGTGGCAAACCCACCTGGTCGATCGGCGGTGCCAGCCGATCCGTGGGAATGCCGGTCAGGGCCGATGACAGGCCTATAAAGTTGTCCAGATCACTGCTCATGGTTGACTCCTTGTTCGCCAGTGGACTGTGCGCGTTCGAGCAAATAGGTGAAATCCGCGAAGCTGGTACGCGGCGACTCGGTGACATGGGTGGCCGCATTGCCGTGGCAAGCCATGCAACTGGAAGACGCCTGGGGCACGGTGCCCTGGATATAGGTTTCCAGCGTGGCGTTGGCCAGGAACAACGGCGCGGGGCTGCCCAGCGGGTTGGCGGCCGATACCTGGCAGTTCTTGGGCGGGTCTGACGGCCACTGGGTACTGATCAGTTGATAGTTCGCCCAGACACTCTGCTTGTTCACCGTACGCAACAGCGTTTGATAGGTGGTATTGAGGTTTTTGGTGGCTTCGGTCAGCGGCACTTCCCGCACGATCTGCGAGGGTGTCGCCTTGACTGCCGGGTTCCACGGCCGTGGCGGCGGCTGGTTGATGTCGCTTTTGCTGGCCGCGTTGTAGAACAGATAAGGCCCCGTGCGCTGGGCCACAGGCGTGTTTTTTTCCGGCACGTTTTTCACATGCTCGAAGGTTGACCAGACCCATTGCGCCGCGCTGGTAGTCTTATGGACCATATGCAATCCCACCAACCCGACCGACTCGGACACGCATGACTCCGCAACGATCGGCCCATGGCTCGGGTCGTTGTTGCCCGGCGTGTAGACCAGTGCATCGACGGTATGGAAATCCTGGCGGTTGTCGTTGGGGCCCAGCACTTTCCACGATGCCTTCACCATCACCGCACCGACCTGTTTGGTCTGGGTGGAACCACAGCTGAACGCCACGGTGTTGTTCGGATTGGCGGCGAAGAATTTCTGCTGGCCTTCGATGCTGTACAGGCCGTTGTCGACGATGCCGTCGAACATCGATTGGTTGACCACGATTTCGTTGCGCGTGTAGGTACCGTTCTGGTCCACCAACGGGCCGCTCTCGAAGGGCTGGATAAACTCATCCAGCACATCGGGCACCTTGCCCATCTGCTGCAACAGGCGACCGGGCTTGAGCGACTTGCACGCGTCAGGGAGCGTCGCCGATGCGTTCCAGGGCAGCGGCGTCTGGCCCTTGGCGCGGAAAATCTGGTAGCTCTCTTTCCAGCTCTCCCACACGGTGGCGCCATCCTGCTTGCCGATGGGCGTGCCGGTATTCGGATCACCGTTATCCAGCGCCGGCCAGTTCAGGGCAATGAAGGTCTGCCACGACAGCTCATCGAAATCGGCTTGCAGGCTGACCAGTGAAACGGGGTGGGTCACCGTGACATCGAAGGGTATCTGGGGGGACAACGCAGGGGCGGCGCTGGCGGCCGGAGCCAGCAACACGCCTAACAATGCACAGCCAAGCGGGCCATGCCGACTGACTTCCACTCTCATGTTTTCTCTCCTTGGCATCAGGGCACCAGGAGAGATAACACCGGTCCGTCATGGACTCTCACTTGCCTCCTGGCCTGTCAGAGTCTAGGTAGGGTTTGGGCGGGGAAAAGGCGTTGGTGTAGAACCAATCGAAGCAAGGTTGGGTGGAGTTATTCAGATTCTGATCGGGGGCAGTGAGGACGCCATCGCGAGCAAGCTCGATCCCATGGATTGGCTTGAAGCTGATCAAAAGCGGAACGCGGAGCGTCCCTGGCGGCATTCCCACGCAGGAGCGGGGGAACGATCGAACCGCCAATCCCCTGTGGAAGCGGGCTCGCTCGCGAAGGCGTCAGCCCAACTGGCGTGAAGCTGATCGTCCCTGGCGGCATTCCCACGCAAGAGCGTGGGAACGATCGAACCGCCAATCCCCTGTGGAAGCGGGCCTGCTCGCGAAGGCGTCAGCCCAACTGGCGTAAAGCTGATCGTCCCCACGCTCTGCGTGGGGATGCATCCCGTGACGCTCTGCGTCACCTTCCAGAAGCGGAACGCGGAGCATCCCTGGCGGCGTTCCCACGCAGGAGCCTGGGAACGATCGAACCGCCAATCCCCTGTGGAAGCGGACTTGCTCGCTAAAGCGTCAGCCCAACTGGCGTGAAGCTGATCGTCCCCACGCTCTGCGTGGGGATGCATCCCGTGACGCTCTGCGTCACCTTTCAGAAGCGGAACGCGGAGCGTCCCTGGCGGCATTCCCACGCAGG
>NZ_FMUZ01000058.1:0-14622 GCF_900101575.1 Pseudomonas sp. NFACC37-1 | reverse complement strand
GTTGAAGTCCGCCAGCAGCAATTGCCGCTCGGTGTCGGGGAGCACGTCCAGATCGCTGGCGAGGCGTTCGGGGGCTTGTTCAAGGGCTTCGACCAGTGCGGCCACGGCCTGGGCGAGGTAGGCGGCGATGCGTTGCGGGTCGATGCCGGTGATGGATTGGGCGGTCAGGGAGAAGCCGCTGCCCACATTCGCCACGGCAATTTCAATGGGGTAATTGGTGCGGGTTTCGGAGGCGATGAAGTGCATGCCTTCGTGGCTGCCCATGTCGGCGACGTTTTCCCCGGACGCGTTCACCAGATCGCCATGGCGGCAGTTGAGGATCACGGTGAACAGGGGCAGCGACGTATCCACGGCACTGCAACGCTGGGCCAGGGCCAGGGATGCCTGTTCGTGGGTCAGTAGCTCACTGAGCTGCTGGTAGGCGTCGCGGACAATGTCGCTGACGGTGTTCTGCTGCAAGCGAATGCGCATCGGCAAGGTGTTGATGAACATCCCCAGTGCATGGTCGGCCCCGGCGGTGCCTTGGGAACGCCCCGACAATACCGTGCCGAAAATCCCGTCGTCGCGCCCGCTGGTGGCCGCGACGACCAGGCCCCAGGCCGCATGGAACAGCACCGAGGTCGGGACCCCTTGAGTGCGTGCGGTTCGATACACCTGGGCGCTGAGATCGTCGCTCAAGTGTTTTACCGCACGCTTGATCCCCGCCCCGTTGCCTCGTACATCGAGCACACCATAAGGCGCGGTGGTGGCATCCACATCGGCCAGCAAGTGACGGAAGTAGGCTTCGTGGTCGGCCTGGGGCACGCTGGCGGCCCGGGCGATGAAGTTACGGTACGGTTGGGACGGTGGCAGGCTCTCGGCCTGGCCGGCCATCACGGCCTGGATCTCCAGCATGATCAGGCGCAAGGTCACGTTATCGCTGATCAGGTGATGGTCGAGCAATGCCAGCAGCCATTGTGCCCGGGGTTCGTCATAGATGACGTACGCTGCGATCAACGGGGCCCGTTGCAGGTCCAGTCGCAGATGATGCGTGTCCGTATGGTCCCGGAGCATCTGCAAGGCGTCTTCGCCGGGCAAGCAGTCCAAGGTCATGACGGGCAGTTGCGCCTGGCGATGAACGACCTGCACCGGCTGTGACAAGCCGTGCCAGCGCAACGCGGTACGCAGGATGTCGTGGCGGTCGATCACCACCTGTACGGCGGCCAGGAAGTCGTCGAGTACCTGGCGACGATCGAACGTCACCACGGTACGCATCAGGTAGGCGTCGCCTTCGGCCTGCAACAAGTGGTGGAACAGAATGCCTTCCTGCAACGATGACAGGGGGTAGATGTCTTGCACATTGCCGGCGCCACCGGGGACGTCGGCGACGATTTGCTCGATTTCCTGTTGGCTCAGGGTCACCAGCGGCAACATCTGTGGGACGATCGCCGTGCAATCGGCGGGGATCAGGTTCGCGGGGACCACCTGTTGGGTGGTGCTGCCACCGGCGAGGACGGCCGCCATGGCTTGGAGTGTCGGCGCCGAGAAGACCGTGCGCACATCCAATTGCAGACCCGCCTGACGCAGGTGCTCGATCAGGCTGATGACCAGGAACGAGTGGCCGCCGAGTTCGAAAAAGTGATCCTGACGGCCCACTCGTTCAACCCCGAGCAACGTCTGCCAGGCGCTCGCCAGGGTCATTTCGATTTCCCCCAGCGGTGCTTCGTAGTGCTGGCTCGCGGTGGCAGACAAGTCCGGTGCCGGCAGGGCCGCGCGGTCGAGCTTACCGTTGGTGGTCAGTGGCCAGGCCTCCAGGGTCACGAAAGCACTGGGCACCATGTGTTCGGCCAGTACGCTGGCCAGCTGGCTGCGCAAGGCCGAGGACTCCGGGGCGGTCCCTTCATGGGCGATCAGGTAGGCCACCAGGCGTTTGTCGCCGGGACGGTCTTCACGCACGATCACCAGCGCCTCGCGGACATCGGCGCAATCGAGCAGTTGCGCTTCGATTTCCCCCAGCTCGATACGGAAGCCGCGGATCTTGATCTGCGAGTCGTTGCGGCCTACATAGACCACGCCGCCATCGGCGCGGTAGCGAGCGATGTCACCGGTGCGATACAACCTTGCGTCGGGCTCCACGGCGAACGGGTCGGGGATGAACCGTTCGGCATTCAGCGCGTCGCGATTGAGGTAATGCCGGGCCACACCGGCACCGCCGATGTAGATCTCGCCATTGACCCCCACCGGTACCGGTTGCCGGTACTCGTCGAGAATACGCAGGCACAGGTCCGGCAGTGGCGGGCCGATCAGGCTTGGTGCGCCGGTGTCGATTTCCACCTGGCTGATCGGGTAGTAAGTGGCGTGCACGGTGATTTCGGTGATCCCGTACATGTTGACCAGACGGGTACGGGCCAACGTTGTGCGTGCGGTCCAGGGGCGCAGGCTGCGGAAATCCAGCGCTTCGCCACCGAAGATCACTTCGCGCAGGGTATGCTCCTGGTCGCTGCGCTCGCGGGCCTCGATGAACTGGCGGAAGGCGCTCGGCGTCTGGTTAAGGATCGTGACGCGCTGCTGGCAGACCAGGGCATAGAAATCATCGGGGGAACGGGCCACGTCGCTCGGGACGATCACCAACTTGCCGCCGTAACTCAATGCGCCCCAGATTTCCCAGACCGAGAAGTCAAAGGCAAAGGAGTGGAACAGCGTCCACACGTCGTTTTGGTCGAAGTCGAACAACCCGGCGGTGGCATCGAACAGCCGTGCGACATTGCCGTGTTCCACCAGCACGCCCTTGGGCAGCCCGGTGGACCCCGAGGTGTAGATGACGTAGGCCAGGTGCCGCGGCGTCAGGCCCAGCGCCCAGGCTTCAAGGTTGTGGTCCAGGGACACGTCCGTCAGGTCGTCTGTGGCGACGTAATCCTTGAGGTGCACCACCGGCACGGCATGCTCGGGCAGCACGGCGAGGCAGTCAGGCTGGGCCAGCAAGGCCACCGGGGTGCTGTCGTCGAGCAGGTAGCCGAGGCGTTCGCTGGGGTAGGCCGGATCCAGTGGCACGTAGGCGGCACCGGCCTTGAGCACGGCCAGCACCGCGCAGACCATTTCCACCCCGCGGCGGGCCAGGATCGCTACCCGGTCATCGGGCCGTACGCCTTGGGCGAGCAGTTCACGGGCGATGCGGTTGGCGCGGCGGTTGAGTGCCTGATAGCTCAGTTCGCGTTCGCCCAAGACCAGGGCGGTGGCGTGGGGCTGGGCGGCGGCGACCTGTTCGAAGCGCTGATGAATCAGCAGTTGCGCCGCGAACACGGCTTTGGGCGGCAGCGTCGCTGGCGAGGCCTGACGCTGTGCCGGGGTGAGCAACGGCAGGGCGAGCACCGGCTGTGCGGGGTCCTCGATCATGGCTTCAAGCAGGGTCTGGAAGTGCTGGGCGAAGCGTTCCACGGTGCGATGGTCGAACAGGTCGCTGGCGTATTCGATCACGCCGCCCAGCGTACCGCCGTCATCGTCCAGTGTCAGCATCAGGTCGAACTGCGAGGTTTCATGGGCCTGGGCCACGGGGACCAGGGTCAGGCCGGGCAGGCTCAGTTCAACGCCGCCAGGGGTATTGTTGAGCGACAGGGCGACCTGGCACAGCGGGTTGTGGCTCAGGGAGCGCGGTGGTTGCAAGGCTTCGATGACTTGCTCGAAAGGAATGTCCTGATGTTCGTGGGCCGCCAGGGTGGTTTGTTTGATCTGCTCCAGCAACTGCGCCACGCTCGGGTTTTGCCCAAGGTCTACCCGCAGGGCCAGGGTGTTGACGAAGAAGCCGATCAGGTTTTCGGTTTCGGTGCGGCCACGGTTGGCCGTTGGTACGCCGATCACGACGTCCGGTTCGTTGCCCAGGCGTGCCATGAGGACCGACCAGGCACTGAGTAACGCCATGAACAGGGTGACGTTGTGTGCCTGGCAAAAACGTTCCAGGCGTTCGCGCAACGGCGCAGCGATGTTCACCCTGACGTCGCCACCCCGGTAGCTTTGTACCGCCGGGCGCGGGCGATCGGTGGGCAAGGACAACAGCGCCGGCGCGCCGCCAAGCTGCTCACGCCAGAAGTCGGCCTGGTGGCTCAGGCGCTCGCTGTCGAGGACCTGGCGCTGCCAGGCGGCGTAGTCGGCATATTGAACCGACAGCGCGGGCAGCGGATCGGCCTGGTGTTGACTGAAGGCTCGATAAAGAGCGGCGAACTCCTTGACCAGGACACCCACCGACCAACCGTCGGAGATGATGTGATGCTGGGTGATGAGCAGCATGTGTTCGTCGTCGGCCAGGCGCAACAGCCGCCCACGAATCAGCGGTCCCTGGCGCAGATCGAACGGTGCCGTGGCCTCGCTGTCGGCGATGCGAGAGGCGCTGATGCTGGCCTGCTCATAAGGCAGGCTGCGCAAATCCTGCTCGGCCAAGGCAAAGCCGCAGTCTGCGGGGGCAATGATCTGCACCGGTTGTTCGCCATGACGATCGAAGGTGGTCCGCAGGCTTTCGTGACGCGCCACCAAGCGGTCGAGGACAGCCTTGAGCACGGCGTGGTCGAGATCGCCGCGCAGCAGCAAGGACGCGAGCATGTGGTAAGCGGTGCTGGCGTTTGCATCGAGTTGGTCGAGAAACCACAGGCGTTGCTGGGAAAAGGACAGCGCCAACGGTGCATTGCGGTCGGCGATGCCGATGGTCTCGGTGCTGACGGTTTGCAGGTCGCCGACGACCCGCGCCAGTTCCTCCACGGTGGGATGACTGAACAGTTCACGCAGCATGAGTTCGCCGCCCAACTGTTGCCGCACCCGGGAAACCAGTTGCGCGGCCAGCAGCGAGTGCCCGCCCAATTCAAAGAAGCTGTCACTGCGTCCCACGCGTTCGAGCCCCAGCAACTCTTGGAAAATCTGCGCCAGGGCCACTTCGACGGCACCTTCGGGCGCGGCATAACCGCGCTCGGACATGGCGTCCAGGTCCGGGGCCGGCAGTGCGTCCTGGTCCAGCTTGCCGTTGGCGGTGAGCGGGTAGGCGTGCAGGCTGACAAAGGCACTCGGAATCATGTAGTCGGGCAGGGTCGCCCCCAACTGCTTGCGCAATGCCGCCACTTGCAGCACCGCGCCCGTCTCAGGGATCAGGTAGGCGATCAGGCGCTTGCCCTGGCTCGCGTCCTCGCGGGCCAATACCCGCGCTTCACGCACGCCGTCACAGGCCAGCAGCTTGGCTTCGATCTCCCCCAGTTCGATGCGGAAACCGCG
Source organism: Pseudomonas sp. NFACC37-1 (assembly GCF_900101575.1). Lineage (NCBI taxonomy): Bacteria > Pseudomonadati > Pseudomonadota > Gammaproteobacteria > Pseudomonadales > Pseudomonadaceae > Pseudomonas > Pseudomonas sp. NFACC37-1. The sequence goes on along the minus strand of NZ_FMUZ01000058.1, from coordinate 9,393 downwards.
AATCTTCACTTGGGCGTCGATCCGGCCCAGGTGAACGATTTCACCATTGTCCAGCAGCTTGCCCAGGTCTCCTGAGCGATACAGTCGCTCGCCGGGCCGGAACGGGTCGGTAATGAAACGTTCGGCGCTCAGGGCCGGACGGTTCAGGTAGCCGCGACCCACACCCAACCCGCCGACGCAGATTTCACCGGCCACACCCACCGGCAGCAGCCGTTGACGGGCGTCGAGCACGTAGGCCACGGTGGTCGGAATCGGCCGCCCGACATTGGAGACGCCGGCGGCGATGTCCGCCGCGCCAATGGCCTTGTAGGTCACGTGCACGCAGGTTTCGGTGATGCCGTACATGTTCACCAGCGCCACATGCCCGAAGGCACGGTGGAAGGCGTCGAGCTTGCCCAGTTCCAGGCTTTCCCCGCCGAAAATCACATAGCGCAAATGCTCCAGGCCCATCTGCGGCGTCGCCAGGGCTGCGGCGCTCAGTTGCAGGAACGCCGACGGTGTCTGGTTCAGCACCGTCACCTGTTCGCTTTCAAGGAAACCCAGCAGTTCCACCGGATCGCGGCGCAGGGCCTCGGGCACCAGGCTCAGGCGCGCGCCGTAGAGCAGGGCGCCGAAGATTTCCCAGACCGAGAAATCGAAGGCATTGGAGTGGAACAGCGACCAGACATCGTCGGCGCTGAACTGGAAGTCCAGTCGATTGTTGTGCAGCAGGCGCACGACGTTGCGGTGTTCGAGCAACGCACCCTTGGGTTCCCCGGTGGAGCCCGAGGTGTAGATCACGTAGCAGAGGTGGTCCGCAGCACTCAAGTTGGGCAGGTTGGCGGCGCTGACGCTGTTGTCCGTGGCGGCATCGAAGACTTCGATGCCGAGGGCCTGCAGCGCCGGACTCATATCCTGGCGGGCGATGGCCTTGCGGGCGCCGCTGTCGCGCAGCACATAGGCGATGCGCTCCTGGGGCGAGCTCGGATCGATGGGCACATAGGCACCGCCGGCCTTGAGCACCGCCAGGGTGGCGACGATCATCTGTACCGAGCGATCCAGGGCGATGGCCACCAGTTCCTGGGGCTGCACGCCGGCCGCACGCAGGCGGTGGGCGAGGCGGTTGGCCTGTTCGTTGAGCTGTCGATAGCTCAGGCGCTCCAGGCCCAGATTGACCGCGATGCGGTCCGGGTACTGGCGCACCTGTTCTTCGAAGAGCTGATGCAGGGTCAGGGTCTCGGGCCAGGCCGCTTCGCTGTCGTTGAAGTCGAGGATCTGTCGCTGGCGTTCGGCGACATCCAGCAGCGGGACGTCGTCGACCCGCTGCTGCGAATCCTCGACAAAAGCTTCCAGCAGGCGCACGTAGTGGCGCATCAACTGCTGGATGAATTCGGCGTCGAAGAATTCCGCGTTGTACGCCAGGTGTCCGGCCCAGTGTGATTCATCGGCCGTGATCAGCAGGTGCAGGTCGTTCTTGCCATAACCCAGGTTGGTTTCCAGCGTATTGACCGCCAGGCCCGCCACCAGTGTGTCGTGGTCGGTGGTGCGCTGGAAATTGAAGAGCACGTCGAACAGCGCGGTGCGGCTCATGTCCTTGGCCGGGTTGAGGGCCAGCACCAATTGGTCGAACTGCATGTGCCGGTGGCGCAGGCCCTCGGTCAGGTTGTTGGCGGTCTGCTCCCAAAGCTGTTGCAAAGTGGTGTCGCTGTCGCACAGGCCACGCATGACCAGCAGATTGTCCAGCGGTCCGACGACATCCCGCAGGGCCGGTTCACGGCAGGCGGCCGTGGTGCCGATCACCAGTTCATCGTGGCCGGCGTAGCGGCGCAACAGGGCGGTAAATGCGCTCAGGGCCAGGCTGTCGCTGCTCACGCCGACTTCCCGGGCCAATGCTTCGAGGCGCCGCGCCAGCGCTGGTTCAAGGGTGAAACCGTGGGTGGCTTCGGCAAACACATGCACCGCCGCCCGGGGTCGATTCAGGGGCAGCTCCAGGGCTTGCAGCTTGCCGCGCAGTTGATAGGCCCAATAGGCCCGCAGGTTTTCCATCACGGTGGCCGGCAGGTTGCGTTGCCAGGCGGCAAAGTCGCCATAGCCCAGCGGCAATGCCGGCAGGTCGGCGCTGCGCTCGGCGCAGGCGGCTTCGTAGAGGGCCAGCAGGTCGCGCTTGAGCAACTGCATGGCGCTGCGGTCGGCCAGCAGATGGTGCACGGCGATGGCCAGGATCCCATGCTGATCGCTTGCCCGAACCAGGCTGGCACGTACCAGGCTGCCGCCGTCCATGTTCAACGGGCGACGGGTCGCGGCCAGGGCCTGGCCCGCCAAGTCGTCGGGGTTGCCCTGGAGCAGTTCGAGCGTCAGGCTGGCCGGGCCGTCGAAGTGTTGCCAGGCCCGGCTACCGTCGCTCAATACCCGGCAGCGCAGGATGTCGTGGCGGGCCAGCAAGCCGTCGAGGGCGGTTTGCAGGGCCGGTTGGTTGATCTCACCGGTCAACTCCAGCAGTAACGCAATGTTGTGATAGACCGGATTGGCGTCATACAGGTAGCCGGTTTCGAAGGTATCGACGAACCAGAGCCGCTCCTGGTGATAGGACAGCGGGGTCTGTCCTGGCCCGGAGACTTGGGCGGTGACCTCGGGCAAGGCCTGGGTCGGGTCCAGTTCCAGGGCTCCGATACGGGTGTCGGGGGCGTCGGTAAAGCAGTGCAACAGGCGCTCGAAGCGCGCGGCGAGGCGTTCGATGGTGGCGGCGTCGAACAGCGCGGTGGAATACGACAGGCTGCAGGACAGGCTCGGGCCGCCTTCGTCGATGTGCAGGGACAGGTCGTGCTGGGTGTTGTCCTTGCGCGACGGCAGGAACTCCAGGTTCAACCCCGGCAACTGCAACTGGCCCCCGGCACCTGCGGCATTGGTGTAGAGCATGGTCTGGAACACGGGGCTGTAGCTGGCGCTGCGCGGAGGCTTGAGGGCCTCGACCACCAGTTCGAATGGTGTGTCCTGCTGGGTGGAGGATTCCAGCATCAATTGCTTGACCTGCTGCAGTACCTGGTCAAGGGTCGGGTTGGCTTCCAGGCGCACGCGCAGGGCCAGGGTGTTGACGAAGAACCCGATCAGCGACTGTACGTCGTGGCGGTCGCGGTTGGCGGCGACGGTGCCGATCACCAGATCCTGTTGACCGCTGATGCGGGCCAGCAAGACCGCCCAGGCAGCCATCAAGGTCATGAATGGCGTCGCGGCGCGGGACTGGGCGAACTGGACGATGGCGGCGGACAACGACGCCGGCAGGTCGAAGCCCAGGGTTTCGCCGCGGTAGCTCTGGACCGCCGGACGCGCCCGGTCGGTCGGCAATGAAAGCAGCGCCGGGGCGCCGGCCAGGTGGGCGCGCCAGAATTCCACTTGTCGCTCCAGGCGCTCGCCTTCCAGGTGCTGGCGCTGCCAGGCCGCGTAGTCGGCGTACTGCCGGGTCAGCGGCGGCAGCGGGTCGGGCTGCCCCGCGCTGAATGCCTGATACAAGCTCGCGAATTCCTTGACCAGGATGCCAATGGACCAGCCGTCGGAGATGATGTGGTGCTGGGCGATCAGCAGCCGGTGCTCATCGTCCGCCAGGCGGAGCAGGGTGCCGCGGATCAGCGGCCCGTGCAGCAGGTCGAACGGCGCCGCGGCGGCGTTTTCGCTCAGGTGTGCGGCCTCGGTTGCGGCCTGCTCCCGGGGCAGGTGTCGCAGGTCATGGGTCACGAGGCTGAAGCCGCAATCGGCCGGGGCGATGACTTGCACCGGTTGCTCGCCTTCGCGGCGGAACGTGGTGCGCAGACTTTCATGCCGTGCCACCAGGCGATCGAGGGCTGCCGTGAGGGCCGCCTGGTCGAGGGCACCTTGCAGCAACAACGAGGCGGGTATGTGGTAGGCGGCGCTGGCGGTCGGGTCCAACTGGTCGAGAAACCACAGCCGCTGCTGGGCGAACGACAGCGCCAGCGGCGCGGCGCGGTCGACGCAGGGCATGTCCTCGGCAACGGTTTCGATGACACGCGTCGCGCCACGTTGCTTGAGCAGTCGCAGCAGTGCGGCACGTTTCAACTGGTCGAGACTATCGTTATGTTCGTTCAATTTATTAAGCATCCTTGGAGACGATAGCGAGCAGTTCGCTTTCAGACAGCGAAGCCATTTCTTGTTGCAGGTCGAGCAATTCATCCGACTCGTACTGCGCCAGTTGCAGGGTGTTGATCAGGTCGGCCAGGGCCAGCAGAGAGGGGTGTTCGAACACGCCCCTGAGCGGCACTTCGACACCGAAGATTTCCCGCGCCCGAAGCGTGACTTGCACCGCCAGCAGCGAGTGACCGCCGAGTTCGAAGAAGTCGTCGTGCCGGCCGATCCGTTCCAGGCCCAGCAAGTCGGCCCAGAGCTGTGCCAGCAGCGTCTCGGTTTCACCGTTGGGCGCTTCGTACTGGCGGCGGGCAAAGTCTTCATTGCCGGGCGCGGGCAGGGCACGTCGGTCCAGCTTGCCATTGGGGCTCAACGGCAACCGCTCGACCACCACGAACGCCGCCGGGACCATGTAGTCCGGCAACTGCGAAGTCAGGTAAGGCCGTAGCGTGCTGCTGGCATTACGGCCAGCCAGGTGCGGCTCGACGCTCAGGTAAGCCACCAGGCGCGTCGCCCCCGGGGTGTCTTCGCGAGCGATGACCGCGGCCTCGCGCACCCCCGGCAGGGTCAGCATCAGTGCCTCGATCTCACCGGGCTCGATACGGAAACCGCGGATCTTGACCTGCTGGTCGTTACGCCCGAGGAATTCGACCACCCCATCGGCGCGCAGGCGCACCAGGTCGCCGGTGCGGTACATCCGTGGCTCGTCGCCCGGGGCGAACGGGTCGCTGAGGAAGTGTTCGGCGTTCAGTGCCGCCCGGTCCAGGTAGCCGCGGGCAACCCCCGCGCCGCCCACGTAGAGTTCGCCCGGTACGCCGAGCGGTACCGGCTGGCGCTGTTCATCGAGCACGTACAGGCGGCTGTTGGGAATCGCCCGCCCGATGGGCACCGCGCCCAAGTCCGCGGCGGTGCAGCGATGCACCGTGGTCCAGACGGTGGCTTCGGTGGGGCCGTACTCGTTGTACAAAGTGATCGCCGGCTCAAGCCCGGTGCATTCCTGCACCAACTGCGCGGGACAGGCTTCGCCGGCGACGATCATCTCTTGCAGGCTGCCACGCCCGTTGCCGCTGGCAAGGCTTGCCAGCACCAGGCGACCCAGGGACGGCACACACAGCAGCGAAGTGACGGCCTGTTCGCCAATGAAGCGGGCGATGGCCTCGGGGTCGCGGGCGGTTTCGGCATCCGGGATGCACAAGGTGCCGCCACTGACCAGCGTACCGAAGATCCCGGCCACGGAACTGTCGAAGGCAATCGACGACAAGAGCAGGAAGCGCTTGCCGGTCGCCGGTCCATACACCGTGCCCCGGGCCAGCGTCGAGGTCACCAGGTTGCGGTGCTCGATCATCACGCCCTTGGGCTTGCCGGTGGAGCCGGACGTGTAGATCACATAGGCCAGGTGCTCTGGCGTCAGGCCGACGCTATCGGGTTGAGGATCGCGGCTGTTCGACGGTGTCGCCAGCGCCCGTTCGATGGCCAGGTAGCGAGTGCCTTCCTGCAATGTGCCCACGGCCGCGCGACCGATCGGGTCGGCCAGCAACAGGCGTGGCCTGGCGTCCTCGATAATCGAGGCCAGGCGCTCGGCGGGGTAGGTCGGGTCCAGCGGCACGTAGGCGCCCCCGGCCTTCAGGATGCCCAACAGGCCACTGATCATCGCCACGCCGCGTTCGACGCAGATGGCCACCAGGTCCCCCGGCAAGACGCCAGCCGCGATCAACTGCTGGGCGAGGCCGTTGGCCTGGGCGTTGAGCTCGGCATAACTGAGGGATTGGCGGCCGTCGAGGGATGCACAGGCGTTTGGCGTGCGGCGAACCTGTTCTTCGAACAGCTGTTGAATGCACAGGCCAGTCGGGTAATCCACCTCGGTCTGGTTAAAGGTGTCCAGCAGCAGGGTGCGCTCCTGGGCAGGCAGCACGTCCAGCTGCGTGAGTGGGATCCGAGGCGTGTACATCAAGGCCTGGGCCAGTTGCTCCAGCGCCCGTTGCATCAGGGCGCAGATGCGTTGCGGGTCCACTGCCTGCACGCTTTGCACGGTCAGGCCCAGGGAGTCGCCGTAGTCGTTGACCGACAGGGTCAGCGGATAATTGGTCCGCTCGGCGCTGTCCAGGATGCGCATACCTGGCCATTGCAGTTGGCTGTCGTCGCGCTGGTGCCGATAGTTGAGCAAGGTGGTGAACAGCGGCAAGGCACTGGGCACGCCACTGCAACGTTGGGCCAGGGCCAGGGAGGCCTGTTCGTGGGTCAGCAGTTCGACCAGGTCGCGGTGAGTGGCCAGCACCTGTTCGTGGGCGCCGGCGGTCAGTGGCACGCGCACTGGCAGCGTGTTGATGAACACGCCCAAGGCCCGTTCGGCCCCGGCCGAGCCTTGCAGGCGCCCGGCGACCACGGTTCCGAACACCACATCATCGCGGCCGGTACAGCGGGCCAGTACCTGCGCCCAGGCGACATGGAACAGCGTCGCCGGGGTGATGCCCCGCTCCCGGGCCAGGGCCCGCAGACGCAGGTTGAGCTCGACGCTCAAGGTCACATTGGCTTCCTCGATGTGACGGCCGTCGCCTTGTACCTCCAGCAGATCGAAGGGCGCGGTGGGTGCATCCACATCGGCCAGGCGGCGGCTGAAATAGGCTTCATGGACGTCGGCGGGGATGGCCTGGGCCTGGGCAATGAAGTCACGATAGGGCTGCGGTGCCGCCAGGCCCTCGGCTTGGTCATGGAGGATCGCGTGGATTTCTTCCAGGACGATTTCCAAGGTCACGTGGTCGCTGGCCATGTGGTGGTTGAGCAGCGCCAGCATCCAGCGCTCGGAATGCGGATCCTGGGCGATGCAGGCACGCATCAGCGGCGCCTGGCGCAGATCCAGTCGCAGTTGCCGCGGATCGCTCAGGGCTTCGAGCTGGCTGAGGGGGTCCTTGTGGCTGTCGAGGGAAACACTGTGCACCGGCAAGCGCGCCTGGCGCTGTACGACCTGCACCGGTTGAGGCAAACCGTCCCAATGCACGCAGGTGCGCAGGATGTCGTGGCGATCGATCACCTGCTGCAAGGCGGCGGTGAAGGCATCGAGGCGCTGGCGGTTGTCGAACTGCAGCATCGAGCGCACCAGGTAGGCGTCGCCTTCGTGTCCCAGCAGGTGATGGAACAGGATGCCCTGTTGCAGCGGTGCCAGGGGGTAGATGTCCTGGATGTTCGCGGCACCGCCAGGTACGGCGCCGACGATACGTTCGAGTTGGTCCGCGGTCAGCTCCACCAGCGGCAACATGTCCGGGGTCAGGGCGGTGCACGCGGGCGGAATACGGTTTGCCGGTGCCTGGAACGTCGGTTGTGGGGCGTTCGTCAGGGCTTGGGCGAGTTCGGCCAGGGACGTGCTGCTGAAGATCGTCCGGACATCCGCGTGCAAGCCTTGCTCGCGCAGACGTTCGATCAGGCTGACCGCCATCAGCGAATGGCCGCCCAGCTCGAAGAAACCGTCATGACGCCCGATGCGCTCGACACCCAGCAGGGCTTGCCAGATCCCGGCAATGATCAGTTCGACGCGACCCTCGGGCGCCTCAAAGGCCCGGCTGGCGTAGGCGTCCTGATCCGGTTCGGGCAGGGCGCGACGGTCGAGCTTGCCATTGGGCGTGAGCGGCAAGGTGTCGAGCACGACGAAGGCGCTGGGCACCATGTGCTCGGGCAGGCGCTTGAGCAGTTCGGCGCGCAATTGCCCGGCGGCGGCCGGCTCGCCACACAGGTAGGCAACCAGACGCTGGCCGGACGAGTGCTCGCGAGCGATGACGGCGGCTTCGCGCACACCCGCCAGTGCGGCGAGGGCGGCTTCGATCTCCCCCAGTTCGACCCGCAGGCCACGGATCTTCACCTGATCGTCATTGCGCCCCAGGTACTGCAAGGTGCCGTCAGGCAACCAGCGGCCGAGGTCGCCGGTCTTGTACAGGCGTGCGTCGGCCTTGCCGTAGAACGGGTCGGCGATGAAGCGTTCGGCGCTGAGTTGCGGCAGGTTGAGGTAACCGCGGGCCACACCGATACCGCCGATATGGATCTCGCCAGGCACGCCCACTGGCAGCAGTTGCCCGTGGGCGTCCAGCACATGCAATTGCATGTTTCGGACTGGCCGGCCAATGGGGATCGACTGGTGCCGGTAGGTCTCAAGGTCGCTGTCGACGGTGTACCAGGCGACCACGTCGCTGCACTCGGTCGGTCCGTAGCTGTTGATCACTGTCGGCCGTGGCTGGGCGAGTTTTTCCAGCATCGCGACCTGGATCGGCTCGCCCCCCAGGACCACCCGTTTCAGGCAGGCCAGGGCTTGCCCGTGGTCGGCGTCCACCAGTGCGTGGAAGGCGCTGGGCGACATATTGAGGTGGGTAATCCCGGCCTCGGCGACCTGGGCGACGATGGCGCCTGGGTTGAAGGGTTCGGCGGCCAGGTGCAGCGAGGCCCCGACCATCAGCGGTGCGAGGATGTTCTTCTGGGTCAGGTCGAAGTTGTAGGAGGACGCCAGAAGCACCGCGTCGCCGGCGTGGAAAGCCAGGTCCTCGAGGTACCAGTCCAGCAGGTTGCGCAAGCCGCGATGCTCGACCATCACCCCTTTGGGCAAACCGGTGGAGCCGGAGGTGTAGATCACGTAGGCCAGGTGACTGAAATCCAGCCCCTTCACCTGAGGGTTGTGGGTCGGGGCCAGGGACGCGCTGCCCAGTTCCAGCGTCGCCAGGCCTTGTGGCAGCGGTAACTCGTCCAGGCCGGGTTGGTGGACCAGGGCCCGCGGCTTGCTGTCGGCCAGCATGTGGGCCAGCCGTTGCGCCGGGTACTGCGGGTCGAGCGGCACATAGGCCGCGCCGGCTTTCAGGATACCCAGCAGGCCGATCAGCATGTGCGGGCTGCGGCGTGCGCACAGGCCGACGGTGTCGTCGGGCTGCACACCCAGTGCGATCAAACCGTGGGCGACGCGGTTGGCCTGGGCGTTGAGTTCGGCATAGCTCAGGGTCTCCCCGGCGCAGACCAGCGCCACGGCGTCCGGGGTGAGGCTCGCCTGGGCCTCGAACACAACATGAGGGAAGCGGTTCGGGCTTTCGTCCAGGGCAACACTGGCCGGGTTGAAGGTTTCCAACAGTTGCTGGCGCTGTGCGTCATCCAGCAACGGCAGGGTCGCCAACGGCTGCGTGGCATCGTCGAGCAGGGCGTCGAGCAGGTGCAGCAGGTGCTGGCCCCAACGGGCGATGGTGCTTGCGTCGAACAGGTCGGTGGCGTATTCGAACTGGCCGCTGATGCAGTCGCCGTCATCGTTGAGGGACA
>NZ_FMUZ01000065.1:0-9796 GCF_900101575.1 Pseudomonas sp. NFACC37-1 | reverse complement strand
AAGACTACTACGGCCTCTGCTGACTTCTCGCTCCGGCTTGCACCGTCGCCCTTTCAGGCACAAGGCGAGATCTCCCCAGGTAAGAACGCAATCCTTCACCACACAACCGCCGGATTTACGCAGCCTGATCCTTGACCACAAGAACTTCGCGGTTTTATGCCCGCTCGCCCTGATCGGCTTCGCCTTCTATCCGGTTCTTGTACATCGGCTCATGGCTTCGATCCACGCTTCCTCCCCACACTCGGTCGCCCTCATGCAGTTGCGCTTCACTTCGTTCGCTGTGGTCAGCTTACGGCGGGACTTTCACCCACAAGATTGCGCCCATGCTGGGCGCACATAAAAAAGCCGACCCAAAAATGGGTCGGCTCGATAACAATCCCGAAGGACTATTACTTGCGGCTAGCTTTTTCCAGCATGCGCAGAGCACGCTCGTTAGCTTCGTCAGCAGTCTGTTGTGCTTTTTGAGCAGCAGCCAGAGCTTCATCAGCTTTACGGTAAGCTTCGTCTGCACGAGCCTGGGAGCGAGCTGCTGCGTCTTCGGTAGCAGTCAGACGTGCTTCGGTTTCTTTCGATGCGCTGCTGCAACCGGTAGCCAGAACTGCGGCCAGGGCCAGAGCAGAGAATTTCAGAACGTTGTTCATCGGTTTCCCCTTCAAGGACTTTCTATTAGTGACTGTCTCCCCAGACTGGAGAGTTAGCCGGCGTACATACTACCCATTACTTGTAGTAAGTAAACTGACGTAGCGCAAGAAGCAAAAAAATTGTAGGCGGTGATTCTTTTTCGAGCAACTTTTCTTAGGGGTGTTGAAAAAATATACAGCCCCAAGCCCTTGGCAGGAGCGCGTCGACGAAGAAAAGTTCCGCAGTGGGGGAGAACTCTTGCCGCCCTCGCTAACGTCGTTGTTTATTGATTCACCTACACTTTTGTACATTTTTTGCGCAATGTCCCAGGCATCTTTATTGGTATTGGCGGTGACTTTAACTACGCGCGCTCGTCTCAAGACTCAACAACTGGCGATGTTCAGCTATTGCACCGTGACCGACTACCGCTCGACGATGGCGCTCAATCGATAAACCCGACCAGGTTTACCCCTTCGATGACAGGCGTGCCTTGAGCATTTGCGTCATTGGTGCCTACTATTCACGACGTGCTCGGGTTTGAGCGGATCGGTTTTGGCGCTCGGTGACCAGGAAGGCACGGGGTGGCGTAGATGTTCCTTCGCCGGAAAAACATCGGTAAGGTAGGGGTCGGCATTCAGACCCGCGAGGAGTAGTGATGAGCGAGGCGGTTACCATCCACCATGACCAGGCTGGTCATCAGTTCGAGACCAATGTGGACGGTCATCGTGCCTATCTGACCTATATGGACCTGGGCAAGCAGACCCTGGATATCTATCGCACCTTCGTGCCCAACGCCTTGCGCGGCCGGGGCATCGCGGCGGCGCTGACCGAAAGAGCGCTGCAGTACGCTGAAGAGATGGGCTACACGGTGATCCCATCCTGCTCCTACGTAGAGCGTTACATGGAGCGTCACCAGCGGCACGCGGCGAAGCTCTGAGAAAACGGATTCCCCAATAAAAAACGCCAGACTGAAAAGTCCGGCGTTTTTTTATGCCTTGAAGATCGCAGGCTTCACCAGCGCCTACATCCCCACCCAAATACGTGTAGAAGCCGTGTAGGAGCTGTCGAGTGAAACGAGGCTGCGATCTTTGTTAGCTACGCTGCCGCTTCGGCAGCACGTCCTTGAGTTTGGCATGCATGCTGCGCAGGGTGTTCTCGGTCGCGCTCCAGTCGATGCAGGCATCGGTGATGGAGACGCCGTACTGCAAGTCGGCGAGGTCTTTCGGGATTGCCTGGCAGCCCCAGTTCAGGTGGCTTTCGACCATCAGGCCGATAATCGACTGGTTGCCTTCCAGGATCTGGTTGGCCACGTTCTCCATCACCAACGGTTGCAGCGCCGGATCCTTGTTGGAGTTGGCGTGGCTGCAATCGACCATGATGTTCGGCTTGATCCTGGCTTTGTTCAACGCCTGCTCACACAGTGCGACGCTGACCGAGTCGTAGTTCGGCTTGCCGTTGCCACCGCGCAGCACCACGTGACCGTAGGCGTTGCCCTTGGTGGTGACGATCGACACGCCACCTTCCTGATTGATGCCCAGGAAGCGGTGCGGGCTGGAAACCGACTGCAAGGCGTTGATCGCCACGGTGAGACCGCCGTCGGTGCCGTTCTTGAAGCCCACCGCCGACGACAGGCCGGAGGCCATTTCGCGGTGGGTCTGGGATTCGGTGGTGCGCGCGCCGATGGCCGACCAGCTGATCAGGTCCTGCAAGTACTGCGGCGAGATCGGGTCCAGGGCTTCGGTGGCGGTGGGCAGGCCCATTTCCGCCAGGTCCAGCAGCAACTGGCGACCGATGTGCAGGCCGTCCTGGATCTTGAAGGAGTCATCCAGGTACGGGTCGTTGATCAGGCCTTTCCAGCCGACGGTGGTGCGCGGTTTCTCGAAATACACGCGCATGACCAGGTACAAGGTGTCGGAGACTTCCGCCGCCAGCACTTTCAGGCGCTCGGCGTATTCGTGGGCGGCCTTGATGTCATGGATCGAGCAGGGGCCGATGACCACGAACAGGCGATGGTCGGTGCCGTCCAGGATGTTGCGAATGACTTCCCGGCCCTTGGTCACGGTGCGCAGGGCAGCGTCGCTCAGGGGGATATCGCGCTTGAGCTGGTCAGGCGTGATGAGGGTCTCGTTGGAGGCGACGTTAAGGTCATTGATCGGTAAATCAGCCATCGTGTTACTCGTCAGGTCACGGGTGCCGGCCGCCAGCGATCCCCGCGCGGCGGTGCACAGCGAATTTTAAGCGCGTCGGGGAGCCGAACCTTATCGCGTTACGAGGTGGCTCGACAATGGGCTGGGCCCGGTTTAATTGCGGCAAGGGAGCTTGCTCCCGCTGGACTCGTAGGAACTGTCGAGCGAAGCGAGGCTGCGATCTTTCCAAAGCCGATTGAGTCGTGAGCGAAAGATCAAAAGATCGCAGGCTTCGCCAGCTCCTACAGAACCAGGCTGTGTAATGATGTGCAGGGGCTTTTTTACCAGGGGAGTTGCAACGATGCAGGCAGGGGTTAAACCGCGGATCGGGATGATCGGCACCGGGGCGATTGGCGGGTTTTATGGCGTGATGCTGGCGCGCGCCGGTTTTGACGTGCACTTTCTACTGCGCAGCGAATTTGCTGCCGTGGCCGAAGCCGGTTTGCGAATCGACAGCGCGGTCCATGGCACGCTGGCCCTCGACCCCGTCCAGGCCTATCGCTCGGCAGCCGATATGCCGCCCTGTGACTGGCTGCTGGTCGGCGCCAAGACCACCAGCAATGCCGATCTGGCTCCGGCCATTGCCCAGGCTGCCGCTGACGGGGCAAAAGTCCTGTTGCTGCAGAACGGCCTGGACGTCGAGGACGATCTTCGACCGTTGTTGCCCGATTCGCTGCATCTGCTGGGTGGCCTGTGCCTGATCTGCGTGCATCGCCTCGGCCCTGGTGTCATCGCCCACCAGGCACTTGGCGCGGTCAACGTCGGTTATCACAGCGGTCCCTGTGCCGATCAGGCGCAACGCATGGCAATCGTCGAAGAGGCGGCGACGTTGTTCCGCAGCGCCGGTATCGAGGCCCAGGCCATGCCTGGCTTGCAACAGGCCCGCTGGCAGAAGCTGGTATGGAATGTGCCGTACAACGGTCTTTCGGTCTTGTTGGGCGCCAGTACCACGCCGTTGATGGCCAACGATCATAGCCGCGAATTGATCCAGGCGCTGATGGCGGAGGTGGTCCGTGGTGCGCAAGCCTGTGGGCATCACATCGCGCCGGGTTATGCCGAGTATCTGTTCATGATGACCGAGAAGATGCCCGATTACTGGCCGAGCATGTACCACGATTATTCCCACAAGCGAGCGCTGGAACTGGACGCGATCTACGGCCGGCCATTGGCGGCGGCGAAAGCGGCAGGGTGTGAGCTGCCGAAAATCGAAGCCTTGTATCAGGCGTTGGCGTTCATGGATCGCTGTAACCGCTGAGCGGGGCGAAAGGGGAGTGGCATGGCAAACAACATCGACGACAAACTGGTGCTGGCGATTTCGTCGCGGGCGTTGTTCGACCTGAGGGAAAGCCACAAGGTGTACCTGTCCAGTGGCGTCGAGGCCTATCGGCAATACCAGATCGAGCATGAAGACGAAGTCCTGGCACCCGGCGACGCGTTCGCCCTCGTGCAGAAACTGCTGGACCTCAACGAACACCTGGGGCGTGCCCGGGTCGAGGTGATCCTGGTGTCGCGCAACAGTGCCGACACCGGCCTTCGGGTGTTCAACTCGATCCATCATTATGGGCTGGCGATTTCGCGCGCGGCCTTCGTTGGCGGCCGCAGTCCTTACCCGTACCTCAAGGCATTCGGTTGCGACCTGTTCTTGTCCACCCATGCTGAGGACGTGCGCAGCGCCCTGGACGCCGGATTTGCCGCGGCGACCATCCTGTCGGGTGGGGCCAGTCGCGCCGCCAGCGGAGAATTGCGCATTGCCTTCGACGGCGATGCCGTGCTGTTTTCCGATGAGTCGGAGCGTGTCTATCAGGCCGGTGGTCTGGAGGCTTTCCAGGCCAGCGAACGACAGGCTGCTCGCGAGCCGCTGCGAGGCGGGCCGTTCAAGGGCTTCCTGGCGGCGCTCAACGCGCTGCAACGCGAGTTCCCCGAGGACGCCTGCCCCATCCGCACGGCCCTGGTGACCGCCCGTTCGGCACCGGCCCATGAGCGGGTCATCCGGACTTTGCGTGAGTGGGATATCCGTTTGGACGAGTCGCTGTTTCTCGGCGGCCTGACCAAATCGGCCTTCCTGGAGGCCTTTGCCGCCGATGTGTTTTTCGATGACCAGACCGGTCACTGCGAATTGGCCCGGGAGGTGGTCGCCACTGGTCACGTGCCCCATGGCATCAGTAACGAAATAAAGCCCTGACTGCCTCTGAGTCGGGACGTCAGGCCGCACGTCGCAGTCCCCAAGGCGCTGCTAAGCTGAATCAATCTCCGCCATTCTGGCACGTGAGGAGGTCACATGATTCGTTCGATGCTGTACGCCACAGACCTGGGCCTTTATGCCCCTTATGTGATGCAGCATGCCTTGGCGCTGGCACGGACGTTTGAGGCCGAGTTGTATGTGGTGCATGCGGTGGAACCGATGGGGCTGTTCGCCGAATCGGTGTTGCAAAGCTATCTCGATGAGCAGGCGCTGAACGAATTCCATCGCCAAGGTCTGAATACGGTGATGGCCAACATCGAACAGCGGGTGCTCGACAGTTTCCGTGAGGAATTGGGGGAAGGGCAACAGGACTTGAAACTGATCAGGTCGGTCAGGGTGTACCAGGGCGATCCTTCCCAGGTCATTCTGGAGCAGGCTGCGAAACTCTCCGTTGATTTGCTGATCGTAGGCAGTCATTGCCAAGGGGCGAACGGTGAAACCCCCTTGGGCAGGACCGCTGCCCGGGTATTGCAGTTATCCCGGGTACCGGTCTACCTGGTACCGCTGGTCCAGCGTCGACGTCAGGGCGAGGCTTGAGGCTAAATGATGGCGTTTTTATAAAAAGTTCTAGATTTATTGTCGAAACCTTCCATATAGTTATATACCGTCGCTGATGCCCGTGGCGTCCAACTGCTTTGAGGGATACATATGAAGCTTCAACAACTGCGCTACATCTGGGAAGTGGCGCACCACGACCTCAACGTTTCCGCTACTGCCCAAAGCCTCTACACGTCGCAACCCGGCATCAGCAAGCAGATCCGCCTGTTGGAGGACGAACTGGGCGTCGAAGTCTTCGCCCGCAGCGGCAAGCACCTGACCCGCGTGACCCCGGCCGGTGAGCGCATCATCACCACGGCTGGCGAGATCCTGCGCAAGGTCGAAAGCATCAAGCAGATCGCCCAGGAATTCTCCAACGAGAAAAAAGGCACCTTGTCGATCGCCACCACCCACACCCAGGCCCGCTATGCGCTGCCGCCGGTGATCAGCAACTTCATCAAGCAATACCCCGACGTGGCGCTGCACATGCACCAGGGGTCGCCGATGCAGATCGCCGAGATGGCTGCCGACGGCACGGTGGATTTCGCCATTGCCACCGAGGCCCTGGAGCTGTTCGGGGACCTGGTGATGATGCCGTGCTACCGCTGGAATCGCTGCGTGGTCGTGCCCCACGGCCATCCGTTGACCAAGCTGCCGAAGCTGACTCTCGAAGCCCTGGCCGAATACCCGATCGTCACCTATGTATTCGGTTTCACCGGTCGTTCCAAGCTCGACGAAGCCTTCAGCCATCGTGGCCTGACGCCAAAAGTGGTGTTCACCGCCGCCGACGCCGACGTGATCAAGACTTACGTCCGCCTGGGCCTGGGCGTGGGCATCGTCGCGAAGATGGCCGTCGATACCAAGCTCGACAGTGACCTGGTGGTGCTGGATGCCAGCGAATTGTTCGAATCCAGCGTGACCAAGATCGGTTTCCGTCGTGGCACTTTCCTGCGGGGTTTCATGTGCGATTTCATCGAGAAATTCGCGCCGCACCTGACTCGGGAAGTGATGGCCAAGGCTATCCAGTGCCACAACAAGCAGGAACTCGAAGAGTTGTTCGACGGCGTAGAACTGCCGGTGCACTAAAAAAATACCTGCCTAGATCGCCTCGGTGACAGTGAACTGTTGCCGGGCGCCTGCGACCACGATCTCCACCTCATCCCCCTCGAACTTGCCCAGCAGGCCTCGGCCCAGCGGTGAGCGGGGGGTGATGACGGTGATCGGCTGGCCTACCAGCGAGACCTTCAAGCCTGCCGCATCCGGCCCGAGGAAGAGCCATTGCTGGCGGCCGTGCTCATCTTCCAGTCCGATCAATGTGCCGACCTGAATGCCGCGCTGCTCGTCATAAGGCCTCAATGTCAGGTTTTGACAAAGGGTGAGCGCCTGGCGGATTTCTTCCACGCGCCGGGCTTGTCCGGCGGCGAGGTAGGACGCCTCGAGGCCCAGGGTGTCGTATTTGTTCTCGGCGATGTTTTCTTCGTGGGTCGCGGTTTCGTAAGCGGTTTGCGCGGCGCGCTCGGCGATATCGAGATCAATCTCGAGCTTGTCGAGAATCAACTGGTGGACGGTCTGTTTGTTCATGTCATTCGCAGAATTGCAGCACGTTGGCGCGGCTTTTTTCACTGGGCGCATTCTGGTCCTGTTGCAGCCAGAACTGGCACTTGGGGTTGGACAGGTTGCGAGGATTGCTGCGGGCCTGATCAAGCGCCTGACGCTGCTCGTTCCTTTGCAGGTTCTGCTGATACTGCTCGAACATCGGTGTGGGCGGCTCGGGGGGCGGTTGCACCGTCGGTGGTTGCGCCAGTTGATGGACGGCGGCGGCCACCGGGGCCAGTTGTTCGTTGAACAGGAATCTGGACAGTAGCCAGCCTGTCAACACGATGGCCAGGAACCCCAGCCACAGGCCCAGGGCAATGCTGAAGGTCAATTGCAAAGCCGTAAGGCGCGAGGGTGTCGAGTGATCGGGCATGGCTGCTTCCTGGCAGGGTCATGGGCAGGCGCTGATTGTCGCATGAAGATTAATCGCCGTCGGCTCTTCTGCGCGATCGGTTTATTCGGGACAATCAGGCCTTTGTCACAGGGAGTCGGGAATGGCTGTGCGCTGGGATATTTTCTGCACCGTCGTCGATAATTATGGCGACATCGGTGTCACTTGGCGCCTGGCTCGGCAATTGGTGGCCGAGCACCAATGCGCGGTGCGGCTGTGGGTCGACGACCTGCGTGCCTTCGAACGGCTGTGCCCGCAAATCGATATCACCCTGCCCGAGCAATGGCAGCAGGGCGTGCAAGTGTGCCACTGGCCTGCTGAGTGGCAGTCCACCGAGGCCGCCGAGGTGGTGATCGCCGCGTTTGCCTGCCAGTTGCCGAGTGCCTACATGGAAGCGATGGCCGAACGCCAGACGACGCCCTTGTGGATGAACCTCGATTATTTGAGCGCCGAAGACTGGGTGATCGGTTGCCATGGCTTACCGTCAGTCAAATACAAACACGTGCAGAAATATTTCTTTTTCCCGGGCTTTCGGGAGGGAACGGGTGGCTTGCTGCGTGAGGCCGGTCTGCTGGAGCGCCGTCGGCAATTCCAGCAGGATGCCGAAGCGCAACGCAGCTTCCTGCAAGGATTGGGCGTCGAGCGGGCGCCGCAAGCCTGGCTGATCTCGCTGTTCGCCTACGAGAACGCCGGGCTGGCGAGCTGGTTTGACGCGATGGCAGCCGATACCCAGGCATTTCATGTGCTGGTTCCCGAAGGGCGAGTGTTGGGCGACGTCGAGCGTTGGCTCGGTGTCGAGGGCCTGAAGGTCGGTGCGCTGCATCGACGCGGGGCGCTGACGGTGCAGGTGCTGCCGTTCATTCGCCAGGACCAATACGACCAGTTGCTGTGGTGCTGCGATTTCAACGCCGTGCGTGGCGAAGACTCCTTCGTCCGCGCGCAATGGGCCGGTCGGCCTTTGCTCTGGCACATCTACCAGCAGGAAGAAGACGTCCACCTGGAAAAGCTCGAGGCATTTCTCAGGCTCTACAATCAGGGGCTTTCACCGGCCGCGCAAAAAGCGACCAGTGGTCTCTGGCGGGCCTGGAATGCCGGCCAGGACATGGCTGAGCATTGGAAAAGCAGCCGCGAACACCAGCGGGAACTGGCCGAACATGCCCAGGCGTGGTGTCTGGAACAGGCTTCGCGACCCGATCTTGCCGCAGCGCTGGTGAAGTTTTATGTAAATTGGATATGATACGCGGCCTAGATTTTTGTAAATCCCATCCAAATTCGGATATTCGCAATGAAAACTGGTAAAGAACTGAAACCCGGGACCGTGATCCGTCTCGAAAACGATCCTTGGCTGGTTCAGAAAGCTGAGTTCACCAAGTCGGGTCGTAACAGCGCGATCATGAAGACCAAGCTGAAGAACCTGCTGACCGGTTACAAGACCGAGATCGTCTACAGCGCCGACGACAAACTGGACGACGTGATCCTCGACCGCAAAGAAGCGACCCTGTCCTTCATCAGCGGCGACACCTACACGTTCATGGACACCACTGACTACACCATGTACGAGCTGAACGCCGAAGACATCGAAAGCGTTCTGCCATTCATCGAAGAAGGCATGACCGACGTCTGCGAAGCCGTATTCTTCGAAGAGCGCCTGGTTTCCGTAGAACTGCCGACCACCATCGTGCGTCAGGTTGACTACACCGAAGGTTCCGCTCGCGGTGACACTTCCGGCAAGGTCATGAAGCCTGCCAAACTGAAGAACGGTACCGAACTGTCGGTCGCTGACTTCATCGAAATCGGCGACATGATCGAGATCGATACCCGCGAAGGCGGTTCCTACAAAGGTCGCGCCAAGTAAGCGAAGCCTTCTGTATGAAAAAGCCCGACCATTGAGTCGGGCTTTTTTATGGTTCTTCACGGATTACCGGGAAAGACGCTCTTGATCTTCATGAAAAAGAATTCGCTATCCCGGTAACCGTACGCCATCCGCTTGATGACCTTTATTCGATTGTTTATTCCTTCCAACTGACCGGTGTGCATCGGCCAGCGAACCCGGCTCACGATGCCCCGCCAGTAACCCTTTAGCCGTTTGGCGAACTGGATCAGAGCTGGTATTTCGCTTTCATGCGCATGGCGCAGCCATTGCTTCCAGGCCGATCGCCAACCCCAGGCAGTACTCGGGGTCCAGAGTGTTTTGAGTTCAGCCTTCATCAAGTAGACCGTCAT
>NZ_FMUZ01000059.1:0-14496 GCF_900101575.1 Pseudomonas sp. NFACC37-1 | reverse complement strand
CGCTGCCTTGGTGTTGGGGATCGCTTCCAGTCGATCTGTTTCTGCGTGATAAATCACCAACTCATCTTTGGCGACATCAACACCCACGATCGGCTTTGCGACAGAAACCGGCATTGCCATTGAAAATCCTCCGGGCTAAGGTTTGAACACTTGAAGGGTTCACCCAGAGGCGCAGGCTTGTTCCTATCGTCGGTCTAGGCCAGATGCATTCTTTATCGGCGCTTGGGTGAAAGGAGGAGGGGTGAAATCTCCCACGGTCTGTACTGCGGCTAACAGTCAGAATCGAGCTTTGTCCCTCCTCCTCCCTTCAAGTCCTACCATACAAGCGAGCTTGCTCGCGATAGCGGTGGGTCAGCTTGCCTGGATGTGGGATGTGCTGCCGTCATCGCGAGCAAGCTCGCTCCCACACTGGGTTTTGGCGGTTAGTTGGATTGGAGATAACCCTTATTCGAAACCAATCTGTCGAGCAGCGGCATTTCTGGCTGTTAGGCAGCGTCCTATCTGGTGAACCGGCCTGTTCAGAACTAGATTTCTTGAGCGCCGTCGGCCTCGGCTTCATCCGGAAAAGAAGGAGTTGGCTATGAACAAGCTGCTACGCATGATGTTTTTGCTGAAGGTTTTGGTGATGCTGTCCCTGGGCTCTACTGCCGCATGGGCCGAATGCGATGAGCATGAGCAGCACGCGTCGAGTGGGCAGGTGGCGCAGGGCGAGTTGATGCTTGCCGCGACCACCACACAGGAGTCGGGTGATCAGGATGGTGATGACTCGACGATCGAACAGGACCCCGACGACGGCGGGGAGAGTGGTGAGGGCGACGATGCCGACGATGCCGACGATGGCGATAGCCAGACGTAGATTTCTGCCCTGAAGAAACCCCCTACAGCCCCGACTGAGACTCAGTCTGGGCTGGAGGGGTTTTTCATGCAGGGTGCATCACCCAAAGCGAGGACTTGCCCCCGTGGCGAGGGGATTTATCCCCGCTGGGCTGCGCAGCAGCCCCCAAGCCAGGCAACTCGGTGTGCCAGGAATATTGCATTTACTGCTTTAGGTTTAGGGCCGCTTCGCGGCCCAGCGGGGATAAATCCCCTCGCCACAGGTGTGCTACCTGTCTTTTTCTTATGTTTACGCCGCGCCTTCGAGGAACCGCTCGGCGTAGTGACACGCCACCAGCCGGTTATCGAGCGGCCGCAAGGCCGGCTCTTCGGTTTTGCAACGCTCGGTCGCGTACGGGCAGCGCTTGTGGAAGGCGCAGCCGGACGGTGGGTTGAGCGGGTTGGGCAGCTCGCCGACGATCTTGATCTTCGGCTTGTTCGGGTCCGGGTGGATGGTCGGGGTGGCCGACAGCAGCGCCTGGGTGTACGGGTGCAGCGGGCGGCTGTAGATGGACTCGTTGGGGCCCATCTCCACCGGGCGGCCGAGGTACATCACCATGACGTCATCGGCCACGTGTTGCACCACCGCCAGGTTGTGGGAAATGAACACGTAGGCGGTGTTGAATTCCTGCTGCAAATCCATGAACAGGTTCAGCACCTGGGCCTGGATCGACACGTCCAGCGCCGACGTCGGTTCGTCCGCCACCAGCACCTTGGGTTGCAGCATCATGGCGCGGGCCAGGGCGATGCGCTGGCGCTGGCCGCCGGAGAACATGTGCGGGTAGCGCTGGTAATGCTCGGGGCGCAAGCCCACTTGCTTCATCATCGCCTGGACTTTCTCGCGCCGCTCGGTGGCCGACAGGTTGGTGTTGATGAGCAACGGCTCGGCCAGCTGATCGCCGATCTTCTGCCGCGGGTTGAGGGACGCGTAGGGGCTCTGGAACACCATCTGCACGTCTTTGCGCAATTGCTTGCGTTCGGCCTTGTTGGCGCCGGTCACTTCCTGGCCGGCGATTTTCAAGGAGCCGGAGGACGGTTCTTCGATCAGCGTCAGGGCCCGGGCGAGGGTGGATTTGCCGCAACCGGATTCACCCACCACGGCCAGGGTCTTGCCGGCTTCCAGTTCGAACGACACACCGTTGAGGGCGCGCACGGTCGCATGGCCCTTGAACATGCCGCGGGACACTTCGTAATGACGGGTCAGGTCACGGGCGGTAAGTACGACGGCCATCACGCCACCTCCTGGTTCAACGGGTAGAAGCAGCGGGCGAGGCTGGCGGTTTTCGGGTCAAGTGCGGGGCGTTGTACGCGGCAGTTATCCTGCACGTACGGGCAGCGCGGCGACAGCAGACAACCCTGCGGACGGTCGTAGCGACCGGGCACGATGCCCGGCAGCGTGGCCAGGCGCTCGGCGCCCATGCTGTGCTCCGGAATCGCCGCCAGCAGCGCTTCGCTGTACGGGTGGGCCGGAATGTCGAACAGCTCGGGCACCTTGCCCACTTCCACGGCCTGGCCGGCGTACATCACGCACACGCGCTGGGCGGTTTCGGCGACCACGGCCAGGTCGTGGGTGATCAGCACCAGGCCCATGTTCTGTTCTTTTTGCAGGGCCAGCAGCAGGTCCATGATCTGGGCCTGGATGGTCACGTCGAGGGCGGTGGTCGGTTCGTCGGCGATCAGCAGTTTCGGCTCGCCGGCAATGGCCATGGCAATTGCCACGCGCTGGCTCATGCCGCCGGACAACTGATGCGGGTAGGCATCCATGCGGCTGGCAGCGCCCGGGATCTCGACTTTTTCCAGCAATTCGATGGCGCGCTTGCGGGCGGCCTTGCCGGACATCTTCAGGTGCAGGCGCAGCACTTCTTCGATCTGGAAACCCACGGTGTAGCTGGGGTTGAGCGCGGTCATCGGGTCCTGGAACACCATCGCCAGGTCTTTGCCGACGATCTGCCGGCGCTGGCGGTTGCTCAGCTTGAGCATGTTCTTGCCATCGAAGTTCAGCGCGTCGGCGGTGACGATGCCGGGGTGCTCGATCAGGCCCATCAGCGCCATCATGGTCACGGATTTACCCGAGCCCGATTCGCCGACGATCGCCAGGACTTCGCCTTTTTCCACGCTCAGGTCCAGGCCGTCGACCACCGGCACGGCGGTGGCGTCGCCGAAACGAACGTTGAGATTCTTGATTTCTAGCAGTGACATGGGAATCTCCTCAGGCGGCATTCTTGAGTTTCGGGTCCAGCGCATCGCGCAAACCGTCGCCCATCAGGTTGATTGCCAGCACGCTGAGCAAAATGGTCAAGCCGGGCAGGCTCACGACCCACCAGGCGCGTTCGATGTAGTCCCGGGCCGAAGCCAGCATGGTGCCCCACTCCGGGGTGGGCGGTTGCACGCCGAGGCCGAGGAAGCCCAGGGCGGCGGCGTCGAGGATCGCCGAGGAAAAGCTCAGTGTCGCCTGGACGATCAGCGGCGCCATGCAGTTGGGCAGCACGGTGATGAACATCAGGCGCGGCAGGCCGGCACCGGCCAGGCGCGCGGCGGTCACGTAGTCACGGTTCAGTTCGCCCATCACCGCGGCGCGGGTCAGGCGCACGTAGGACGGCAGCGAGACGATGGCGATGGCGATCACGGTGTTGATCAGGCCTGGGCCGAGGATGGCGACAATCGCCACGGCCAGCAGCAGCGAAGGCAGGGCCAGCATGATGTCCATCAGGCGCATGATGGTCGGGCCGAGGATGCGCGGGAAGAACCCGGCGAACAGCCCCAGCAGGATGCCCGGGATCAGCGACATCACCACCGACGACAAACCGATCAGCAGCGACAGGCGCGAACCCTGGATCAGGCGCGACAGCAAATCGCGGCCCAGTTCGTCGGTGCCCAGCAGGAACTGGATCTGCCCGCCTTCAAGCCACGCCGGCGGCGTCAGCAGGAAGTCGCGGTACTGCTCGCTCGGGTCGTGAGGCGCGACCCACGGCGCGAAGAGCGCGCAGAACACCACCAGGATCATGAACAGCAGCCCGGCCACGGCGCCCTTGTTGCGAGAAAACGCGTGCCAGAATTCTTTGTACGGGGACGGGTACAGCAGGCTTTGATCGACTGCTACCGCGGTAGTTGGAGTACTCATGGTTTTGATCTCAGCGCTGGTGACGGATGCGTGGGTTGGCAAAGCCGTAGAGGATGTCCACGACGAAGTTGACCAGAATCACCAGGCAGGCGATTAACAGGATGCCGTTCTGCACCACGGGGTAGTCCCGGGCGCCGATGGCTTCGATCAGCCACTTGCCGATGCCCGGCCAGGAGAAGATCGTTTCGGTCAGGACCGCACCGGCCAGCAGCGTGCCGACTTGCAGGCCGACCACGGTCAGCACCGGGATCAGCGCGTTGCGCAGGCCATGCACGAACACTACGCGCGACGGCGACAGGCCCTTGGCCTTGGCGGTGCGGATGTAGTCTTCACGCAACACTTCGAGCATCGAAGAGCGGGTCATGCGGGCGATCACCGCCAGCGGAATGGTGCCCAGCACGATGGCCGGCAGGATCAGGTGGTGCAGGGCATCGAGGAACGCGCCTGGCTCGTCGGCGAACAGCGTGTCGATCAGCATGAAGCCGGTTTTCGGCTCGATGTCGTAGAGCAGGTCGATCCGCCCCGACACCGGCGTCCAGCCCAGGGACACCGAGAAGAACATGATCAGGATCAGGCCCCACCAGAAGATCGGCATCGAATAGCCCGCCAGGGAGATGCCCATCACCCCATGGTCGAACAGGGATCCTCGCTTGAGTGCCGCGATCACCCCGGCCAGCAGGCCCAGGATACCGGCGAACAACAGGGCGGCCATGGACAGTTCCAGGGTCGCGGGAAACAGGGAGCTGAACTCGGTCCATACGCTTTCACGGGTACGCAGCGATTCGCCGAGATCGCCGTGGGCCAGCTTGCCGATGTAGTCCAGGTACTGGGCATACAGCGGTTTATTGAGGCCTAGGCGTTCCATTGCCTGTGCATGCATTTCGGGATCGACCCGACGTTCGCCCATCATCACTTCCACGGGGTCGCCGGGGATCATGCGAATCAACGCGAAGGTCAGCAAGGTGATGCCGAAGAACGTGGGGATCAATAATCCCAGTCGGCGGGCAATAAAACTAAACATCTTCAGGTGTACCTCATCAGCCGGTTAGGCGTGCCCGGCAACCCTTGGGTAAGGGCCACCGAGCGTTTTCTTATCTACTTCACCTGGGTGGTGGCGAAGTTATTGGTGGTGAGCGGGCTAATCACATAACCCTCTACGTTGTTGCGCATTGCAGTGAACATGCGGGTGTGGGCCATGCTGA
Source organism: Pseudomonas sp. NFACC37-1 (assembly GCF_900101575.1). Lineage (NCBI taxonomy): Bacteria > Pseudomonadati > Pseudomonadota > Gammaproteobacteria > Pseudomonadales > Pseudomonadaceae > Pseudomonas > Pseudomonas sp. NFACC37-1. Next base: position 9,300 of record NZ_FMUZ01000059.1, on the reverse strand, counting down.
TCCACGGTTGGTACTGGTTGAAAATCACCTGGGCCTGTTCATAGAGCTTGGCGCGCTCCTCGGGGTTCACGGTGGCGCGTGCCTGGTCGATCAGGGCCTGGAATTTCTCGTTGCACCAGCGCGCGTAGTTTTCGCCGTTCTTGGCCGCTTCGCAACTGAGCATAGGCGTCAGGAAGTTATCCGGGTCGCCGTTGTCGCCCGCCCATCCGGCGGAGACCATGTCGTGCTCGCCGTTTTTCGCGCGCTTGAGCATTTCGCCCCATTCCATCACGCGGATGTCGACCTTGATCCCGACCTTCGCCAGGTCCGCCTGCATCATCTGTGCGCCGAGCATCGGGTTGGGGTTGGTCGGGCCGCCGCCGTTGCGGGTGAACAGGGTGAACACGGTGCCTTCCGGCACGCCGGCTTCCTTGAGCAGCTCGCGGGCCTTGTCGAGGTTGCGGGGCGGGTTCTTCAGGTCGTGGTTGAAGCCCAGCAGGGTTGGCGGGTATGGGTTGACCGCCACGGTGGCATTGCCCTTGCCGAACAGCGCGTTGACGTAGGCTTCCTTGTCGAAGGCCAGGTCGATGGCTTTGCGCACCCGCACGTCGCTCATGTATTTGTGGCTGGTGTTCAGGGCGGTGTAGGAGACCGTCATCGCGTCCAGTTCAGCGACCTTCAGGTTCGGGTCTTTCTTGATGCTGGGGATATCATCGGGTTTGGGGTACAGCGCGATCTGGCACTCGTTGGTCTTGAGCTTCTGCATGCGCACGTTGTTGTCGGTGGCGATGGCCAATACCAGCGCATCGGCTGGTGGCTTGCCACGGAAGTAGTCCGGGTTGGCCTTGAAGCGGACCTGGGCGTCCTTGTTGTAGCGCTGGAAGACGAACGGCCCGGTGCCGACCGGCTTGCTGTTGAGGTCACCGGCCTTGCCGGCCTTGAGCAATTGGTCGGCGTATTCGGCCGGGTAGATCGAGGAGAAGGCCATGGCGATGTCGGCCAGAAATGGCGCTTCGCGGCGGGTCAGGCTGAACTTGACCGTGTGCTCGTCGACTTTCTCGACGCTTTTGAGCAGTTCCTTGAAGCCCATGCTTTCAAAGTAGGGGAAGCCCACGCTCGACAGTTTGTGCCATGGGTGGTTCGGGTCCAGCTGGCGCTGGAAGCTCCAGACCACATCGTCGGCGTTCATGTCGCGGGTCGGCTTGAAGTATTCGGTGGTGTGGAACTTGACGCCCTTGCGCAGGTGGAAGGTGTACGTCAGGCCATCGTCACTGATGTCCCAGGATTCGGCCAGGGCCGGAATCACCTCGGTGGTGCCGGGCTTGAAATCGGCCAGTCGATTGAAAATGGTTTCCGCCACGGCATCGGCGGTGACTGCAGTCGTGTACTGGACCATGTCGAAGCCTTCCGGGCTGGCTTCTGTGCAAACCACCAGGGGTTTGGCTGTGGCGCCAACGGCGACGCTCAGCAATGCGGCGGCGATGGCGGCGCGTAGGGGAATCATGTTCATCGTCAATCCTCTGCAATCGGGTCAATGGCAAAAGACCAGGCGGACGACCTCGTGAGTCGACCGCCCGGTGGCAGTTTAGAGAATGTTGAACGGGATGGTGGTGACCAGACGGAACTCGTTGAGGCTGCCGTCGGCCTGGTTTTCGCTGGCGCGGTGTGCGGTGTAGGTCGCACGGATCGCGGTGGCTTTCAGAGGGCCGCTCTGTACGGCATAGGACGCACCGACGCCGTATTCGTAGTGGTGCTCACCGTCCATCGCCCGCACATCGCTGTAACCGGTGCTGTTGTAGTGCGTACCGTCGATACCCCAGCCGCGCGCCTGGTAGATGTTGAACTTCAGGCCTGGCACGCCGTATTCAGCCATGTTCAGGCCGTAGGCGATCTGGAAGGATTTCTCGTTCGGGCCGTTGAAGTCCGACAGCAGGGAGTTGGCCAGGTAGATGCCGTTGGTTTCGTGCAGGTAGTCGAAGTACTCGTTACCGTTCACTTGCTGGTACGAGAACGTCAGGCTGTGGGCCTGGTGCGTCAGGCCGAACGACAGGGAGTAGGTGTCGTTGTCGATTTCGCCCAGCTTGCTTTTGCCCGAGTCCACGGTCTTGTAGTAGTTCAGGCCGGTGGTCAGGCTCAGCACCGAGCTGTCGCCCAGCTCATGGGTGGCGCCGAAGTAGTACTGGTTCCACATGTCTTCGGCCTGGGTCGCCCAGAGGCTGGTCTTCAGGCTGGCCAGTGGCTGGTAAGTGATACCGGCGGTGTTGACGTGATCGGTCTCGACGCTGCTGTCACCGTATTCGGAGCGGAACTTGCGCAGGCTCTCTTCGGTACGCGGCGAGTTGCGGTCGAAGGTGGCGATGTCGAAGCCCAGGTTCTCGAACTCTTCGCTATGCAGGCTCACGCCCTGGAAGCTGGAGGGCAGGGCACGGTTGCCGATGACGTCGACCATCGGGCTGCTGAAGTTCTGGCGGCCGGCGGTCAAGGTGGTGTTGGACACGCGGGCCTTGACGTTCGCCAGGCCCAGCTTGCTCCACTGGCCCACGGCGTCGCCGCCTTCGCGGGTCAGGGTACGGTTGTTGCCGGCGCCAGGACGGGTAGTCGGCGCACCGCCGTTGTTGGACGCCAGGTCCTTGCGATCCTGGTCCAGGGCGATGGCGTTGTAGGCGGCCAGTTCGGTGCTGAAGCCCACGGTGCCCTCGGTGAACCCCGAGTTGTACTTGATGATGGTGCCTTGCAGCCAGTTGATCCGGCGATCGGTCTCGCGAGCTTCACCGTTCTTGCGATAGGTGAGTTTCGTGCCGCGCTTGAATTGCTCGTTGGCGTACCAGTTGCGCGTACTGCCCGTGATGGACTGGCCGTCGATGAAACCCTTGGCTTCGCTTTGCTCGCTGGTGGTCTTGAGGGTCACCGGGGTGACCGCCTGGCTCTGGGATTCTGCAAACGCTGTTGCACTGATGCTGCTGATGGCCAAGGCCAGTATCGCGGTGTTGCTCAGTTTCATCGGTAACGCTCCTTTTCTTTCTTTTTCATGCCGTTCTTTTTTGGTGATACGGCTATCGGTTTTACAACTCATTCACAGCTTGCAAACGTTTGCCTGGAGCCTGATTGGCGAATTATGGCAAGACGTCGGCGTGGGGCTTCCAAAGGAAGCCCGCGCTGTGTGGCTAACGGTTATGGGTTCAGGCTGACGCCCGAAAAGACATTGCGACCGAAGGGGCTGACTTTGAACCCTTCGACTTTGGCACTCAGCGGCTGGTTGACCGTGGAGTGGGCAATAGGGGTGATCGGCACTTGCTGCTTGAGCAACTGCTGGGCCTGTTTGTAGAGCACGGTGCGCTGGTCGCGGTCGGTGACGACCTTGGCCTGCTTGATCAGCTTGTCGTAGTCCTGGTCGCACCACATGGAGTAGTTGTTGCCACCAATGGCGTCGCAGCTGTACAGCGTGCCGAGCCAGTTGTCCGGGTCCCCGTTGTCGCCGGTCCAGCCGATCAGGCTGACGTCGTGTTCGCCGTTCTTGGTGCGCTTGATGTACTCGCCCCATTCGTAGCTGACGATCTTCACCTTCAAGCCGATCTTCGCCCAGTCGGCCTGGAGCATCTCGGCCATCAGCTTGGCGTTGGGGTTGTACGGACGTTGCACGGGCATGGCCCAGAGGGTGATTTCGGTGCCTTCCTTGACCCCGGCGGCCTTGAGCAACTCCTTGGCTTTTTCCGGGTTGTAGGCGACGTCCTTGATGGTGTCGTCGTAGGACCACTGCGTCGGCGGCATGGCGTTGACCGCCAGTTGTCCCGCGCCCTGGTACACCGCATTGAGAATGCCTTGCTTGTTCACCGCCATGTCCAGCGCCCGGCGCACTTCGACCTGGTCGAACGGCTTGTGGCGGGTGTTATAGGCGATGTAGCCCAGGTTGAAGCCGGGTTTCTCGATCAGTTGCAGCTTGGGGTCGTTCTTCAAGGCCGGCACGTCGGCCGGACGCGGATGCAGGGTGACCTGGCACTCGTTGGCCTTGAGCTTCTGTACCCGCACCGAGGCGTCGGTGTTGATGGAGAAGATCAGGTTGTTCAGCTTCACCCGCTCCGGCGCCCAGTACTGCTGGTTGGCGACGTAGCGGATGTTGGAGTCTTTCTGGTAGCTCTTGAATTCGAACGGCCCGGTGCCGATCGGCTTCTGGTTGATGTCGCTCGGCTTGCCGCTCTTGAGCAACTGGTCGGCGTATTCGGCCGACAGGATCGCGGCGAAGCTCATGGCGATGTTCTGGATGAACGCGGCGTCCACGCTGTTGAGGGTCATGACCACGGTCAATGGCCCGGTCGCTTCCACCTTGGCGATGTTCTTGTTCAGGCTCATGCCATTGAAGTAGGGGAACTCGGTGGGGTAGGCCTTGCGGAACGGATGCTGCGGATCAAGCATGCGGTTGAAGGTGAACAGCACGTCGTCGGCGTTGAAATCCCGGGTGGGCGTGAAGTAGTCGGTGGTGTGAAACTTCACTCCTTCGCGCAGGTGGAAGGTGTACTTCAAGCCGTCTTCGGAAATGTCCCAGCGGGTTGCCAGGCCTGGGACGACGTTGGTCGCGCCTTTTTCGAACTCGGCCAGGCGGTTGTACAGCGGCTCGGCGGCATCGTTGTCGGTGGCCGTGGTGTATTGCGCGGTGTCGAAACCGGCGGGGCTGCCTTCGGAACAGAACACCAGGCTGCCGCCGGCGGCCTGGGCTGCGGACGTCGCGGCCAACAGGCCGGTGCCCAGCAATGCGGATAAAACCAAGGTATGGCGCATGACGCTCCCTCTCTCGTTCGGGGTGTTTTAACAGTGAACCGGCGTCCTTCCGGGGACAGGTCCGGGGCACTGGGTTCATTCCATTGCGTAGCGATGCCGCAGGGCTGGCAAGTCGTCCAAGTGCCGACGGTATGAGCCGTGGGCCGGGCGGTAAATGCGTAATGCCTGAAAGACTCGTGGGAAAAGGCGATACGTCCCAAACCAACTGCTGTGGTACGCAGTGCTTTTGGATGTAGGCGTTTTCCTAGGTCTTGGCGTAAAGCAACGGTATGCCGTGGGAGCGAACCCTGCTCGCGATGGCGTTGCTTACCGCTCCGCCATCACGCTCAAAAGAGGGGCCGCGACGCCCGAAGCGTCGGACCGGCCCAGCGGGAGCAAGCTCCCTCGCCACAGGTCACCTTAGTTGCTGACGCTGACGCCGTAGAAGGAGTTCAAGCCAAAGGGGCTGATCTTGAAGTCCTGCACATTGGCGCGCATGGGTTGGAACACCGTCGAGTGAGCGATGGGTGTCATCGGAACAGCATCTTTGAGGATGTGCTGCGCCTGTTTGTACAGCTCGGTGCGCTTGGATTGATCCGAAGTGCGCTTGGCTTGCTTGACGATGTCGTCAAACTTCTTGTCGCACCATTTGGAGAAGTTGTTGCCTTGCAGCGAGTCGCAGCCAAACAACACGTTGAGCCAGTTGTCCGGGTCACCGTTGTCGCCGCTCCAGCCGATCAGCATGGCGCCGTTTTCACCACCTTTGGAACGCTTGATGTACTCGCCCCACTCGTAAGTGACGATCTTGGCCTTGATCCCGATCTTGGCCCAGTCCGATTGCAGCATTTCGGCCATCAGCTTGGCGTTCGGGTTGTAGGGACGCTGGACCGGCATCGCCCACAGGGTGATCTCGGTGCCTTCCTTGATACCGGCTTCCTTGAGCAGCTCCTTGGCTTTCTCAGGGTTGTACGCGGCGTCCTTGATGGTGGTGTCGTAGGACCATTGGGTCGGTGGCATGGCATTGACGGCCAGTTGGCCGGCGCCCTGGTACACCGAGTCGATGATCTGCTGCTTGTTGACGGCCATGTCCAGTGCCTGGCGCACTTTCAACTGGGCCATCGGGTTGGGCTGGTCGCTGCCCTTGATCTTGTCCATCACGTTGTAGGCGATGTAGCCCAGGTTGAAGCCCGGTTGGTCCGGCATCTTCAGGTTCTTGTCTTCCTTGATCGCCTTGAGGTCGGCGGGGCGTGGGAAGAGCGTGACCTGGCATTCATTCTTTTTCAGCTTCTGGATACGCACCGACGGGTCGGTGGTGATGGCGAAGATCAGGTTGTCGATCTTCACGTCTTCCGGAAGCCAGTATTCCTTGTTGCCGGTGAAACGGATGTTCGAGTCTTTCTGGTAGCTCTTGAACACGAACGGGCCGGTGCCGATCGGCTTCTGGTTGATGTCGGAAGGCTTGCCTTCCTTGAGCAACTGGGCGGCGTACTCGGCGGACTGGATGGAGGCGAAGTGCATGGCCATGTTCTGGATGAACGCGGCGTCTACGGCATTGAGGGTGAACTTGACGGTCTTGTCGTCGAGCTTCTCGACCTTGGCAATGTTGGTGTCCATGCCCATGTCGGTGAAGTAGGGGAATTCGGTCGGGTACGCCTTACGGAACGGGTCATCCTTGCTGATCATGCGATTGAAGGTGAACAGCACGTCGTCGGCGTTGAACTCGCGGGTCGGCTTGAAGTACGGGGTGGTGTGGAACTTGACGCCTTCACGCAGGTGGAAGGTGTAGGTCAGGCCGTCTTCGGAAATATCCCACTTGGTCGCCAGGCCAGGAATCACGGCGGTACCGCCGCGTTCAAACTGGGTCAGCCGGTTGAATACGGTCTCTGCAGAGGCGTCGAAGTCGGTTCCGGTGGTGTACTGACCCGGGTCAAAACCGGCCGGGCTCCCTTCGGAGCAGAACACCAGGTTAGTCGCGGCTTGGGCGAAAGGTGCGCTGGCTAATAAGCTTGCACCGACTAAAAACGGAATGACCGCTTGTTTAAGCATGTTGGCCTCATGATTTGTTGTCATTTTTGGATTTGAGGGCGACCTCGTGAGTCGTCCTGCGGATACTTATGCAGGCCCCATACCCAATGCAAGATCCAGAGCGGTTGCAAGTCTGAAACAGTGGCACGAACGTACCTTAATGTCGCATTCGTGTAACTTCTGACGCAGTTGACCGTTTGCGGGTGTTTTTTTGGCGCCAAAAGCGCCCCTTGCCGGTGCGTCGCGCAGCCGTGACGCACCGGTTTGGCTCGGGTGTTACTTCGTCAAACCCACGCCGTAGAAGGGTGTCAGTCCGAATGGACTGAGTTTGAAATCCACCACTTTCCTGTTTATTGGCTGGAAGACCGTGGAGTTGGCGATGGGCGTGATCGGCACCTGTTGCTTGAGGATTTTCTGCGCTTGCTGGTACAAATCGATCCGGTGCTGACGGTCGGTGGACACCTTGGCCTGCTGGATCAAGCGGTCGTAGGCCGGGTCGCACCACTTGGCGTAGTTGCTGCCCTTGACCGCCGCGCAGCTGTACAGCACCCCCAGCCAGTTGTCGGGGTCGCCGTTATCGCCGGTCCAGCCGTAGATCATTGCGTCATGTTCGCCATTTTTTGCACGCTTGATGTACTCGCCCCATTCATAACTGACGATGTTGGCCTCGATGCCGATCTTGGCCCAGTCCTGCTGGATCATCTGTGCCGACATTCGCGCATTGGGGTTGGACGCGCGTTGCACCGTCATCGCCCATAGATTGAGGGTGGTACCCGGCGCAACCCCGGCTTCCTTGAGTAGCGCCTTGGCCTTGGTCACGTCGTGGGGCGCGTCCTGGATGCTCGGGTCGAACGACCACTGGGCCGGTGGCAAGGCGTTCTGCGCCAGTTGACCGGCGCTCTGGTACACGGCCTTGATGATCGCCGGCTTGTCGATGGCCATGTCCAGCGCCTGACGGACCTTGAGCTGGTCCAGGGGCGGGTGTGTCACGTTGTAGGCCAGGAAACCCAGGTTGAAACCCGGCTGCTTGAGCACTTGCAGGTTCGGATCCTGTTCGATTACCTCGATGTCGGCCGGGCGTGGGTAGCCACTGACCTGGCATTCGCCGCGCTTGAGCTTTTGCAGGCGCACGGCGGCGTCCGGGGTGATGGAGAAAATCAGGTTGTCGAGTTTCACATCCTCGGGTTTCCAGTACGCCGTGTTGGCGGCGTAGCGGATCTGCGAGTCCTTCTGGTAGCGCTTGAACACGAACGGCCCGGTGCCGATGGGTTTCTGGTTGAGGTCGCCGGCCTTGCCTTCCTTCAACAACTGCGCTGCGTATTCGGCGGACTGCACGGAGGCGAAACTCATCGCCAGGTTTTGCACGAAGGCGGCGTCGACGTTGTTCAGGTTGAAGCGCACGGTGTGTTCGTCGACTTTCTCGACGCTTTTGATCGTGGTGTTCAGGCCCATGTCGGTGAAATACGGCGACTCGGTGGGGTAGGCCTGGCGGAACGGGTGTTGCGGGTCGAGCAGGCGCTGGAAGGTGAACAGCACGTCGTCGGCGTTGAAGTCGCGGCTGGGGCTGAAGTAGTCGGTGGTGTGGAATTTCACCCCTTCGCGCAGGTGGAAGGTGTAGACCAGGCCGTCGGGGGATACGTCCCAGCTCGTCGCTAATCCGGGTTCGACCTCGGTGCCGCCGCGCTTGAATTGCGTGAGGCGGTTGAAGACGGTTTCGGCCGAGGCGTCGAAGTCGGTGCCACTGGTGTATTGGCTGGGGTCGAACCCAGCGGGGCTGGCTTCGGAGCAGTAGACCAGGGTGGTGGCGGCTTGGGCCACTGGGGCGCTGCTGATCAGGGCCAGGGCGAGCAGGAGAGGCTTGAGGGTGGTTCTGTCCATGAAATCCCTTGGGGGGTGGTGAGGTTTTCAGGAGAGTAGCGTTGCGGGTGGGGGTGTTGGAAATATCGAAAAGTGAGGGGGACCGTTGGGTTTGGGTATAGCGCTTTTCTACGAGGCGGCCTGACAGCCGGCCTGGTTCTCGCGGTCGTACTCCGGTCAGATCTGTGGGAGCGAGCTTGCTCGCGATGGCGGCCTGACAGCCGGCCAGGATTTTGTTGACCGGGTACATATCCATTGCTGCGGTAACGGCCACTTAGGGTTCCGCCCTGACGGCGGGTCACTTTCGAAAAGCGCGAAAGTAACCAAAGCGCTTCATGCCCCACCACTCGGCACCTCGCTTAGGCTCGGTGTGCCCTCACTCCGGCATTGTTCCGTGGGCCGCCGCGAAGGGCCATCCATGGCCCAGCGCGGCTATCCCGGCATCCATGCCGGGATGCCCACTCCACAATGCCTGCGTTCGGCCAGCGTGGTTAACGGGGCGCCGAGATCAACGTCCACCGCGAGGCGGCCTGACAGCCGGCCTGGTTCTCCGGTCGTACGTCGATCCATTGTGGGAGCGGGCTTGCTCGCGAAGGCGGCCTTGTAGCCGACCTGTTTCTTTCGGGTGTACCCGATTCACCAGTTGAAGCAACACGCCTCGTCCTCGTCGAACATTAATCCCGTGGC
>NZ_FMUZ01000061.1:0-12265 GCF_900101575.1 Pseudomonas sp. NFACC37-1 | reverse complement strand
CTCGCCGAGCTGTGGGCCGAGGTCCTCGGGGTGCCGCGGGTCGGTCGGCAGGACAACTTCTTCGCCCTCGGCGGGCATTCGTTGCTGGCGGTGCAGATGGTCGAGCAGTTGCGGGCCGAAGGCTGGCAGTTGGACGTGGGGAATTTGTTCAGCGCGGCGAACCTGCTCAATCTGGCACTGCTGCTGGAGAATCCGCTGGGGCCGGCCAAATCACAGGCGCTGCCTGAGGCACCCGCCATCGCGCCGGACTGCAAGCGCATCACCCCGGCCATGCTGCCGTTGCTCAGCCTGCCACAGCCTCAGGTCGACCTGATCGTGACGGCGGTGGAAGGCGGCGCCGCCAACGTGCAGGACATCTACCCCCTGGCGCCCCTGCAGGAAGGCTTGCTGTTCCAGCACCTGCTGCAACCGGCCGACGACGCCTACCTGTTACGCGCGACACTGGCCTTCGACAGCCGCCCACGACTGGACGCCTTCATCGCCGCCTTCGATCAGGTGATCGCCCGCCATGACATCCTGCGCAGCGCCGTGCTCTGGGAAGGCCTGGACGAGCCGGTGCAAGTGGTCTGGCGCGAGGCGCCCCTGCCGGTGGTCTGGCTGGAGGCATGGGACGCCTTCGCCGAACAGCCCCTGGACATCCGCCGCGCACCACTGGCCCAGGCCTACGTGCGCTTCGACGCGCCCAGCGGCCAATGGCAGTTGCAGTTGGTCCACCACCACCTGGCCATCGACCACGCCACCCTGGCGCTGTTGTTCGGCGAAGTCCGCACCTTGATGCAAGATCCCGGGCATCCGCTGCCTCCGAGCGTGGCGTTTCGCCGATTCGTCGCCCAGGCCCGCGAGCCTCGGCGCCAGGCCAGCGCCGAGGCCTATTTCAAACGGCTGCTCGGCGACCTCGACGAACCGACCCTGCCCTACGCGCTGCACGACGTCCAGGGCTCCGGCCGCGACAACCGCGAGGCCCAGCGCTCACTCGACCCCGCCCTGGCCCGCCGCCTGCGGCAACTGGCCAAGACCCAGGCGGTGGGCGTCGCCAGCCTGTTCCACCTGGCCTGGGCAATGGTAGTGGGCAAGGCCAACGGCCGCGACGACGTGGTCTTCGGCACGGTGCTGTTCGGCCGCTTCAGTGCCGGCCAGCAGGTGGAGCAGGCCCTGGGGCTGTTCATCAATACCCTGCCCCTGCGCATCGACCTCGACATGCCCCTGTACAGCGCCTTGCGCCAGACCCATGGACGACTGACCGAACTGCTCGACCATGAACATGCGCCACTGGCCCTGGCCCAACGTTGCACGGCGCTGCCCACCCAGGCAGCGTTGTTCTCAGCGCTGCTGAACTTTCGCCACAGCCAGGCACAACGCTCGGCCCGCCCAGAGTTCGACCTGCCAGGGGTGCGCCTGCTGGGCAGCGAGGAGCGCAGCAACTACCCGTTCTGCCTGTCCATCGATGACCTCGGCGAAGGCTTTGCCCTGACCGGACAGGTCCATCGTTCAGTCTGCGTCGACGCGGTCCTTGCGCAAATGATTCGGGCCCTGGAGGTGGTTGCACAGACCCTGGAAACCGCACCGGCCACCCGAGCCTGTGCCTTGGACATCCTACCCCTGGAGCAACGCCAGCAACTGCTGGAAGGGTTCAACGCCACACGGCAGGCGCATCCACGGGACACCCTGCTGCACCAGCCCTTCGAGCGGCAGGCGGCACTGCATCCCGACGCCGTGGCGGCGCAGTTCGAAACGGCCGCGGGAGCCCAGCTCAGCTATGCCCAGCTTAATCAGCAGGCGAACCAGTTGGCCCACGCCCTGCTGACGGCCGGGGTGCGCCCCGATGACCGGGTAGCGATCAGCCTGCAACGGGGTCCAGACCTGTTGGTCGCCCTGCTCGCCACCTTGAAGGCCGGCGCGGCCTACGTACCGCTGGACCCCAACTACCCGCCGGCGCGTCTTGCGCACATGCTTGAAGACTGCGCGCCCCGGCTGGTCCTGAGCAGCCAGGCCGTGGCCAGTGGGTTACCGGCCACGGCGGTCGAATGCTGGTGCCTGGATGCAGCGCAGTTACGGGACCGGTTGGCGACCCTGCCCACGGAAAACCCCAGGGTTGCGGACCTGGGCCCAGCGCACCTGGCCTACGTCATCTACACCTCGGGCTCCACCGGCCTCCCCAAGGGCGTGATGATCGAGCACCGCAACGCCTGCAACCTGCTGCATTGGGCACTACGCAACTTCGACGCCGAGGAATGGCGCCGCAGCTTGTTCGCCACGTCGATCAACTTCGACCTGGCGGTCTTCGAATGCTTCGTCCCTCTCGCCGCCGGCGCGACCCTGCACCTGGTGGAAAACGCCCTGGCGTTGGTGGCCCGACCCTGCCCGGTGTCGCTGATCAACAGCGTGCCCTCGGCGGTGGAAGAACTGGTCAGGGTCGGCGCCGTCCCGGACAGCACCCGGGTGGTCAACCTGGCGGGCGAACCGCTCAAGCCGCGACTGGTGGAGCAATTGTTCGCCCGCAGCGCGACGCAACGGGTCTGCAATCTCTATGGGCCAACGGAAACCACCACCTATTCCACCTGGCTGTCGATGGACCGTGCCGGGGGCTACCAGCCCGGCATCGGCCGGCCCCTGGACAACACCCGTGTCTACCTGCTCGACCGTCATCGCCAACCGGTGCCGTTGGGCGTGGCCGGTGAGATCTACATCGGCGGAGCAGGCGTGGCGCGGGGTTATCTCAATCGTGCCGAGCTGACCCAAGAACGCTTTTTGTCCGACCCCTTCGTCGAGGATCCCCAGGCGCGCATGTACCGCACCGGTGACCTGGGGCGCTGGCGGGCCGATGGTTCGCTGGATTACCTGGGACGCAACGACTTCCAGGTCAAGGTACGCGGGTTCCGCATCGAACTCGGGGAGATCGAAACGCAGTTGCTGGGCATGCCGGCGGTGCGCGAAGCGGTGGTGCTGGCGCAGCCTGGCCCTGCCGGTAATCCGCGGTTGGTGGCCTATCTGGTGGCGCAGGTCTCGACCACGCCCGTTCCGGACTTGGCTGAAGTACGCGCTTATCTGGAAAGTCGCTTGCCGGACTATATGCTGCCCAGCGCCTGCGTCGCCCTGCAGCAGTTGCCACTGACCCCCAACGGCAAACTTGATCGCCAGGCCCTGCCGCTGCCCGAGGCACAGGCCAGCAGTGCCGCCAGGCAGGCGCCGCAAGGGGACACCGAACGGCGGCTGGCGGCCATCTGGACCCAGGTGCTGGGCGTCTCGGAAATCAGCCGTGACGACGACTTCTTCAGCCTTGGCGGGCATTCGCTGCTGGCGGTGCAATTACTCGAACAGTTGCGCCGCAATGGCTGGGACCTGGACATACGCAGCGTGTTCGAACGCTCGACACTGGCCGCCCAGGCGCTGCGCCTGGAAAAACTGGCCAGCGTTCCGGCGCCGGCACCAAGCGTAAGCACCATCCCGACCCCGTGCGCCCGCATCACCCCACAGATGCTGGATCTGGTGACCCTTCCCCAGGCGCAGATCGACCTGATCGCGGCACGAGTGCCCGGCGGCGCCGGCAATATCCAGGACATTTATCCATTGGGCCCCTTGCAGGAGGGCATGCTCTATCACCACCGCGCCCAGCGCGAGGGCGATCGTTATGTGCTGCGCAGCCTGCTGGCCTTCACCGACGAGGCGCGCCTGCAACGTTTCTGCGGGGCGCTGGGCCAGGTCATCGGCCGGCACGACGCGCTGCGCACCCTGGTGCTCTGGGAGGACCTGGAGGAACCCGTGCAGGTGGTGCTGCGGCAGATCGCGTTCACGCCTCGGCGCCTGGCGCTGGAGGGTGACGACATCGCGGCGCGGCTGCAGGCCAGTGCCGACCCGCGCCACTACCGCCTCGACCTGCGGCAGGCCCCGTTGATCGAGGCCCGGGTGGCCTTTGACCCGGCGCAGGAGCGCTGGCTGTTGCTGCTGTTGCATCACCATGTGGTGGTCGATCACACCTCCCTGGAATTGATGATCGAAGAGATCGCCCTGATCGAGGGCGGGCGCCCGGCGGACCTGCCGCCGCCCACCAGCACCCGAGCCTTGGTGGCCCAGGCCCGGCGACCAGAAGCGGTGGCCGCCGCCCGCGCTTTTTTCAGCGAGCAGTTGGGCGATCTGGATGAACCCACCCTGCCCTTCGACCTTGACCTGCAAACCGATCCCCGCTGGCAGGCCCTGGAACACCAGCAGCCGCTGGCGCCGGAGCTGGCGCGCCGCCTGCGTCGCCAGGCCGAAGTCCACGGGGTGAGCGCGGCGAGTGTCTGCCACCTGGCCTGGGCCCTGGTGCTGGGGCGCCTGAGTGGGCGCGACGATGTGGTCTTTGGCACGGTACTGTTCGGTCGCCTGCAGGCCGGCGCCCACGCCGACCGGACCTTGGGCCTGTTCATCAACACCCTTCCACTGCGGGTGCGCCTGGACGGCGGCGTCCACGCCACCCTTAGGCAGGTCCAGGACACCCTCAACGGTCTGCTCTGCCACGAGCAGACCCCGCTGGCCCTGGCCCAGCGTTGCAGCGCGATAGCGCCGGGGACGGCGTTGTTCAGCGCGTTGTTCAATTACCGCTACAGCCATGCCGGCCAAGCCAATGTGCACCAGGCCATGCCCGGCATGACCCTGCTGCACAGCGAGGAGCGAACCCATTACCCCTTCAACCTGGCGGTGGACGATCTGGGCGAAGGTTTCCAACTGACCGCCCAGACCCACCCCGACCATGCGCCGGAACGGCTGCTGAACTTCATGCTGACGGCCCTGCACGCCCTGGTGGAAGCGCTGGAACAGACCGACGATGGGCACATCCAGTCATTGGACGTATTACCCGCCGCCGAGCAAGCACGGTTGAATCGCCTCAACCCAGTGCTGTCCGTGTCAGCGCCCGACGGCACCCTGCACGGGCGCTTCGCCGAGCAGGCCGCTCACCGCCCCGACGCCCTTGCGCTGATCGACGAGCATCGCCAACTGAGCTTTCGACAGCTCGACGGACAGGCCAACCGCCTGGCCCATCACTTGCTGGACCAGAGTGTACGACCCGGGCAACGGGTCGCGGTGTGCCTGGATCGCGAAGCGCACCTGGCGATCGCCTTGCTGGCGGTGTGGAAAGCCGGCTGCGCCTATGTGCCGCTGGACCCCGATTATCCGGCGCCGCGGCTGGCCTTCATGCTGCAAGACAGCGCTCCGGCGGCGCTGCTCACCCAGGAGCGAGTGCGCGAGGGGCTGCCGACATTCGACGCCGGGCCGCTGATCTGCCTGGATGCCGTTGGTGCCGCCTGGCAGCAGGCCGCAACCGACGATCCGAACATCGGCACCCAGCCCAGCGACCTCGCCTATCTGATCTACACCTCAGGCTCCACCGGCCAGCCCAAGGGCGTCATGGTCGAGCACCGCTCGGTGCTCAACCTCTGGGCCGGGTTGCACCAGCGTCTGGCTGACCTGCCAGCCGGTACGCGCTGCTCGCTCAACGCCTCGGTGGCCTTCGACGCCTCGGTCCAGCAGCTGTGTCAGTGGCTGAGCGGCCACTGCCTGGTGTTGATTCCAAAACGCGTGCGCCTGGACGCAGCGGCCCTGCTCGATTACCTGCAGAGCCGGCAGGTAACCCTATTCGACTGCACCCCGACCCAGTTGCAAGCGCTGCTCAAGCATCGCCAGACGCTGGCCCTGCCCCAGCCGTTGCCCCGCCGCCTGCTGCTCGGCGGCGAGGCCGTCCCCGCAGAGCTCTGGCAGCAACTGGCCGGTGAGCCCGGCGTGCGGGTGCTGAACGTCTACGGCCCGACCGAGTGTACGGTCGACACCACCAGCGCCTGGCTGGACCAGCATCCGCTGCCCAGCCTTGGCCAGCCTCTGCCCAATACTCAGGTGCAGGTGCTCGATCATCACGGTCGGCGCGCGCCGCTGGGGGTGGTAGGTGAAATCCACATTGGCGGCCAAGGCGTGGCCCGTGGCTACTGGCAGCGCGAGGCGCTAACCCAGGAGCGGTTCATCGCCGACCCGTTCTCGACCCAGCCCGGCGCGCGACTGTATCGCACCGGCGACCTCGGCCGCTGGGAGCTCGATGGCAGCCTCAGCTACCTTGGCCGCACCGACTTCCAGGTGAAGATCCATGGGCACCGCATCGAGCTGGGGGAAATCGAAAGCCATCTGTTGGCGCTGCCCGGTGTCCGGCAAGCGGTGGTGGTCGGTCGTCCCGATCGCCATGGGGTGGCCCGACTGATCGCGTACCTGCTGGGCGACGCGCCACCGACGCCAGCACAGGCGCGGACGGCCCTGGCCGAACGCTTGCCCGAGTCGATGCTGCCCAGCGCCTATGTGCGCCTGGATAGCCTGCCGTTGACGGCCAACGGCAAGCTCGACCGCAATGCCCTGCCCGAACCCGACGCCCAGGCGTACGTGCAAACCCGTTACGAAGCCCCCCAAGGCGACATCGAGATAGCCCTGGCGGCCATCTGGTGCGAGCTGCTGAACGTCGAGCGGGTCAGCCGACACGACAACTTTTTCGCCCTCGGCGGCCACTCGCTGATTGCCATGGGGCTGGTGGAGCGCATGCGCCAGCACCACCTGCGGGTCGACATCAGCCAATTGTTCACCGCACCGACCCTTGCCGGTCTGGCCGCGGCCACTACTCCATTGAAGGAACTGCTCCTGTGACTGCGGATCAACTGCTGGCTCTGCTCAAACACCGCGGCGTGACCCTGTCGTTGCGCGGCGACCAACTCTCGGTGGTGGCCGACAATGAAGTGCTGGCCGACCAGGAACTGATCGCCCTCCTGCGCAGCCACAAGCCGGCGCTGATCGAAGCCCTGCGCCAGCCCGCGGCGCAGCCCGCCGGCACCAGCGGACTGCCAGCGGGTACCACCGCCATCACCCCGGCGCTGCTCGATCTCTGCCAGCTCGACGCGGCTCAGATCGAAGGCATCGTCGCCAGCGTTCCGGGCGGTGCCGCCAATATCCAGGACATCTACCCGCTGGTGCCCCTGCAGGCCGGCATCCTCTTCCACAACCTGCTCCAGGAGCGTGGCGATACCTACCTGCTGCACGTGCTACTGGCCTTCGATGACGAACCGCGCCTGCGCCGCTTCATGGACGCTCTCAACCAGGCCATCGCCCGCCACGACATCCTGCGCACCGCGCTGGCCTGGGAAGGTCTCGATGCGCCGGTCCAAGTGGTGTGGCGTCAGGCTCCGCTGACACTGGAACTGTTCAACCCGCCCGCGGGCGACGTGGCCACCACGCTGCGCACCTGGACCGATCCCAGGGAGCATCGGCTGGACCTGCGCCAGGCACCCCTGATGCGCGCGGTGGCTGCAGCGGATCCGGCAAACGGTCGCTGGCTGCTGCAACTGCTGCACCACCATGCGGTGATGGACCATACATCGCTGGAGCGGCTGGTGAGCGAGGTCGCGGCGATCCAGCAGGGCCGCCTGGCCGACCTGCAACCGCCACGCCCGTTCCGTGATTTCGTGGTGCGCGCCCGCCAGGGCCTGAGCGAAGCGCAACACGCGGCATTCTTCACCGAGCTGCTTGGCGATATTGACGAGCCCACCGCGCCCTGCGGGCTGCTCGATGTGCGCGGCGACGGCAGCCAGGTGCAGACCCTGGAAGCGCCGCTGGCACTGGATCTGAGCCGGCGCATCCGCGAACTGTCGCGCCGCCTGGAAGTCAGCAGCGCCAGTCTGTTCCATCTGGCCTGGGCCTTGGTGCTGGGTAAGACCAGCGGCCGTGACGACGTGGTGTTCGGCACGGTGATGTTCGGTCGCCTGCTGGGCGCCGCCGAAGCAGCCACCGCCATGGGCCTGTTCATCAATACATTGCCGTTGCGGGTGCGCCTGGCGGTGCCGGTGAGGCAGGCCCTGCGCGACACCCACGGGTTACTCAGCCGGTTGATCGCCCATGAGCACGCGCCCTTGGGCCTGGCCCAACGCTGCAGCGCGCTGCCCAGCGGCACGGCGCTGTTCTCGGCGCTGCTCAACTACCGGCACAGCACAGCCCAGGGGCCTGCCCCGGTGCTCGATGGCATGCAGGTTCTGGGCGGTGAGGAACGCACCAACTATCCCTTCAACCTGTCGGTGGACGACCTGGGCGATGGGTTTTCGCTGAGCCTGCAAATCGATCCCCTGGTGGGCGCGGCCCCGGTGCTTGGCTGGCTGCAAACGGCCCTGGATAACCTGCTCGACGCGCTGGAAGGTACGCCCCAGCACCTGGCCTGCCATCTTTCGATACTCCCGGAGGCGGAGCGTGAGCAACTGCTGCGCACGTTCAACAATACTGCCCGGCCGCTGCCCGAGCGGGACCTGTTGCACCTGGCCCTGGAACGCCAAGCGGAACGCCAGCCCCAGGCCATCGCCGCGCGTTTCGACGCGGCCGATGGCGCCACTCCGTTGACCTATGGAGCGCTCAACGCCCAGGCCAATCGCCTTGCCCACCTGTTGCTGGGCGCCGGCGTGCAGCCGGACAGCCGGGTAGCGATCTGCCTGGAACGCGGCCCGCATCTGCTGGTCGCCCTGCTCGGCATCCTCAAGGCCGGCGCGGCCTATGTGCCGCTGGACCCGGCGTACCCGCGCGAGCGGCTGTCGCACATGCTCGAAGACAGCGCGCCCCAGGCGTTGCTGACCACCACCGCACTGCAAGCCAGCGTGACGGCACCGGCGGGTTGCACCGCCCTGTGCCTGGATGATCCGCAGACCCAGGTCCGTCTGGCCGAGCAACCGGCCGACAATCCGGACCCGGCGTGCCTGGGCCTGACCGGCGCGCACCTGGCCTACGTGATCTATACGTCGGGTTCCACCGGCCTGCCCAAGGGCGTGATGATCGAGCACCGCAATGCTTGCAACCTGTTGCACTGGGCGCTGCGCGTCTTCGACGCCGAAAGTCTGCGCGACAGCCTGTTCGCCACCTCGATCAACTTCGACCTGGCGGTCTTCGAATTTTTCGTGCCCCTGGCCGCCGGCGCGACCCTGCACCTGGCCACCAATGCCCTGGCCCTGCTCGACCGTCCGGTGCCCGTCACCCTGATCAACAGCGTGCCCTCGGCGCTCGATGCGCTGGTGGGGGCCGCGGCGATCCCGGCCTCGACGCGGGTGGTCAACCTGGCCGGCGAACCACTCAAGCAGGGCCTGGTGCAAAGGATCTTCGACCACAGTGACGTGCAACGCCTGTGCAACCTGTACGGACCGTCGGAAACCACCACCTATTCGACCTGGGTGGCGATGGACCGCGCCGAAGGCTTTGTGCCGGGTATCGGTCGGCCGCTGGACAACACCCAGGTCTACCTGCTCGATGCGCACCGGCAACTGGTGCCCCGTGGCGTGGTGGGCGAGCTGTACATCGGCGGCGCCGGTGTCGCTCGGGGTTACCTGAACCGGCCGGTGCTGACCGAGGAGCGTTTCCTCCCGGACCCCTTCGCAGCCCAGCCCGGCGCGCGGATGTACCGCACCGGCGACCTTGGTCGCTGGACCGAGGATGGGCAACTGCTCTACCTGGGGCGCAACGACTTCCAGGTCAAGGTGCGCGGCTATCGTATCGAACTGGGCGAGATCGAAAGCGCCCTGGCGCGTGTTCCGGGGGTGCAGCACGCCGTGGTCGTGGCTCGTCAGGAGCCGAGCGGCGATGCGCGGCTGGTGGCGTATTGGGTGGCCCAGCCGGAAGCGGCGCCTGACGAGGCGATACTGCGCGACGCCCTGGCGGCGGTATTGCCCGAGTACATGCAACCCAGCGCCTATGTGGCCCTGCCCGCCCTGCCACTGACGCCCAACGGCAAGCTCGATCGCAGCGCGCTGCCGGCACCGGAACAGGCCGCCAGCGGACACTTCGAAGCGCCCATGGGGCCGCTGGAAAACCAACTGGCGACGATCTGGGGGCGCCTGTTGGGCCGACCACGGATCGGCCGTGACGAGCATTTTTTCCAGGCCGGTGGCCACTCTCTGCTGGCGGTGCAACTGGTTTCCCAACTGCGTCAGCAATTGCGGGTCGAACTGCCCTTGGCCAGTGTGTTCGATCACCCGACGCTGCAACGCCAGGCACGGGCCATCGAAGCCCTGGGCGCGGCCGGGCTCCACGGTGCGGCACCGATCCCGGCCGGTCCACGGCCGGCGCGGCTGCCGTTGTCGTTTGCCCAGCAACGCCTATGGTTCATCGCGCACCTGGATGCCCAGGCCAGCGCGGCCTACCACATGGCCGGAGGCCTGCGGCTGCGCGGTGAGCTGAATGAAGCGGCCCTGGGCGCCGCGCTGGCGCGCATCGTCGAGCGGCACGAAGCCTTGCGCAGCCGTTTTGTGTCCGACGGCGGCGAGCCGTGCCAGGTGGTGGATCCCGGGCATTCGCTGGTGATGCCGTGCTTTGACCTGCGGGATCAGTCGCCGGCACAGTTGCAGGCCCATTACATCGCTGAAGCCCAGGCGCCTTTCGATCTGGCCGACGGCCTGCTGTTTCGCACCCGCCTGTTGCGCCTGGCCGAGCAGGAGCACGTCCTGCTGGTGACCATGCACCACATTGTCGGCGACGCCTGGTCCCTGGGCGTGCTGACCCGAGAGTTGAGCGAGCTGTACCGGGCTTTCAGCCGGGGGCAAGCCGATCCGCTGCCACCGCTGGCCATCCAGTACGCCGACTACGCCCTGTGGCAACGCTCCCCACGCCAGGCGCAACGCATCGCTGAGCAACTGGACTACTGGCGCACCCAACTGGCCGACGCGCCCCCTTCATTGAACCTGGCCCTGGACCGGCCGCGCCCGGCCCGACAGGACTTCACCGGAGCCAGCCTGGAGCTGAGCATCGACGCCGCGCTGGTGCGGTCCCTCAAGCACTTGAACGAACGCCACGGCACGACGTTGTTCATGACCGTGCTGGCCGCCTGGTCGGTGGTCCTTGGCCGGTTGTCGGGTCAGGATGACCTGGTCATCGGCTCGGTGCTGGCGAATCGCACCCGTGCCGAGGTCGAGCCGCTGATCGGCTTCTTCGTCAACACTCAGGCGTTGCGGGTGCGCCTCGACCGGGTCAGCCAGGTCGGCGAGCTGCTGGCCCAGGTACGGCGCACCGCGCTGGATGCCCAGGCCCACCAGGAGTTGGCTTTCGAGCAATTGGTGGAAGCCTTGAACCCGTCGCGTTCGTTGGCTCACAGTCCGATCTTCCAGGTCATGCTGGCCTGGCAGAATGCTCCGCAGCCGAGCCTGGCCCTGGGCGACCTGGAAGTGACCCCGCTGTCCACCGATGAGGACAGCGCCAAGTTCGACCTGACCTTGAACCTGTATGAGCGCGACGGCGTGATCGGCGGTCGGCTGACCTACGCCACGGCGCTGTTCGACCCCGGCACCGTCGAGCGTCACTGGCAGGCGCTGTGCGCCACGTTGCAGGCGATGGTCGAGAACGACCAGCAGCCGCTCCAGGCGCTGTCGATCCTCGGCGCGGACGAACGTCAGCAGGTGCTCCACGGATTCAATGAAACCACCCGCGATTACCCTGCCGAGGAGCCCCTGCACCGTCTGTTCGAGGCCCAGGCCCAGCGCCGGCCCGACGCCACCGCGGTGCAGGACGGCGACTACTTGCTCAGTTACCGCCAGCTCGACCAACAGGCCGAGCATCTGGCGCACTGGCTGGCCGAGCACGGCGTCACCCCGGGCGCCCGGGTCGCCCTGAGCCTTGCGCGCGGCCCGCGCTTGGTCACGGCGCTCCTGGCGATCCTGAAAAACGGCGCGACCTACGTGCCCATCGACACCGCCACCCCACTGCAGCGTCAACGCGCGTTGCTGGACGACTGTGCCAGCGCCTGGCTGCTCTGTGAGAACCCGGACGCGTCGGTGCAAGGTTCCGGCTACCGGATCTTGTGCCCTTGGGATCGCCTTGCGACTGCGGACGAACCCACCCCGCCGCGTCAGCCTGTGACAGTGTCGAGCGAGGCACCGGCCTACATCATGTACACCTCCGGCTCCACCGGAACGCCCAAGGGTGTGCAGGTGCCGCACCGCGCCATCACCCGGCTGGTGCGCAACAACGGCTTCGCCGCGTTCACCGCCCAGGACCGCTTCGCCCTCGCCGCCAACCCGGCCTTCGACGCCAGTACCCTGGAGATCTGGGGCGCGCTGCTCAACGGCGGCTGCCTGGTGGTCTGCCCCAGGGAAACCCTGCTGGACGCGGCCCGCTTCAACGAGCACCTGCTGCACCACGAAGTCAGCGTGCTCTGGCTCACCGCCGGGCTGTTCCATCAGTACGCCGAG
The DNA here is from genome assembly GCF_900101575.1 of Pseudomonas sp. NFACC37-1. Lineage (NCBI taxonomy): Bacteria > Pseudomonadati > Pseudomonadota > Gammaproteobacteria > Pseudomonadales > Pseudomonadaceae > Pseudomonas > Pseudomonas sp. NFACC37-1. The sequence goes on along the minus strand of NZ_FMUZ01000061.1, from coordinate 53 downwards.
GCCCTGGCGCCGGCCTTCGGCGCGCTGCGCTACCTGATGGTCGGCGGCGACGT
>NZ_FMUZ01000067.1:0-8221 GCF_900101575.1 Pseudomonas sp. NFACC37-1 | reverse complement strand
GCCCTTTGGCTTCTAGACCGCGCCCTCAGCCTTTCTTTCACGACCGCGAAATTAAAAAATCAGGAGTTGCGCGATGGGGGGCACCGCCACGGTCGCCGGCCGTGGTCGCAAACCCAAGCCGACGGCCCAGAAGAAACTCGCTGGGAACCCCGGTAAGAGGGCCTTGAACGAGGCCGAACCGCAGTTTTCAACGGTCACAAATATTGATCCGCCGGACTGGCTGAGCCCTCGGGCCGCGACCATGTGGCGGATGCTGATACCTGAATTATTGCGCGAGCATGTTGTTGCGCTCACTGATTTGCACAACGTCGAAGCGTTCTGCACCGCCTATGACAAGTGGCGAATGGCAGAAGAGGCGGTCCAGCAGTTCGGCATCGTGGTCGAGTCAGCCCAGGGCAGCCCCATGAAGAACCCGGCACTCACCGCGGCGAATGAATCGATGCGACAACTGGTGACCTTCGGTTCGCTGCTGGGCCTGGATCCCTCCAGTCGCACCAGGATCATCGGCGGGAACAAGCAAACCTCAACCAATGAATTCGCCAAACTACTGAGTTCCTGATGACCAAAGCCGCGCATGCCAACGTTGACAAGGCGATGGCGTGGGCTCGGTCTGTTCTGCGCGGGAAAGTGCCGGCGTGCCGATACATCCACCAGGCGATTCAACGCCACTTCGATGATCTGGCCGCCAGCCGAAAGCGCGGTTTCCGCTTCAAGTTCGATCCTGCAAAGGCTGAGAAGAAGCTGAAGCTGATCCAGCTGCTGCCTCACACGAAGGGCGAGTGGGCATTCAAGCGTCAGTTGATAACGCTTGAGCCTTGGCAACTGTTCGGCCTGGCGGTGACGTTCGGTTGGGTCAAGAAGAAGGGCGGACACCGCCGGTTCCGCGAGAGCTACTGGGAGGTGCCTCGCAAGAACGGGAAGTCTGTTGTCGCCGGCGGTGTGGGCATCAGCATGTTCGTGGCTGATGGTGAATTCGGCGCCGAGGTGTACGCCGGCGCGACAACGGAGAAGCAAGCCTGGGAAGTTTTCCGGCCTGCCAAGCTCATGGTCAGCAAGTCGCCGATGTTGGTCGAGGCGGCCGGCATCGAGGTCAACGCCTCGAACATGAATATTCCCGCGGACTTCAGTCGCTTCGAGCCCCTGATTGGCAACCCCGGCGACGGTGCGTCACCCAGCTGCGCCATAGTCGACGAGTATCACGAGCATCCGACCTCAGCCCAGTACGACACCATGCTCACCGGCATGGGCGCCCGTCGGCAGCCGCTGATGTTCATCATCACCACGGCCGGTGCTGACATCGAGGGTCCGTGCTACGACAAGCGCCGGCAGGTAATCGAAATGCTCGAGGGCACCGTGCCCGACGAGGAACTGTTCGGCTGGATTTGGACGCTGGATGAGGGGGACGACTGGACGGATCCGAAAATGCTGGCCAAGGCCAACCCCAACCATGGGGTTTCGGTGTTCCAGGAGTATCTGGAAAGCCAGCAGGCTCGGGCGATCCGTTCGGCACGCTTTACCAACACGTTCAAAACGAAGCACCTGAACCTCTGGGTTAGCGCCAAATCCGGCTTCTACAACATGGAAAGCTGGAAAGCTTGCGAAGACACCACGCTGACGTTGGATCTGTTCGAGGGGCAAGAGTGGATAGCCGGCTTCGACTTGGCGCGCAAGTTGGACATGAACTCAAGGGCTCGCCTGTTTTGGCGAATCATCGATGGCAGAATCCATTATTACAGCGTCGGCCCAAAATTTTGGGTGCCCTACGACACGGCGTTTGACACAGACAATAAGCGGATGTCTGAGCGGTTCCAGGCCTGGATTCAATCCAAGCATCTGGAAGTCACTGACGGTGCTGAAGTCGATTATCGAGAAATCCTGGAAGACACCAAGGAGGCCAATCATCACGCTCCTGTGCGTGAATGTCCTATTGACCCCCACGGTGCCACAGGCTTGAGCCACGACCTCGATGACGAAGGCTTCAATCCGATCACAATCACGCAAAACTACACGAACATGTCGGACCCGATGAAAGAACTGGAAGCCGCGATTGAGTCTGGACGCTTCCACCATGACGGCAATCCGATCATGACCTGGTGCATCGGTAACGTGATCGGAAAAAACCTCCCCGGCAACGATGACGTTGTCCGCCCGATAAAGCAGGGCGAAGACAACAAAATCGACGGCGCGGTCGCGCTGATCATGGCGATAGGTCGTGCGCTAATCCTGGTCAAGGATAACGGCGGCAACATCAGCGACTTTTTCTCAAGCCCCATCATTGTTGGATAACAGGAATACCCATGAATACAGGCCTCCTCATATTTCTGCTGGCGGCCGTGGCCGGGTTCTGCCTGATAGTTGGCGGCATTTTTGTTCTGGCCGGCCTCGGTTGGTCTCTTATTGCCGGCGGCGTGGCGTTCCTGCTGGCCGCCGGCTTCATTCGCAAGGGGCTGACCAGTGAATAAACCCCTCAAGTCTGTGCTTCGCCAGGCTCTGTTTAAGTCGGCTGAGCCGGGAATAGTGAAGTCCTCGCTGGCGGGCTGGGTGGGTCGGCGAATCGGATTGGGTGATGCTGCGTTCTGGAACGGTTACTACGGAACCGACTCCGCATCTGGCAAAACGGTGAGCCAGCAAACCGCGCTCCAACTGTCCACGGTGTGGGCCTGCGTTCGCCTTATAGCTGAAACCTTGGCGACATTACCGATAGCTCTCTATGAGGACAAAAACGGTGTGCCGACGGTTGCCACAACGCACCCTGTCCACCGCGTGATCAGTATCCAGCCGAACGCCGACCAGACTCCAGTGGAGTTCTGGGAGTGTGTGGTAGCCAGTCTCCTGTTGAGCGGTAACAGCTTCAATGAACCCCATCGCGTGGGGCGTGAGCTTTCCTCGCTGGAGTTTCTGCTTCCTCAAGCTGTATCGCCACCAAGGCGCACCAGCAGCGGGGCGATCGAGTACCGGTTCACGGATAGTGAAGGCAAGTCTCACACGCTGCTGGACGAGCAGATGATGCATACCCGCGGCTTCGGTACCGATCCGCTGTGCGGCCTGAGTCCCCTGGCCATGGGGCGTAACGTTTTCGGTGCGGCAATGGCTGCCGATGAGTCGGCCAGCAAGATGTTCGCCAACGGTATGAAGCTTGGCGGCGTGCTCTCTACCGACCAAATCCTGAACAAGGCCCAGCGAGAAGACATCCGCGAGGACATGGCCGCCAAGTTCGCCGGTGCCGTGAATACGGGGAAAACCATGGTGTTGGAAGCGGGCATGAAGTACCAGCAGGTGTCGATGACACCTGAAGACGCCCAGATGCTTCAAACCCGGGCCTTCAACGTCGAGGAGATCTGTCGCTGGTTCCGCGTTCCACCGTGGATGGTCGGGCACACCCAGAACAGCACTAGCTGGGGCACCGGTATGGAGCAGCAGATGATTGGCTTCCTGAGCTTCACCCTGCTGCCTTGGATGAAGCGGATCGAGCAAAGCATCAATCGCCGCCTGCTTCGGCCAGAGGAGCGGCGTCGTTTCTACGCCAAGTTCAATCCTGAAGGCTTGTTGCGCGCCGACAGCGCAGCCAGGGCCGCGTTCTACAGTTCTATGACGCAAAACGGCATATACACGCGCGATGAGTGCCGGATCAAGGAGAACCTGGCACCAGAAGGCGGTAACGCCGCGAAGCTCACCGTGCAATCCAACATGTTGCCAATCGACAAGCTGGGCGAGGGTGGCGGCGATGCCCAGCAAGCCCGTTCAGCGCTATTGGACTGGCTCAATGACAAACCCAAGGGGAACCAGGAATGAAGCATAAGGACCAGTCCCTGGCGGTGAAGTACCGCTCATTCGACTATGACGTGAAGGCTGTCGGTGATGACGGCCTTTTTTCTGGCTACGGTTCCGTGTTCGGTGTGGTCGACAGCTACAACGAGGTCGTCGCGCCTGGCGCCTTCCTCGACTCGATCGCCGAACTCAAAGCAAAGGGCCGCACGTTGCCAGTGCTGTGGCAGCACAGGACTGGTGAGCCCATCGGCTCCTGGGCCCTGGAGTCCCTGAAGGAGGACGAACGTGGGCTTTTCGGTGACGGCGAGCTGTGGATGGCGGACGCACCGTACGCGCGGATCGCTTACCGGGGCATGAAGTCTCGTTCGATCACCGGCCTGTCCATCGGCTACTACGTGCGTGATTCGAGCTTCGATGAGAAGACCCGTATCCGCACGCTGACCAAGCTGGACCTGGTGGAGATTTCCATTGTGACGGTCCCCGCGAACGACGAAGCGCGCACCGACACCATCAAGTCGAAGTTGGCCCACGGCGGTCTTCCGTCGCTTCCCGAATTTGAGTTGCTCCTGTGCGAGGCAGGCTTCTCGAAAACTCAGTCTGCGGTGATTGCCAACCGCGGGCTGCAGCATCTGCTCCGGAGCGAGTCCGTGGGCGACCTGGCAGAAGCCGAACTCGTCGAGGCGCTGAAGTCGCGCCCCGCACTCTCTCTCCCATCGTTTTGAGGATTTACCATGCATAACGCAATGAGCAATGAGGCGCGCGCCGAAAGCCGCCAGATGCAGCGCAAAGAACACGCCAACGACCAGGTCCAGCTGAAGGCTGTTAACGACCTGCTGGATCAGCGCGACAAGGAAATCAAGGCATTCGCCGAGAAGGCGAGTCAAGAAATCAAAGAGCACGGCACCATCCTGGCCGACACCAAAACCGTCCTCGACGGCCTGGTGAAGGATGGCCTGGGGCTGCAGGATCGTCTGAACGAGATCGAGCAGAAAATAGCTCGTCGTTTCGCGGCTAACGATCCGGCAGATACCAAGTCCTTCGGCGAACAGCTTGCCGAATCCGAAAGCTTCCAGAACCTGGTCAAAGAAGACCATGGCCGGGCCCGCCTGCGCCTGAAAGCGGTGACCAACATCACCAGCAGCACTTCGGGTACCGGCGGTGTAGGTGTAGGCATTCAGCCCACCCGGGTGCCGGGAATCATTACCGACCCGGAACGCCAGTTCACCATCCGTGACCTGATCATGCCTGGCCGGACCTCCTCGAACGCCATCGAGTTCGTGCAGGAGACCGGCTTCCAGAATATGGCTGCTCCCCAGGCGGGCGAGGGTGCGCTCAAGGCTCAGTCCGACCTGTCGTTCGGTCTGGTCACCACCACCGTCAAAACCATCGCTCACTGGTTCCGGGCTTCGAAGCAGGTGCTGTCGGATATCCCGCTCCTGCAAAGCTACATCAATGGCCGAGCGATCTACGGCCTGAAGTACAAGGAAGAGGAGCAGATCCTGGCGGGCGACGGCACCGGCCAGAACTTGCTCGGCCTGATTCCGCAAGCAACTGCCTTCAACGAGGCACTGCGCAAGGCCGGCGACACCAAAATCGACACCTTGCGCCGCGCCATCCTTCAGGTTCGTGTCGCGGAGTATCGTGCATCGGCCATCGCTTTGAACCCGGTGGACTGGGCAGACATCGAGCTGACCAAGGACAGTACCGGCTCCTACATCTGGGTCAACGTTCAGGAGGGCGGCGTCCAACGCCTCTGGAAGTTGCCAGTGGTGGACAGCAACGCCGTCCCGGAAGGCGAGTTCCTGGTAGGCGCAATGAACATCGCAGCCCAGGTTTTCGACCGTGAAGATGCGGCTGTTGAGGTCTCGACCGAAGACGGCGACAACTTCCGCACCAACATGGTCACCATCCGTGCCGAGGAGCGTCTGGCGCTGGCGGTGTACCGTCCCGAGTCCTTCGTGCACGGCGAGTTCGAAGACCCAACGCCGTAATCGCGGTTCCTTCCTTTCACTGATCAGGAGCGCGCCCGGGCGACTGGGCGCGATGCGCCATGCCAGAGATTCAACTGACAACCAAAAAGGGATTCCTCGATGGGCATGTTTATGCCAAGCGCGGGTCCACGATCACCGCTGACGAGTTCCGGGCGGCCGAACTGCACCGGCTTGGCCTCGTCGAGGACTACAGCGTGAGCGCGGCGCCGGAGCCCGAAAACAAGAAAGCTCCCGAGCCGCAAAGCAAGCCCGCAGGAAAACCAAAAAACAAGGCTGAGTGAACATGAGCGTGATCGACATCGACCTGGCCATGAAGCACCTGCTCGCCGAGCCTGAAGACCAGGTTTTGATCCAGGCGCAGCTGGACGGTGCAGAGGAAGCGGCACAGCAGTTTTTGCAGCGCCGATTTTTCGCAGATCAGGCCGGTGTCGATCAGGCCAAGGCGGACACAGTCCTGCGCACCAAAGCGGCGCTTGCCCAGTATCAGGCCGCACTGGTGATCGCCGATGATCCGGATAACACCGATATCAGGTGTCGACTGCGCGAGCAGGCTCGCCAGGCTCTCGCCGATGCCTACGAGCAGATTGATCTCGACGAGTATGGAATTGTCATCAATGCGGCTATCACGGCCGCCTGCCTGCTGAAGTTAGGGCACCTTTTCGCCAACCGTGAGGAGGTGGTGGTGGGGGTTACCGCCGTCGAGTTGCCCCAGGCGTCAAAGTCACTGCTGATGCCATATCGCATCCGGATGGGTGTGTAATGAGGGCCGGCAAGTTGCGGCACAGGGTGGACTTTCAACGCCCGAGCTTCGCGCAGGACCCTGTAACTGGGGAAATGGTGAAGTCCTGGATTGATGTTTGGGAGAAGGTTCCGGCCAGCGTCGAGCCGTTATCAGCTCGCGAGTTTATTGCCGCTGCGGCTACCCAGGTTGAAGTCACCGCGCGGATTGGTATTCGTCGGCGTGAGGGAGTGGAGGCAACGATGCGGATCATCCATCGGGGCAAGATCTACAACATCCAGGGCGTGCTACCCGATCCAAAGAGCGGCCTCGATTATCTGACGCTGCCCTGCAGCGAAGGGGTCAATGATGGCTGAGGTGATCGAGTTCAAGATTGGCGGCCTTGAGTCGCTTCTGGGGAAGTTTGACGCTATCAGCTATGACACCAGGCGCAAGGGCGGCCGGGCGGCGCTGAGGAAGGCCGCTCAGTTGGTCGCAGATGCGGCTCGGCAGAACGCCGCGGGCCTGAACGATCCGGAAACTTCCACCGAGATCGCCAAGAACATCGCATTGCGCTGGAACAATCGCCTTTTCAAGCAGAGCGGCGACCTCGGTTTTCGTGTCGGGGTGCTCGGCGGTGCCAAGCAGAAGAACAACTATCACACCCGCCGCGGGCGGGCCGGTGGCACTTTTGAAACTGGGGGCGACCAAAGCAACCCCGGCGGTGACACGTTTTACTGGCGGTTCCTGGAGTTCGGCACGGCGAAAATGGCCGCGAAGCCGTTCATGCGAAAGGCCCTGGCGGACAACATCGAGGCGGCCACAGCCATGTTCGTGTCGGAGTTCGATAAGGCCCTGGACCGAGCGATCAAGCGTGCAGCCAAGAAGGCGGGCCCATGAAGTATCCACCAATTTTCCAAGTGGCTGCGGCCGACCCGGCAGTGACCGCGCTGCTCGGCGTGAATCCGACCAGGCTCTATCTGTTCGGCCTGGCCCCGGACAACCCCGCAGGCACGTATTGCGTCTGGCAGATCATCAACGGTTCGCCTGACAACTACCTGGCCGGCCGCCCGGACGTTGAGAGCCACGCCCTGCAGATTGATGTCTACGCTGCCACCGCTGCCGAGGCACGCGCCGCGGGCCAGGCGGTGGAGTATGCCGTGGAGCTATCCGCCTCGGTGGCCAGCTACAACGGTGAGGACCGAGACAGCGAAACAGGCCGATACCGCTACAGCTTCAGCGTGGACTGGATAGTCCGCCGATAACCAAACCCCAGAAACCAGCCCGCCGAGTGCGGGTTTTTTTATGCCCGACATTTGGAGAACGCCATGTCGATCCTTTCCCAAGGAACCCAGATCTACGCGCTCGTGCCCACCATTGCGAATCCGGCCGTCTTCGAAATCCTTGAAATCGAATGCGCTACCGCTTTCAACCCCGGCGGCAACCCTGCTGACCAGATCGAAACCACGTGCCTGAGTAACAAGGTGCGGACCTATATGCGCGGTCTGCGTACCCCTGGCCAGGCATCGTTGACGCTGAATGCTGATCCGCGCAACGCATCCCACGTTCGCCTGCATCAGTTGTCCGAAGACGACAGCATCGAGAGCATCAGCTGGGCGGTTGGCTGGTCTGATGGCGTCGACATCGTGCCGACGGTCGGCGTCGATGGCACGGTCTCGTCCATCGAAATCACCTCCGGCGGTACTGGGTACACCAGCGCACCTACCGTGGCCTTGACTGGCGG
>NZ_FMUZ01000064.1:0-10565 GCF_900101575.1 Pseudomonas sp. NFACC37-1 | reverse complement strand
TTCGATCAGATGCTCAAACGCTTACACCTGAGATTGAATGAGCAAGGCTTGATCGATCTGCAAACCTGGATGATCGACTCAACCGCAGTACGCGCAACCCGAGCCTCATCTGGCGCTCGGAAAAAAGGGGGCCTGACGAGCCTGCCGATCACGCTCTAGGCCGCAGCCGCGGCGGCCTGACAACCAAAATCCACATGCTTTTCGACGCCAACGGAACACCGTTGCGCTTCCTTTTCTCTGGCGGTCAAGCCAGTGACATCAGCTATGCCCAGCCATTGCTGGACGAGGTCGGCATCCCGTTGAGCCAACGTGGGCGCCCGCGAAAACGCTGCAAATGGTTACTTGCTGACAAGGGCTACGACGCCGAGGCACTTCGCCGTTACTGCGACCAATATCGAATGCAGCCCGTCATCCCGCTGCGCTCAATGAAGCGCAAACCCAAACCCGGCTTACCCAGACTGTTTGATAGGCCTAAGTACCGACAGCGCAACATCATCGAGCGCATGTTTGGCTGGCTGAAAGAAAACCGCCGCATCGTGACAAGCTTCGACAAGCTCGCAAAAAGCTATGCCGCCATGGTCGCGCTGGCTTGTTCCATGCGGTGTTTGCGACATCTCTTTTCGTACAGAGCCTAGCCAAACTTTAGCAGAAGTAAGCCGCAACTTCTTCTGGCGGATCGAAAGCGAAGGCCCTTGAGTCGTCTATCGGACCTTGAAGGTGCGAAAAGGCAGCCCCTCACCGATTCGTAGTAAAGCACTTATTGCACCGATTTGGTGCGGCGTACGCTCTGGCGAAAATATGAGTTCTCTCACATGAAAGATTACCCCTCCCGCGCGATGGAATATGTCTTCACCGGCATAGGACGGTCAGTTTTCACCATCGGAGCGAAGCGCCGCCATGTTGCGAGTGCGCAACAAGGATATTTGAGCAACTGATAAGTAAGAGGAATATATGAAAAAAACAACAATCACCGCACTGAGGGCTTGATCATGCGTACTTCCTCAGAACGCGAAGCAGAATTGGCTACGTTATTCCAAGCCCGGTTTTACGGGCGCCTGCGCGCCGACTGCGATGCTGACGTGGTCGCTTCATTCGAGCGCTCGCCGCTCGGGCCCCACGATGATAAGACTGGGAGAGTTGTGCGGGGGCTGGGCGGCGCCTCCATCACGGGCAAAGCCATCATCATTTCACTTGGTACCGATGGGCCTTGGGGAGTCGGAAACATAGTGATCGGGAAGCGAGGAAATTTCGTGCCAAGTCCAGGGGTTTTCCTGACTTACGAAGATGCCTTGCGTCACGTTTTTTCGCTTCGTTGCCGGGCGCTCCTGGATATCAAGTAATGCCAACTGGATTCACAGTTGCTTAACGGGTGAAATGGAAATGAAAAATACAAACAAGCAAATTTTCGGCTATAGCGATCGTTTCTCGGTATCGCCTGGGCAAAGTCTTTCTTTCAAGGTGAGTTGCGAAGGAGTGGCAAAATATGAAGCCTCTCTGGTTAAGCTCCGTCACGGGTTCACAGGAGGATCGAGTCCAGGCTTCCTTGAGACGCCAATCGCCTCGTCGTTCGAGGGGGGCTATGAAGGTCACGAATATGTGTGCCAGCCAGGCTCCTACGTTGAGGTCAATGATCCGAAGGAACTGCTCCGTTCACCGGATGGGTTGATTATCGAAGCTCATATATTTCCGACGCTTCCTCACGGAACGCGGTCGGGTAATTTTGGCGCTTACACCGTTGCTCAGAACTCGATAAGTGGTGACTCTAGCCTACAGGCAGTGCTCGGAAACTGGTCTGCTGAGAGTTCTGCTGGCTACGCGCTTGTGTTGGAAGAAGGCCGACCAACATTTGTATGGGGAGAAGCTGGCGAGACGCGCAAAATCTCATTGGCAACGCCCCTTATTGCACATCAATGGTACCGCATCACTGTTACGATAAAACCCGATCTTGGTTCCGTGCGCATAGGCCAGGAACCAATTGATAACATCATGAACCGTCTGTCATCGAGCGCAAATACGCTGACCGGAGAGTCACTCACGGTTCCATTTCGCACTGGGCGCTCAAACACCACAGCACCCTTCCGAATAGGCGCTCTTGCACGTTATGAGGGCGGCCAATTGCTGGCAACCGCAGCCTACAATGGAAAGATCGGTGGGATACGCATCTCGCGTCTAAACCCGGGTGATTCGGTTGCTGACGAGGTTGCTGCCTGGCACTTTGGGAAAAGCAATCGCGCGGACGGCCTCTTGCTGAAAGACGTTGTCGACGAGTCCAAAAATGATTTGCACGGCCGCTGTTTCAACACTCCGACACGTGGAGTGACCGGACACAGATTCCAAGGGTTGAATGACGACTTCAGGACTGCACCGAATGAGTTCGACGCCATTCATTTTCATGACGATGACATCACAGACGCTCAATGGCCGACGGCATTCACAATGGAGGTTCCAGAGGATCTCACAAGTGGCGTGTATGCCGTTAAACTACTGGGCGAGGGCGCCGAGCAGTACATCCCATTTTTTGTCAAACCAGGTGCTCACAAGCGCGAAGTTGCAGTGCTGTTTTCCACTGCAACTTACCTAGCGTATGCCAACGACCGAATCGCCTTTGAAGCAAATGGAGCGGAAATTATAGCCAGCCGTACACCGATCATTGATCGGCAGGATTTGACGCTTCAAGATCATCCCGAGTTTGGTCGCTCCTGCTATGAAATACATAATGACGGGTCGGGTGTTGTTTTTAGCAGCCCCCGTCGTCCGATCCTGACCCTCAATCCTAAGCACCGCGCTTGGTTCATGGCGGAAGGTGTGTGGGGGCTTCCTGCTGACCTCTGCATTGCGCACTGGCTTGAGGCGATTGATTGTGAGTTTGATGCGCTCACAGACGAAGATCTTGATCGCGAGGGATTTGACCTGATCAAAGATTATAAGATTTTGATCACTTGTAGCCATCCAGAGTATGTAACGCGCAACGAGCTTAACGCGATTGAGTCGTTCACTGCTAACGGTGGACGTTTGATGTATCTGGGAGGAAATGGGTTCTTCGCCACTGTTTCTTTTGATCCAGAAGACCGGCATATCATGGAGTTGCGAAGATCAGATGCCGGTACCAGGCCTCACGAGTCGGCGTTTGGTGACCGCCGGCACCAAACTTCCGGAGAGATTGCCGGGCTGTGGCGCAATAAAGGTATGCCACCACAGCGATTGTTAGGAGTTGGATTCGCAGGGCAGGGCTTTGATCGTAGTACTTACTATGAGCGACTTACTGACAGCTACGATCCTCTTGCCGCATTTGCGTTTGAAGGGATTGGTCGTGATGAGCGTATAGGCGATTTTGGGATCATGGGCGGTGGCGCCGCGGGTGCGGAGATTGATCGATACGATCCTTCGCTAGGATCAGCACCCGGGGCACTGTTACTAGCCACGTCAGGGCCGCTCTCGGATGCCTACCTTCTGGCAGCCGAAGATGTTCTCGAGTCAATTCCTGCCATTGGCGGCACTGAGCAGTCACGCTTGCGGGCAGATATCGTCTTAACTCCACTGCCGGGTGGGGGAGGAGTATTTTCCGTGGGGTCGATTGCGTATACCGGCTCTCTTTCTCACAACGACTACGACAATAATGTTGCTCGTCTCACAGGCAACGTGCTTAGGCGGTTCCTTGATCCTGAACCGTTAGACGTAGCGATTGATTCAAACTGAGCGTCCGACTCGATGAGTAGGCATTAGGCTTAGCATTTAGATGCAAGTACGGAGCAGCGGATGGTTAGCTGCTCTGTCGCGCTATAGGCTTCATCTGTTGAGGTGTGCACGCATACGAAAAGCGCCGTTCGCTTGTTCGAAAGTCCACTTTGGCAAAGGGTCTTATAATGGAACTTATCTGATGCCAAACATTAAGTTTGGCGGTTGATACGAAGGATTCTTGCAGTCCCGATGTTTGTTTAGAACAAAAACGTTTCGCGTTGTCATAGCTGATTTTTCTAGTGTGTGATAAACGTAGTGCGAATCTGCCTGGGGAAGTACCCAGCCAATCGTTAAGGGGAATAAAATGAGTGATGCCTTGGTTATGCCAAATGAGGGTCGTAAACTCAGCAAGAAACTCTCGCTTACTGACGTAATTGTCTATGGTTTGCTTTACTTCGGTCCAATTGCTCCTATTCCTGTCTTTGGAGCGATTCACAATATCTCCAACGGCATGAGCGCACTGACTTATGCCTTTGCAGCTATTGCCATGATATTCAGTGCAATTAGTTACAGTGAAATGGCGAAACACATTACTCTCTCTGGGTCGGTATATTCTTACGTAACAAAAGGTACAAATTCAACATTTGGTTTTATGGCAGGATGGTCGATTTTGTTGGACTATCTCTTGCTTCCAGCATTGCTGGCGATTCTCGGTGCAGCGGCGCTACAACCGCTGTTTCCTGAAATCGATAAAACTGTTTGGCTAGTGCTCTTTGTTGCTGTACCTCTGATCGTTAATTTTTTCGGAATTACTGTTAACGTGAACGTCGGCAAAGTTCTTCTGATTATTCAGCTGGTTGTTCTCTCAATTTTCGTAGTATATTCGATCGGGCTTATTGCTGACGGTGCAGTTTCTAGGGCTCAACTACTTGCTCCATTCTATAATCCGGCTCAGTTCAGTATTTCCGCTGTCTTTAGCGCTGTACCAATCGCTGCTTTGAGTTTTATCGGCTTTGACGCTGTCTCTACTTTAAATGAAGAGGCCAAGGGTGGCGGCAAAACCGTATCGAAGGCCACGATGTTATTGCTTGTCATCGTTACTGTATTGTTTGTAGCGCAAGTTTATCTAGTATCTGTCTTTGTTCCGCTAGGTTCTACATTCGAAGGCGCTGACGCTGATGTGGCGTTTTACACGGTTAGCACGCAAATAGTTGGGGCTTGGTTCCTGCCTGTTATTACTTTAACAAACGCACTTATCGCTTTGCTGGCCAATGCGCTCACCTCACAGGCTACTACGACGAAAGTCATCTACTGCATGGCGCGCGACAAAAAATTGCCCAGTATGCTCACTAAGCTCAATAGAAATGAAACCCCGATTATAGCGTTGTATCTCGTCGCTGCGCTTTCACTCATTATTGCAATTCTTGCCAAAGATCACATTGAAATGATCGTGACAATGGTGACATTCGGCGCATTGACTGCTTATGTAATGCTTCACATTTCTGTTGTTTTTTTCTTCAAAAGTAAGGCTGACAAGTCTTTCTTTAAGCATGTCGTCTCTCCTGTGATAGGTGCAGCCGTTCTGTGCTACGCATTGTTCAGTGCCAATTCGAATGCCCAGTTCGTAGGTGTTGCATGGCTTTTAATTGGTTGCGTGGTCGCGTGGATTTTGAAAGGTAAGCAATCCTTGGAAATACCTGTATAGATTCCTATTATTTCAGGGGGGCATGAGAGACTATGTTTCTGCTGAAAAATTGTTTTGAATCTTTAACTGGACGTTTGGCTTGGCAAACGATAAACATTCTATAATCCTAAATTTTTTGAGCTCAATGGAGTAAGTCCTTGCGCTCGATGGAGAAACTTATGCACTTCAAAATGCTCATTGACGGCCAACTTGTCGAAGGGGAAGGCGAGCGCCTTGTAGTTATGAATCCTTCGCTCGGCTGCAGATTGGCAGAAATTGCCGAGGCAACACCTTCCCAGGTTGATCGCGCCGTCAAGGCCGCTGATGCCGCGTTCGAGAGTTGGTCGCAGACTACTCCAAAAGATCGCTCACTATTGCTTCTTAAACTTGCAGATGTCATCGATAGTCATGCCAAAGAGTTAGCGCGTCTGGAGTCCGATAACTGTGGTAAACCTTACGCGGCGGCTTTAGCTGATGAACTTCCTGGAGTGTCAGATATATTTCGCTTTTTCGCGGGAGCAAGTCGCTGCTTACAGGGCGCCGCAGCTGGAGAGTATTTGGCTGGTCACACTTCTATGATTCGTCGGGATCCAATCGGCGTCGTCGCATCGATTGCGCCATGGAACTATCCCTTGATGATGGCGGCATGGAAGCTAGCTCCAGCACTAGCCGCTGGGAATACGGTTGTTCTTAAACCCTCCGAACAAACACCACTGACTGCGCTGAAGTTAGCCGCTTTAATTGCTACGGTTTTTCCAGCAGGTGTGGTCAATATCGTATTTGGTCGAGGGCTAACTGTTGGTCAGCCACTTACTACCCACGATAAAGTGCGGATGGTCTCACTAACAGGTTCAGTGGCCACTGGAACTCATATCATCGCTGAGACAGCGAACACTGTTAAACGAATGCATATGGAGTTGGGAGGTAAAGCCCCTGTCATAATTTTTGATGACGCAGACATCAATGCGGCAGTAGATGGTATACGTAATTTCGGCTTTTATAACGCAGGACAAGATTGTACCGCAGCCTGCCGGATCTATGTGCAAAAAGGCATCTATGATCAGTTTGTTGAAAAGCTTGGGTTGGCCGTATCCCAAATTAAGTGCGGTCTTCAGGATGATCCGGACACCGAGTTAGGGCCGATGATTACTGAGCAGCACTTAGAGCGTGTGGTCGGCTTCGTTGAAAGGGCGCGATCTTTGCCGCATATAAAAGTGGTGACTGGTGGTAAACGGGTTGAAGGCCCTGGTTTCTTTTTCCAACCAACGGTGCTCGCCGGAGCTCGTCAAGATGATGAGGTAGTGCGAAGGGAAGTTTTTGGCCCGGTAGTTTCGGTAACCGAATTTGAAGATGAATCTCAGGTGTTGGCGTGGGCAAATGACTCAGATTATGGTCTTGCATCATCCGTGTGGACATCAGATGTTGGACGAGCACATCGCCTTGCTGCACGTTTGCAATATGGCTGCACTTGGGTTAATACGCACTTCATGCTTGCGAGTGAAATGCCCCACGGAGGTTTAAAGCAGTCGGGCTACGGCAAAGATATGTCTATGTACGGGTTGGAAGACTACACCGTAATTCGCCATGTGATGTTCAAGCACTAGTGGGTCGGCGTGCGCTCATCTTAAACCATGAGCGCCAAAGACGGTCTGTTTTGACAACAAAAAACTTCGGGAAGTATTACATCATATTAACCATGGGCTCGGTGGCGAGCCAAATGGAGTCGATGCGGATCACCGGGCAAGCTCAAGGATAAAACGGGCGCAACCATCAGCATCTGAAGTTGGCCATTGAACGGTGAGTTTTTGCTGGCCGGAAGGGATCTCGATGCTGATGGAGGCTTGCCGAATAATTCACTGCGTTACTTGGCTTGATTAGGCCATGTTTAGCAATAGTTTCAGTTGTAACTGTGGGCTGTTGGTTCCTGCACATTTGCTAATCTATTCCCCATCCGTCTTGAGTAATTGCACATTGGCCAGTCTATCAATTAAATTTCGTATCGCTGGTCTCGCGGGGCTGTGCATGCTCGGCACCGTGAGTGCCTTGGTAGCATTCTCGATAAATAACATCAATGGTATCTCGACGCTTAGTACTGATTACAGTACCAAAATGCTAGGAGACAGTGCTCTTCAGTACATGCAGTCGCTTGGTCAGACGCAAGCGCAACTTGTGAGTAAGCGTTTTTCAGATGCGCGGATTTTTGGTGACGCGCTAATGCAGCAGGTCACCTATCACCGTGCTTATAGCCAGCAGCAAAAGCTGGATCCGTCCTCAGTCCGCAAAGGATTAATAGAACTACTCCAAAACCAGGTTACAGTTAACTCTGAAGGGTCGGGAGTGGGTATCGGCTTCGCGGCTAACGCGTTGGATGGATCCGACTCAAAATTTGTGGGCGACAAGGCTGCAGGTGGCAATGAAACTGGACGTTTCGCTCCTTATATTTATGCATCGCCCCAGATGCCTGGGTATATAATGAGCGACAAGGAAATGGCGGATGACGGAACCCCAGGAACGTTCTGGTACACATGCGCGATGAAGAGCGGCAAAGACTGCGTGACAAATCCTTATTCCTTTACTAATTCGGAAGGTGTCACGGCATTAATGTCTACAGTGTCGATTCCAATTCTTGCTGGGACTGCACGCCTAGGTGTAATTTGTGTCGACATAAGTTTAGGCAGTCTTCAGCAAATTGTTGATGCTTCTAGTCAAGGACTCTACGACGGTAAATCACAAATAACCTTTGTTAGTGCTGACGGGGTGATTGCGGCACGGAGTGGTGAGCCATTGTCTGCAGGGAGGAAGTTCTCGGAGGTCGACCAAGTGACCAGTGGTCAGCTCATTGAGCATCTGGGAGACCAGGGCCCTACTGTTCTGAAGGCTGAAGGCAAAACCGCTGTAGTGGCGGCATTTGCGCCTATCCAAGGTGGCGATAATTGGGCAGTGATCATTCAGGTACCTGATGAGTTGGTGTTTGCGTCATCCAATGCGCTGCATGCGCATCTCAGCCAAGCTAGCAAAGAGGCAACCACCCTACAGACGCTTTTAGGAGTGTCCGCTGCTTTGGTGAGCATTCTCATCCTGTGGCTGATGGCGGGTACAATCAGTCGACCTATATTGCGAGTGGCGGACGTTTTCAAGGACATAGCCAGTGGCGGGGGCGATTTGACACGCCGCGTAGATTACGCCCCATCCGACGAGGTTGGGAGTTTGACGATGGCATTCAATCAGTTCTTGGATAAGCTTCAGCCCATCATCAGAAAAGTGAGCCAATCCGCTGACTGCACTAGACAAACTGCTGGTGAGGCAGCAGAGGTTGCGAATCAAACAAGTACGAGTATGCATGCTCAGCTGCGCGAGGTTCATCAGGCGGCAGCTGCCTCTCTTGAAATGAGTGCCACTTCACAGGACGTTGCCCGCAACGCTGCGCTTGCCGCAGACGCCGTCCGCCGGGTTGACGGTGCGACTCAGCAAGGCCAAAAGACAGTGGATCAGACAACGCAGTCCATCACCAAGCTTGCTTCTAAACTTGATTTAGCTGTGCAGCAAGCAGAGACCTTATCGGCAACTAGCTTGAAAATAGGTGGCGTGCTCGACATCATCAATTCCGTGGCGGAGCAGACAAATCTGTTAGCTCTCAACGCGGCCATCGAGGCAGCACGAGCAGGTGACTCTGGCAGAGGCTTCGCTGTGGTGGCTGATGAGGTGAGGCACTTGGCGAAGCGTACTCAAGATTCGGTGGCTGAAATTCAGGTGGTCATCGAACACTTGCAGCAAGGCACTGGTAGCGTGGTCAGCTCGATCCGCGACAGCCACTCGCAGGCCGTTGAAAGTGTTCAGATCGCGAAGATTACTGTCCAGAAGTTCCGGGACATCAACCATGGCGTGGAGGTGATCAGCGATATGACACTTCAAATCGCAAGTGCTGCGGAGGAGCAAAGCGCGGTATCGGAGGAGGTCAGTCGTAATATCTCTGCGATTCGAGACGTCGCTCAGTCCTTGACTTTGAAAGCCGAAGATTCCGCAACTATCAGCCAGTCCCTCAGCCATCTTGCTACTGAGCAGATGAAGCTGATGTCAAACTTCAAAGTTTAACTCGGTGTCTCGGTAGGGCGGCAGAGTCACTGTTGCCGCTGATCGAAAACTGACCCTTTAGAGGCTCTTCTGCCGACTGAAAACCGACCCAGGTGTTCAACTGCCTCTCCTTACTTTTTGAGCAGGAGAACACAGGGTGATCAGCATGGAAATGTTGGGAAAAATCCGGCGGATGTACTTCCGCGACAAACTCTCACTGCATCAGATAGCCAAGCGTACCGGGCTTTCTAGAAACACCATCCGAAAAGGGGTCAGAGCGCCCGAAGCCACTCAGCCGGCGCACCAACGGTGCGCAACCTTCAACAAACTCAGCCCATTCCACGAGACGCTGGAGCAGGCGCTCAAGACCGATTCGTTCCGGCCAAAACATAACCGCAGGAGCGTCAAAGCACTTTTTGAGCAGATCAAGGCCGAGGGTTATGACGGCGGTTACAGCCAGCTCACGGCGTTTGTCCGCTCTTGGCGGTGCGAGCAAGGCAAGTCTTTACGCGCTTTTGTACCGCTGACTTTTGCCCTCGGCGAGGCGTTTCAATTTGACTGGAGCGAAGAGAGTCTGCTGATCGGTGGCCTGTTTCGACGTATCCAGGTCTCCCATATGTAGCTATGCACCAGTCGCGCATTCTGGTTGGTTGCGTACCCCAGCCAAGGCTACGAGATGTTGTTTGATGCCCATACCCGTTCGTTTGGAGCGTTGGGTGATGTGCCGCGTTCGTGCTACTACAACCATCACATCAGGCGTCGAACTCCAAACGTTGAGCGGGTTAGATTACGCAGTCGAGTTAATGAACTGTTTACGCAAAGTCGGAGCGCGGCCGGCAGTCGCAGTATCGTGTCGGATCGTGTCCCAGGAAGTGGTGTAACTGAACCAACCGAAGGCGCCCTGTGGGCGAAAGAGGATGGTCATCGTGGTTCTTGGCTAACGTTGAGTTTGCGAAGACCAAACACTCACCAGAGAAACCACGATGACCAAGCCCACTATCGCATTGACCGAGTTGGTTGAGAAAGGGGCAGATGCTGATCTGCTCAAGCAAATGATCCAGTTCGTTGCCCAGCGCATGATGGAGTTCGATGTCGAAGGCCTGTGCGGCGCCGGCTTCGATGTCAAAAGCCC
>NZ_FMUZ01000066.1:0-9023 GCF_900101575.1 Pseudomonas sp. NFACC37-1 | reverse complement strand
TTACCGAAAGGCATTTAGGGGGTAGCCCTGCACCATAGAATCTCCCACAGGAATTTACGCGGCTGGTGCATTGGAGTGACAACAAAAACCCGCTGCCTGGTTTCCGGAGAGTTTGCAAATTCAGGAAGTCTTTCAGCGTTCCCCTTGCCGCACTTGGCGCGCATAGCCTTCTCTTATATCGTTCAGCTTCGCTCTTATATCGCTCGCCGTGGAAAACGCGACCGTCTCTTGGGGAGTAAGCTTATTGGCGTGATTAAACCTACCTCCACGTTGTTGAAACGCCCATTCGGCACTGGCAACATCACTTTTAGCTAATTCTAATTTCCCCCTGAGCTCCGCAACTTCCAGGTCAGACGCCATCAGTTCGTTTACTGCTTTTTTTCTTTCAGCTTTTCTTGCAGCAGCGGCGGCTAACCTTCGTTCCTTGGCCACCTGGTCTGCCAAAATCCTTTTCTCCCTAGCGATCATACGTGCGTTTAAGACGCTGGCCCGTTCAACGATTTCTTCTTGCGTGTGCCCGGCTTTTCGGGGGAAGCGGCCCACACGCTCAAAGGTATCGTTGACAGATGACCTTGCATAAATTTTGAACTGGGTCTTGGAGGACTTCACTAGGGCATAATCACTAACGTACTGCATCGTCGGACTCTGCCGTCCAGCAAGATTGGCTATACCCTTGAAGAGCGACGCCCAGGAATGCCCAGACGGATCCGTCCTATTAACCGGGTCGCCTGCACAATACGCATAGGCATTAATCCCCCCGTCGCCAAACGGACTTTGGTTGTCAGGGCTATTAAAGCGCATTAGCACCGTATTAAAAGCGCGGTAACCATTGCCCAGCAGATAGAAATCAAAATTTTTATCGGGACGCTCCCCATTAAAACCCAAG
This sequence comes from Pseudomonas sp. NFACC37-1, assembly GCF_900101575.1. Classification (NCBI taxonomy): domain Bacteria; kingdom Pseudomonadati; phylum Pseudomonadota; class Gammaproteobacteria; order Pseudomonadales; family Pseudomonadaceae; genus Pseudomonas; species Pseudomonas sp. NFACC37-1. Next base: position 8,137 of record NZ_FMUZ01000066.1, on the reverse strand, counting down.
ACCCGATGCGAGGATTTGTCGACAGGGCTGTGGCCGAACGCGGTATATGCCGTCGCGTCAGGCTCTGCCTCGTTCGCCCTCAGGCTGAGAAGAGTCGAGCGTTTGTCATCATGAGCGATCAACGTGGTTTCCTGGACGTCCTCGTTCGTGGTCTGTTGGGCGAGGACGGCGCTTTCGGCTTCAAATACCGAACGTACGGTATCGCCCGCCAGTTCAGTAGCGACACGGTCGCCGCGGTAAAATATCTGGACGCGCGTATCGTCCCAATTTTTGGTGTGTGCGTGCCGGTCAAGCGGGTCATAGCTATAGATAACCTGAACAACTTCCTCTTTTGCAGACATGACGCTCACCGCAACATTGAGACTTGTCGGGGATATATAGCTTGGTTCTCTGCCTTCAGCCACTAGCAGAACTGTTAGGTTCTGTACGAAATCCACTGAAGTTCTGATACCCATAAAATGCATCGCCACCAATGCCAGAGGTGCCCAACAGCAAAAAGGCAGCACGCTTCTTGTTGCCAAATGACTGGGGGGCTAAAACAACTTTTTCACCCCCACAAAAAACCCGCGGCTTTCGCAGCGGGTTTTCGGTTTGACACTTGATACTAGTGGTGCTCACGGGTCGCGCGGAATTTCACATCCGGCCAGCGCTCTTCCATCAGCGCCAGGTTGACCCGGGTCGGGGCCAGGTAGGTCAGGTGACCGCCGCCGTCCAAGGCGAGGTTTTCCACAGCCTTGTTGGAAAATTCCTCGAGCTTTTTCTTGTCGCCGCATTCGACCCAACGGGCGGAGTACACGGTGATCGGCTCATAGGAGCACTCGACCTTGTATTCCTCTTTCAAGCGGCTGGCGACCACATCGAACTGCAGCACACCGACGGCGCCGAGGATGATGTCGTTGCTGCGCTCCGGGAAGAACACCTGGGTGGCGCCCTCCTCGGCCAGTTGCTGCAGACCCTGGCGCAACTGCTTGGACTTGAGCGGGTCCTTCAGGCGTACGCGGCGGAACAGTTCCGGGGCGAAGTGCGGGATACCGGTGAAGCCCAGGGCTTCGCCTTCGGTGAAGGTGTCGCCGATCTGGATGGTGCCGTGGTTGTGCAGGCCGATGATGTCACCGGCGAAGGCTTCTTCCAGTTGCTCGCGCTCCGAGGAGAAGAAGGTCAAGGCGTCGCCGATGCGCACGTCCTTGCCGGTGCGCACGTGGCGCATCTTCATGCCCTTGTCGTATTTTCCGGAGCAGATGCGCATGAAGGCGATACGGTCGCGGTGCTTGGGGTCCATGTTCGCCTGGATCTTGAACACGAAGCCCGAGAATTTCTCTTCCACCGGTTCCACGGTGCGCTCGTTGGCGACGCGTGGCAGCGGGCGCGGAGCCCAGTCCACCACGGCGTCGAGCACATGGTCCACGCCGAAGTTGCCCAGGGCCGTACCGAAGAACACCGGGGTCAGTTGGCCGTCGAGGAATTCCTGATGGTTGAACTCGTGGCAGGCGCCCTGCACCAGCTCCAGTTGCTCGACAAAACGCTCGTACTCATCGCCCAGGTGCGCGCGGGCCTCGTCGGAGTCGAGCTTCTCGATGATCTTCACCTCGGTGCGCTCGTGCCCATGACCGGCGGTGTAGACGATGATGTAGTCGTCGGCCAGGTGGTACACGCCCTTGAAGTCGCGGTAGCAACCGATCGGCCAGGTGATCGGCGCCGCCTTGATCTTCAGGACCGCTTCGATCTCGTCGAGCAGTTCGATCGGGTCACGGATGTCGCGGTCGAGTTTGTTGATGAAGCTGACGATCGGCGTGTCCCGCAGGCGACAGACGTCCATCAGCGCGATGGTCCGTGGTTCGACGCCTTTACCGCCGTCGAGGACCATCAAGGCCGAGTCCACTGCCGTCAGGGTGCGGTAAGTGTCTTCGGAGAAGTCTTCGTGGCCCGGGGTGTCGAGCAGGTTGATCATGTGATCGCGATACGGGAACTGCATGACCGACGTGGTAATGGAGATACCCCGCTGCTTTTCCATTTCCATCCAGTCGGAGGTGGCATGGCGATCGGACTTGCGAGACTTCACCGTGCCGGCGACCGCAATCGCCTTGCCCATCAGCAAGAGCTTTTCGGTGATGGTGGTCTTACCGGCATCGGGGTGGGAAATAATGGCGAAAGTGCGGCGTTTCGCGACTTCGGCGGCCTGTTTGGTCATGGGAAATCGCCTGGCAGGTGATTCAAAAAAGGGCGGCGATTATAGCTCAACTTGTGCCAGGAACCGAACCGTTGAGCACATCCAGGGTGGCCAGATCATTCCTCGCATGGGAACCTTTTACCGCGTGGAGGCGTCCACCCCTCTGATACGAGCAACCGTCAGGGGCTGAAAAATCAGCAAGTTAGCCTGACGAGGCTGCGCTCATGGCTCACTTCGACGGCCGTTTACCGACCGCGAAAAGAGCTGCTTCTCGCGAACGTTTTTCCGGCAACCAGTGATGGTTTGCCGCCCGGGAAAGCGTGCGCCGACTGAAAGACAAAGGAGTCCGCCTGTGGCTATCCGCTATGGCAAAGGGCTTATCGGGGGTGCGGTCGTCGTCGCCCTCCTGGCCCTGTTGATCCACTGGATCGGCATCGATACGATCCAACGCTACCGCGACGATCTGCTGTTTTACCTGCAAGCGCACCTGATGCTTGTATTGGCCTCCATGCTGGCGGCCCTCGTTGTCGGCATCCCCGCCGGCATCGCCCTCAGCCGCCCCGGCTTGGTCGGGCGCGCCGAACGCTTCATGCAAGTGTTCAACATCGGCAATACGGTACCGCCCCTGGCCGTACTGGCCATCGCCCTGGGCATCCTGGGCATCGGCAGCGGGCCGGCCATCTTCGCCCTGTTCCTCGCCTCGCTGCTGCCCATCGTGCGCAACACCTACGAAGGTTTGAAAAACGTCCAGGGCTCCCTCAAGGAAGCCGCCGTCGGCATCGGCATGACCCCACGCCAGGTGCTGTGGAAAGTCGAGTTGCCCAACGCCGTGCCGATCATCGTCGGTGGCGTGCGCGTGGCCCTGGCGATCAACGTCGGCACCGCGCCCCTGGCGTTTCTGATCGGCGCCAACAGCCTCGGCAGCCTGATCTTCCCCGGCATTGCCTTGAACAACCAGCCGCAGCTGTTGCTCGGCGCGGCCTGCACCGCCCTGTTGGCGCTGCTGCTCGACGGCCTGGTGACACTGGCCAGCCGCCTCTGGCTGGAACGCGGTCTGCGACCGTCATAAGCCGGCTGGAAAAAGGAAATCGTTTATGAAGAAGTTGAGCTTGATACTGGGCTGTGTCCTGCTGTTCGCAGGGTTCGCCCAAGCCGCGGAAAAACCGCTTATCCGCCTCGGCGCCCGGGTGTTCACCGAGCAGACACTGCTGGCGGAAATCACCGCGCAATACTTGCGCGCCAAGGGCTACGACGCGCAGATCACTGGCGGCCTGGGCAGCAACCTGGCCCGCAGCGCCCATGAAACCGGGCAATTGGACCTGTTGTGGGAGTACACCGGCGTATCGCTGGTGGCCTACAACCACGTCACGGAAAAACTCGACAGCGCCCAGTCCTACGCCCGAGTGAAAGAACTCGACGCCAAAAAAGGCCTGGCCTGGCTGGCACCGTCGAAATTCAGCAACACCTACGCCTTGGCGCTGCCGGAAAAAGTCGCGCAGCAATACCCACAGATCAACTCCATCAGCCAGTTGAACACGGTGTTGCAGGCCGAAGCCGATGACAATCATCTGGTGGCCCTGGACACCGAATTCGCCAACCGCTCCGACGGCCTGGCGGGCATGGTGGAGCAGTACGGCATGAACCTGACCCGCAAGAACATCCGGCAGATGGACGCGGGCCTGGTCTACACCGCCCTGCGCAACAGCCAGGTGTTCGCCGGCCTGGTCTACACCACCGACGGCCGGCTGAACGCGTTCAAGCTGAAGTTGCTGGAAGACGACAAGCATTACTTCCCCGACTACACAGCCGCGCCGGTGGTGCGCCAGGCGTTCCTCGACGCGCACCCGCAACTGGCCGCGCAGCTCAAGCCCCTGGCCGAGCTGTTCGACGATGCAACCATGCGCCAGCTCAACGCCCGCGTGGACGTCAACCATGAAAGCCCTTCCACCGTTGCCGCCGATTTCCTGCGCCAGCATTCGCTGCTCTCAACCCAATGACCTGGAGGAAAAGCCATGGATTTTCTTGACGCCTTTTCCCATCTGGACTGGCCGCTGGTGCTGCACCTGACCTGGCAGCACATCACCCTGGTGGGCATCGCCGTGACCCTGGCGATTGTGGTCGGCGTGCCCCTGGGCATTTTCATGACCCGCTTCCCGGCGCTCGCCGGCCCCTTGCAGGCCAGCGCCACGGTGCTGCTGACGATTCCGTCGATTGCCCTGTTCGGCCTGTTGTTGCCGTTCTATTCCAAGTTCGGCCAGGGCCTGGGCCCGATGCCGGCGATCACCGCGGTGTTTCTCTATTCGTTGTTGCCGATCATGCGTAACACCTACCTGGCCTTGACCGGCGTCGAACCGGGCATCCGTGAAGCCGCCCGCGGCATCGGCATGACCTTTGCCCAGCGCCTGCGCATGGTCGAACTGCCCATCGCCGTGCCGGTGATCCTGGCCGGCGTGCGCACCGCCGTGGTCATGAACATCGGCGTCATGACCATCGCCGCCACCATCGGCGCCGGTGGCCTGGGCGTGCTCATCCTCGCTTCCATCAGCCGCAGCGACATGTCGATGCTGATCGTCGGCGCCGTGCTGGTCAGTCTCCTGGCCATCTTCGCCGACCTGCTTCTGCAATGGCTGCAACGCTCGCTGACCCCAAAAGGACTATTGAAATGATCGAACTTCAGAACCTCAGCAAAACCTTCAAGAGCAACGGCAAGGACGTCAAGGCCGTGGACTCGGTGAACCTGATCGTCAACGAAGGCGAGATCTGCGTGTTCCTCGGGCCGTCGGGCTGTGGCAAAAGCACCACGCTGAAGATGATTAACCGGCTGATCCCGCCCACCTCGGGCAAGGTGTTGATCAACGGCGAAGACACCACCGGCCTGGACGAAGTGACCCTGCGCCGCAACATTGGCTACGTGATCCAGCAGATCGGCCTGTTCCCGAACATGACCATCGAGGAAAACATCACCGTGGTCCCGCGCCTGCTGGGCTGGGACAAGCAGAAGTGCCACGACCGTGCCCGCGAACTGATGAGCATGATCAAGCTCGAGCCCAAGCAGTACCTGCATCGCTACCCTCGCGAACTGTCGGGTGGCCAGCAGCAACGGATCGGCGTGATCAGGGCCCTGGCGGCCGATGCGCCGCTGTTGCTGATGGACGAACCGTTCGGCGCGGTGGACCCGATCAACCGCGAGATGATCCAGAACGAGTTCTTCGAGATGCAGCGGGCGCTGAACAAGACCGTGATCATGGTCAGCCACGACATCGACGAAGCCATCAAGCTGGGGGACAAGATTGCGATCTTCCGCGCCGGCAAGCTGGTCCAGTGCGATCACCCGGACACGTTGCTGGCGCATCCGGCCGACGAGTTCGTCAGCAGCTTCGTCGGCCAGGACAGCACGCTCAAGCGCCTGTTGCTGGTCAAGGCCGAAGACGCCGCCGACAACGCACCGTCGGTCAGCCCTGAAACCCCGGTGAACGAGGCGTTGGAACTGATGGACGAACATGACCGTCGCTACGTGGTGGTCACCTGTGCCGAGAACAAGGCCCTGGGCTATGTGCGACGGCGCGACCTGTACCGTCAGACCGGCACGTGCGGACAATACCTGCGGGAATTCAACGCCACCGCGGCCTATGACGAGCACCTGCGGATCCTGCTGTCGCGCATGTACGAGTTCAACCGCTCGTGGCTGCCGGTGATGGACGCCGAGCGGGTGTTCCTCGGGGAAGTGACCCAGGAATCGATCGCCGAATACCTGAGCTCCGGGCGCTCGCGCGGCGGCAAGACCAGCATTGTCTCACCGGCCGAGACCGCCTCTGCCTGACCGGGCACAACAGCTTGATCGTTCCCACGCTCTGCGTGGGAATGCCTCCACGGACGCTCCGCGTTCGGCTTTTGGGACGCAGAGCGTCCCGGGCTGCATGCCCACGCAGAGCGTGGGAACGATCATTCAGCGGCCTGAAAAACCGATTCAATTGAACATCAATCTGTCACGCAGGTCGGTTACATCATGAGCTGTCGCGGGCCGCACGACGGATGTGTGCAAAAACGCGACATTTTTAGTTGATCTCAGGCCCCTCACGCCCTAAAGTTCGCGCCGAACGTCCATGCTGGAAACGATCCATCCGGCTCAAGTACTGACGACGAGACAGCAAGGCCAAGGGAATCATGTATCCCATGGCCTTTTTGCTTTCGGCGACATGCCTTGGGAAGTAGGCGAACCAAAGTGGGGATACGGAGGACGTTCACGAGGGCTGCTTGCCCTCACACCCATTGATCCTGATGTTTGCCAGTAGGAGTCCCAAGTATGTCGATCCAGGTCGAAGATTATTTCGCGCGCGAAACTTTCCAGAAAATGAAAGCGTTCGCCGACAAGCAGGAAACCCCGTTCGTGGTGATCGACACCGCGATGATCTCCCAGGCCTATGACGACCTGCGCGCCGGTTTCGAATTCGCCAAGGTCTACTACGCCGTCAAGGCCAACCCGGCGGTGGAAATCATCGACCTGCTCAAGGACAAAGGCTCGAACTTCGACATCGCCTCGATCTACGAGCTGGATAAGGTCATGAGCCGTGGCGTGGGCCCGGAGCAGATCAGCTACGGCAACACCATCAAGAAATCCCGCGACATTCGCTACTTCTACGAGAAGGGCGTGCGCCTGTACGCCACCGACTCCGAAGCCGACCTGCGCAACATCGCCAAGGCCGCGCCGGGTTCGAAGGTTTATGTGCGGATCCTCACCGAAGGCTCGACCACCGCTGACTGGCCGTTGTCGCGCAAGTTCGGCTGCCAGACCGACATGGCCATGGACCTGCTGATCCTGGCCCGCGACCTGGGCCTGGTGCCGTACGGCATTTCGTTCCACGTCGGCTCGCAACAACGCGACATCAGCGTCTGGGACGCGGCCATCGCCAAGGTCAAGGTGATCTTCGAGCGTCTGAAGGAAGAAGACGGCATCGTCTTGAAGCTGATCAACATGGGTGGCGGCTTCCCGGCCAACTACATCACCCGCACCAACAGCCTGGACACCTACGCCGAGGAAATCATCCGCTTCCTCAAGGAAGACTTCGGCGACGACCTGCCGGAAATCATCCTGGAGCCGGGCCGTTCGTTGATCGCCAACGCCGGTATCCTGGTCAGCGAAGTGGTGTTGGTGGCGCGCAAGTCCCGTACCGCTGTCGAGCGTTGGGTGTACACGGATGTGGGCAAGTTCTCCGGCCTGATCGAAACCATGGACGAAGCCATCAAGTTCCCGATCTGGACCGAGAAGAAAGGCGAGATGGAAGAAGTGGTCATCGCCGGGCCGACCTGCGACAGCGCCGACATCATGTATGAAAACTACAAGTACGGTCTGCCGTTGAACCTGGCCATTGGTGATCGCCTGTATTGGCTGTCGACCGGGGCCTATACCACCAGCTACAGCGCGGTGGAATTCAACGGCTTTCCGCCGCTGAAATCGTTTTACGTGTGATACGTCCGGGCGCTTGAACGTCCATCGTTCCGGCCCTGTCGCGTAATAGAAAACGGCGTTTTTCCAGAAATGGAAAGCGCCGTTTTTTTGTTTTTGTCCTCGATGAAACCGCGTTTCCGCTGTGGGAGCGAGCTTGCTCGCGATAGCAGTGGGTCAGCCGACAGTGATGTGGCTGACAGGCCGCTATCGCGAGCAAGCTCGCTTGTATGGTAGGACTTGAAGGGAGGAGGAGGGACAAAGCTCGATTCTGACTGTTAGCCGCAGTACAGACCGTGGGAGATTTCACCCCTCCTCCTTTCACCCAAGCGCCGATAAAGAATGCATCTGGCCTAGACCGACGATAGGAACAAGCCTGCGCCTCTGGGTGAACCCTTCAAGTGTTCAAACCTTAGCCCGGAGGATTTTCAATGGCAATGCCGGTTTCTGTCGCAAAGCCGATCGTGGGTGTTGATGTCGCCAAAGATGAGTTGGTGATTTATCACGCAGAAACAGATCGACTGGAA
>NZ_FMUZ01000075.1:0-5143 GCF_900101575.1 Pseudomonas sp. NFACC37-1 | reverse complement strand
GATCAACTGGCGGAACGCGCTTGGCGTCTGGTTCAGCACCGTGACACCGGCCTCGCACAACAGCGCATAGCACTCCTGCGGCGAACGGCTGACCAGCTGCGGCACCACCAACAAGCGGCCGCCATGGGTCAGCGCGCCCCAGATTTCCCAGACCGAGAAGTCGAAGGCGAAGGAATGGAACAGTGCCCACACGTCCTGCGGGCCGAAGTCGAACCACGGTTGCGTGGCCGAGAACAGCCGGGCCACGTTGCGGTGCTCGACCATGACCCCTTTGGGCAAACCGGTGGAGCCGGAGGTGTAGATCACGTACGCCAGGTGCTGCGACGTCAATCCCGACACCGTCGGATTCTCCACGGATTGACTGGCCAATCCGCAATTGTCGAGGTCAATCAGCCGCACCGATTCGTCGATCAGCAGCGGTTGGGTCGCGGTGTGCACGACGATAGCCACCGGGGCGCTGTCCTCGATCATGAAGGCCAGGCGCTCCAGGGGATAGGCCGGGTCCAGCGGTACATAACCGGCGCCCGCCTTGAGGATGCCCAACAGGCCGACGATCATGTCCAGGCCACGCTCGACACAGATCGCCACCCGATCATCCGGGCGAATGCCCAGGGCCAGCAAGTGATGCGCGAGCTGGTTGGCCCGGGCGTTGAGTTCACCGTAGGTCAGCGTCCGGCTCTCGAACACCACGGCCACGGCATCAGGTTGTGTCGCCGCACGTGCCTCGAACTGCCCATGGATCAGCGCATTGTCGGCGTAGACCACATCGGAGGCATTCCAGGTTTCCAGCAGTTGCCGGCGCTCGGCCGGCGGCAGGATCTGCAACTCGCCCAATGGCGCCAGGGGCAACTGCTCCAGCGCCTCCAGCAGATGTTCCAGCACGCATTGCACATAGCCGCAGACACGCCCGGCGCCGATCGACGCTTCAGCCATGACGGTCAGGTTGAAGCCTTCGCCCAGGTCATCCACCGACAACGTCAGCGGATAGTTGGTCCGCTCTTCGCCACCCAGTACCTGGATACCTTCCCAGGCCGCGATGGCTTCGCTGGAAGCCGTCTGCGCACCAAGGTGACGATAGTTCAGCAGTGCGCTGAACAAGGGTGCCGGCGCGGTCACACCACTGCAACGCTGGGCCAGCACCAAAGAGGCATGCTCATGGCCAAGCAAGGCGGTCAAGCGTGCATGAGTCGCCTTGACCCCGGCACGTACACCCTGCGTGCCCAGTTCCACACGCAACGGCAAGGTGTTGATGAACATCCCCAGAGCCCGGTCGGCGCCCTCGCCGCCCTGCATCCGGCCCAGCAACACGGTGCCGAACACGACGTCGTCCTTGCCCGAGACACGGCCCAGCACCTGCGCCCAGGCCAAGTGATACAGGCTCGCCGCGCTCACCCCGAGTTGACGGGCCTGCGCCCGCAGGCGCTGGCTGAGCGCTCCATCGACCGGCTGGCGGACTTCTTCGATCCCACGTCCGTCGCCCTGCACATCCTGCAGGCCGAACGGCAACGTCGGCTCGGTCACATCGCCCAGCATCTCGCGGAAGAACCCTTCGTGTTCTTCGCGGCTGATACCCAGACGGGCCTGGGCTACATAGTTGCGATACGGCACCGAGGCTGCCAGCAGATGCTCGCGCCCCATCACATGAGCTTCGATTTCCGCCGTGAGCATGGCCAGAGACGTCGCGTCGTCGACCATGTGGTGGAACAGCAGCATGCCGACCCAGCGATTGTTCGCCACGTCTTCGGCATAACCGATGCGCATCATCGGTGCCTGACGGATGTCCAGGCGATGATGGCGAGGGTGCAGGTGCTCGCGCAGTTGTTGCGCGATATCTCCCGCCGCCGGGTCCAGCACGATCTCATCGAGCCCCAGTCGGGCCTCGCGCCAGACCACTTGCACAGGTTCGTCCAGCCCTTCCCAGACCACGCCCGTGCGCAGGATATCGTGGCGAGACACCACGTCTTGCAACGCCCTGGCGAAGTCGTCCAAGCGGGCGCGGCTGTCGTAGGTGAACTGTACATATTGCAAATAGGGGTCGCCCTGGGCCGCCGCAAGGTGGTGATACAGGATCCCCTCCTGCAATGGAGCAAGGGCATAGATATCCTGCACGTTGCGCACACCGCCCGGCACCGACGCGACGACGCGGTCGATACCGTCCTGGTCCAGATCGACCAGGGGCAACATGTCCGGTGTGATCCGTGTGCAGTCGGCGGGAATGAGGTTGGCCGGCACCACGATTTCGCGCACGCCGCCTACGGCCGCCGCCAATGCCGCCAGCGTTGGCTGGCCGAACAGCACACGGACATCGGCAGCCAGGTCGATCTGGCGCATGCGCTCGACCAGCTTCACTGCCAGCAGCGAATGGCCGCCCATTTCAAAGAAATGGTCATGACGGCCGACCTGCTCCACCTGCAGTAGGTCTTGCCAGATCCGCGCAATCGCCGTCTCGACTTCGCCTTGAGGCGCCTCGTATTCACGGGTCACCACCGAGGACTGGTCGGGCACCGGCAACGCCTTGCGGTCCAACTTGCCGTTGGTGGTCAGCGGGAATACCGTCAACATCACGAACGCGCTGGGCACCATGTATTCCGCCAGGGAGCCCAATAGCTCGGCGCGCAGTTCGGCCGCCGACGGTGGCTCGCCCTCTTCGGCAATCACGTAGGCCACCAGGCGCTGGTCACCCGGGGTGTCCTGGCGCGCCAGGACCACGGCTTCACGCACGCCGTTGCAGGCGGCCAGCTTGGCCTCGATCTCACCCAGTTCGATACGGAAGCCGCGGATCTTCACCTGGTCATCGTTACGCCCCAGGTATTCGATACTGCCGTCCGCCAGCCAGCGACCCAGGTCACCGGTCTTGTACATGCGGGCGTTCGGCTCATCGCTGAAGGGGTTGTCGAGGAAACGCTCGGCGGTCAGCTCATCGCGATTCAGATAACCACGGCTCACACCCGCGCCACCGACGAACATTTCGCCGACCACACCGACCGGTACGGGTTCGTGTTGTGCGTCGAGTACATACAACTGCAAGTCAGGGATGCGTTTGCCGATGGGGCTGACACCGGTCAGTTGGGCGTCGGCCGCACACAGTGCACGGTAGGTCACGTGCACGGTGGTTTCGGTGATGCCGTACATGTTCACCAATTGCGTGCGGGCGTTGGCTTGACGAGCGTACCAGGGCTTGAGGATCCCGGTTTCCAGCGCTTCGCCGCCGAAGATCACCTGGCGCAGGCTGTGGTTCAGGTCGCTCTCGCCCTGGGCCGCGATCAATTGGCGGAACGCGCTCGGCGTCTGGTTGAGGATGGTCACCCCGGCCTCACACAGCAGCGCATAGCAGTATTGCGGGGAGCGGCTGACCAATTGCGGCACCACCAGCAGGCGGCCGCCCTGGGTCAGCGCGCCCCAGATTTCCCACACCGAGAAATCGAAGGCGAAGGAATGGAACAGTGCCCAGACGTCTTGCGGGCCGAAGTCGAACCATGGCTGGGTGGCCGAGAACAACCGCGCGACGTTACGGTGTTCGACCATCACGCCCTTGGGCAAGCCAGTGGAACCGGAGGTATAGATCACATAGGCCAGGTGACTGGCCCCAAGGCCCGGTACATCCGGGTTATGCCGTGGCTGCTGCTCCATTTCGCTGTCTTCGAGCGGATCGAGCAGCACGGTCGGCACGCTCAATGGTGGCAGGGTTTCACGCCATTCCCGTTGGGTCACCAGCGCTACCGGGCTGCTGTCGTGCAACATGTAGGCAATGCGTTCGGCCGGATAGGCCGGGTCCAGCGGCACGTAGCCCGCCCCCGCCTTGAGGATGCCCAACAGGCCGACGATCATGTCCAGGCCGCGCTCGACACAGATCGCCACCCGGTCGTCCGGACGAATCCCCACGGCCAACAGGCTGTGGGCCAGCTGGTTGGCGCGGGCATTGAGCTGGCCATAAGTCAGCGTCTGTTCTTCATGGACCACCGCCACGGCGTCAGGCTGGGCCATTGCCCAGGCTTCGAACTGACGATGGATCAGGGCATCTGCGGCGTATTCGGCATCCCGGGTGTTCCAGGTTTCCAGCAACTGCCGGCGTTCGGCTGGCGGCAGGACCGTCAAGGCGTGCAGCGCAGTGTGCGGCGCTTGCTCCAGGGCGGTGACCAGGCTGTCCAGCGCCATCTGCATGTAGCCACAGATGCGTGCGGCACCGATCGAGGTTTCGACCAGGGCCGTGAGGGAGAAACCTTCCCCAAGGTCGTCGACGTTGAGGGTCAGTGGGTAGTTGGTGCGCTCGTCACCACTGAGTGCCTCGATCCCGTTCCAGGCCGAGAGGCCATCCTGGGTCACCTCGGCGGCACTATGACGGTAGTTGAGCAAGGCGCTGAACAGCGGCGTCGGTGCCGCCACGCCACTGCAACGCTGGGCCAGCGCCAGGGAGGCATGTTCATGGCCCAGCAGGTCTGTCAGTCGGGCGTGGGTCGCCTTGACCCCGGTGCGCACATCCTGGGTGCCCACATCCACGCGCAACGGCAAGGTGTTGATGAACATCCCCAGCGCCCGGTCGGCCCCTTCACCGCCCTGCATCCGGCCCAGCAATACCGTACCGAACACCACATCCGGTTTGCCGGACACTTTGCCCAGCACTTGCGCCCAGGCCAGGTGCACCAGGCTGGCGGCACTGACGCCCAATTGCCTGGCCTGGGCCCGCAGACGCCTGGACAGCACGAGATCCACCGGCTCGCGGATCTCATCGATGCCATGGCCGTCCCCCTGCACATCCTGCAAGCCAAAGGGCAGTGTTGGCTCGTCGATATCGCCGAGCATGTCGCGGAAGAACACCTCGTGTTCCGCCTCGCTCGCCCCCAGTCGCGCCTGGGCCACATAGTTGCGATAAGGCATCGCGTCGCCCAATCGCTCGCCTTGCCCCAACAGGTGCAGTTGCATTTCATGCTGCATCACGTCCAGCGCGGTATGGTCCAGCGCCATGTGGTGGAACAGCAGGATCGCCACCCAGCGGTCATGGGCCTCATCCTGGGCGTAGACCAACTGCAGCATCGGCGCACGGCGCAGGTCCAGGCGGTAGTGGCGTGCATCGAAGCGGCTCGCCAGTTGTGTGGCGACATCACCGGCCGTGGCATCGGCCTCGAAGCGCTGCGGCGCCAGCTTC
>NZ_FMUZ01000068.1:0-8186 GCF_900101575.1 Pseudomonas sp. NFACC37-1 | reverse complement strand
TCAAGCGGATGGCGTACGGTTACCGGGATAGCGAATTCTTTTTCATGAAGATCAAGAGCGTCTTTCCCGGTAATCCGTGAAGAACCATAAAAAAGGCCTTGCTGTACAAGACCTTTTTTCATACCTGGGGTAAGCGCGGCCCCTTGTTACCTCACCTCAACAATATCCAAAGCCCGATTCGCCAACAGCTCACTCACCTCAATCACCTGCAAAATCCCCAACGCAAAATGCCGTCGTGATCCCTCAAGACCAAACGCCAAATCATTGATCATGGCATTGGCCGAAGCCAGGTTTTCACTGAGATTGGCCAGCAGACATTCCGAATCAACATCCGGTGCGATACGGAAGATGGTGTTGGGCTTGTCAGACGTTTCTTTCTTCGGCGTAGGCTTCAGATAAAAATCCAAAGCCCGGTTCGCAGCATCATCAAGCTTCTTGTTACGAGCAGACTGAACGCGAGACACGGTTTCGTCGGTAGCTGGCGGGTTCGGTGTAATTTTGACCATGGTAAAGCTCCTAGAGTCTGTTGGAACTACCACCCTTCGCTGCGAAACGAAGATGGGGTGGCAGCTGTACGCGGGTTCGCAGACCGGGACTCTAGGGACCGGCAGACCCGAAGGTCTCCCACGCACAGCCACCTCTGACGAAAATCACAGACATGGGCGATCTGCTTTCGAAGGTGACGTTGTGCGCCTATAGAGTCCGGGCTGCGAAACCCGATCACTGATGAGCAGTGACGGATTCAAACTACCGAGGGGACCCAAGGTGCACAAGCCGGCGGATTCTGGCGTAGTTGTAGGCAAAGGCGCAAGACGGCGTCGGCCCCTCCCAAATCTCACACGCCCCAATAAACACCGCGTTGCCTCACTCTAACGTATTCAAACGAACCACCTTCGGCTGAGCTGCCTCGACTCCCATTCGGTTCAACGATAAAGGGTCCAGGCACCAAGTAATGTCAGCGCCCAGAGCAAAACTCCCGACACCATGAACAGGTAATTCCATACGGTGAAGCGCGAATTGCTCAGCGCCTGAGGGTCATTGGCGGCGAAGTTGATCATCGGTTGGCTCCGGCTTACCACATAGGCTCGCAGTGGAATCGCCAGCAGTAACCAGCCGATCAGAAACTCGAAGCCATCGACGCGCTTCGCCACTCCATCCAACAGATTGGCACCGACCGTCAGCACAACGAATACGGTTGCCCACTGCTCATAGTCCCACTCATACGTACGACCACTGCCGCGAATTTTCTCATTCGCGCGTCGATACAGTTGGTGAATGAAAAATATGCACAACAGGCCGCGAGCCCACGGCCAGATATCTGCCTGGGTGGATTGCTTGTACAGGCTCCAGTTTTTGTATGACCAGTAATAGAAATAGAAACCAAAAGTCAGAATCGCCAGTGTCAGAAGCTTTGCTGGCGACACCACATAAAACTCGGAAGGCTGTTCAACGATGGTCTCCAGTTGAGCCAAAGGCGGTGCGTAAACATTTTCGGACACGGCAACTTCCTTGATAAGAGAGGACAGTTAAAGCTAACGACCTGCCGGGCGAAATATTGAGGGCCATCATCACAATCGATTATGTGTCGTGGCTGGCCGTTGTCGGGCGACCGGCCACAAAAAAGGCCTTGCCGAGCAAGACCTTCTTTCATACCCGGGGTAAGCGCGGCCCCTTGCTACCTCACCTCAACAATATCCAAAGCCCGATTCGCCAACAGCTCACTCACCTCAATCACCTGCAAAATCCCCAACGCGAAATGCCGTCGTGATCCCTCAAGACCAAACGCCAAATCATTGATCATGGCATTGGCCGAAGCCAGGTTTTCACTGAGATTCGCAAGCAAACACTCAGAATCAACCCCAGGGTCAATCCGTAAAATGGAGTCCGACTTGTCAGACGTTTCGCTCTTAGGCTTAGGCTTCAGGTAGTAATCCAACGCTCGCGTGGCAGCGTCGTCGATTTTCTTGTTGCGGGCAGACTGAGCACGGGAGACGTGTTCGTTCGTATCAGGGGGATTCGGAGTATCTTTTGCCATTGTCTTGCTTCCTGTAGTTGGAGCCATCACCCGCTCGCGACTAAACGATGGGAGGCAGCTGTACGCAGGTTAGTCGACCGGGGAAACAAGAAACCGGCGCGTCCGAGGACGCCCTGCGCACAGCCACCATCAAGTGCAGGATGGTAATCCTGACTGGATGACGCCTTGCACAACCTGTTTCACCCTGGGCGACTAAACCCGATCACTGATGAGCAGTGACAGGTCCAAGTTACCGACGCGGCCAAGGGCGCACAAGCCGGCGGATTCTGGCGTAGTTGTAGGCAATGGCGCAAGGCGATGTCGGTCTTGGCTAGTCTCGTGGAGACGCGATAAACAGCCGGCTGGAAGGTTGCGGATGCACCGCTATCGCGAGCAAGCTCGCTCCCACAGAGGCGCTTGTGTACATACGTCGCAGGGAAATGCATTCGCGACTGGCTGCATCCTTGCAGCCAGTCGCGAGCGGGTTACGACTCGTTATTCAATGGGGCTTGCGACCAACATCACAATGAATCAGGCGGGATATCTCGACCATATCCACAACGGTTTTGTCATCGACCTCAAACCTGCTGCCTGAACCCCCTGTGTTGCTGTTATTTCAGTGTGACGTCGAGCATCGGCGGGATGTACCCATAGTCGTACTCAGCCACCACGAACGTCTGCTGCCCTTTTATTTTCAAGCCCACCGTAGGTGCCTCAGTGCCACCCACACGAATCTGCGTGCCGGTTTCGTCGGTCGGTACGCTGTCGATGAAGGAGGTCACCAGGCCGTTTGGCATTACATAGTGCGAGTATGTCTGGAATGGCTGGGAGGACGGGTTGCCCAGTACCAGGCCGGAACCGTTGAGCGGCACGTAGGGGCCGAACAGCGAGTCCGCGACAAAACCGTACACGCCGTCCGGCCCGGTCACACCGTCGCCATAGGTGAAGGTGTGGCTGATCGTGAACAGGTAGTACTTGCCATCCTGGAACACGAAGTGCGGGCGTTCGGTCTGGTCGTTGACGCCCACGGCCGTCAGCAGGGGCGGCAACATTTCCCAGTCGTCACCGTCCGCGTCGCGGGCCACGGCGATGCCGACACAGGCGGTCTGGAAGCGCGAGTTGCCGACATCTTCATAACCCGGTGGCACATCGCCGATTTCGGCTTCGCCCACCTTGTGCGAGCCGCGTTCACCGGCCACGTTGCCCTCGAACAGCATGTACAGCTTGCCGTCGTTCGGGTCGCGGAAAGGCCATGGGTCGCGGAAACCCCAGAAGGCGTTTTGGGCTTCGGTCTGGTACATCTTGCCGTCGGCCTCGAACAGCGGCTTGACCTTCTCGAAGCCGACCATGCTGACACCATGCTCAGTGGTCACGACCCGACCGCGCACTTTGACGATGGTCGCGCCTGGGGTGACGGCGGTGTAATACAGGTCTACTTCACCTCGGTCGTTCAACAAAATCGGCGTGCCGGCCCATTCGCGAGCGGTCGGCGAAACGCCTTCGGCCATCACGCGGCCACCGAGCTCCCAGTTTTTGCCGGTGCGAGAAAACCAGTAGTACATCTTTGCCCGACCGTGACGATCGTTCCAATCGCGGAGGATGTCGTAGTTGCCGTCCTCGTCGAGGTACTGCGGGTCGTTTGGATGACGATCGGCCGTCAGGGTGAAGATCACCGACCAGCCATCGACGGACGTCACGTTACCGTCCAGGTCGCGCAGGGGCATGGTGTCCCAGATGAATACGTCGTTGCTCAATACCGGGAAATCCGCGCGGACCAGCGGCTGAGTGGTGGTGGGGTCGTCCGCCCGGACTTTCAACGCATCAGCACGGGTCCACAGGCTGGGTTGATGGGGGGTTACACCGAATTTTTCAGTGGTGGTTTTCATAAGGTAATACCTCGTCCATGAATGGATTCAAATAAATGACGCTTGAGAAATACTGGATGCGCATACAGTTAAATCACCTTATAGAGACGCACCCGTGCGGGTCAAGGAAAAAATGCATTTGTGCATATTTTAGTGTTTTCTTGGAGCTGATACGTTTCAGCTTTGAACGTTTGCAGAAGTTAATTGGGGGAGAGATCGACGACGTTGGCTGCACACTCGGTACTGTGAGCCGCTACTCTTGGAAAGCGCGCGTAACTGGTCAACGGGCGGAAGCAGTGCATAGAGAGATGGTCAACTGAGTCTGCGGGTTCTGTGCAAAGCTCAACACAAGGCGGGGAGTCAGCGGTTCTGAGGTTGACTGGTGTATCGCTATCGCGAGCAAGCTCGCTCCCACAGTGGAGGGTGTTAAATGCCTGCTATGGCGGTGGGTCAGTTGTTTTTGATGGGGCTGATTCCGAACGCTCGGGCACAAAAAAGGCCTTGCTGTGCAAGACCTTTTTTCATACCTGGGGCAAGTGCGCGCCCTTATTACCTCACCTCAACAATATCCGCTGAGAAGGTCAGCCGTAAGGCTTGAACTCATTATTATCCCGCGCCAGCAGTTGCATCAGTTTTGGGTGGATAAAGAGCTTTTCCTTGCCGACCTGCGCTTCTCGCAGAACACCAATGTCGGCGAGGTCTTTGAGGTAGCGAGAAGCAGCCTGGCGCCCGGCAATTTGTTTCTCGACGACATTGTGGATGCGGCAGTACGGTTGTTCGAAGATCACATCCACCAATTCACGGGAATAGATTTTCGGCAATCGTTCACGAACGAATTGGGTAGTGTGTTCAGACAGGCTGCGGATGGCGGCGATTTTGGCGCAGGTCCAGCGAGCGGTTTCTTCCACGGCGCTGAGCATGTAGAGCAGCCAAGGCTCCCATGCCTGTTCACGAGTGACGTCGAGCAGGAGACGGTAGTAGTCGGCTCGGTGAGCAATGATGTACCGGCTGAGATAGAGGATTGGTAGGTTCAGCAGCCCCTCCTGAATCAGGTACAGCGTATTAAGCACCCGCCCGGTACGGCCATTGCCATCGGTGAACGGGTGAATCGCCTCGAACTGGTAATGCCCAACGGCCATACGCACCAGCGGGTCCAGGTCCGTCTCGTTGTGCAGGAAACGCTCCCAGTTGGCGAGCAGATCACGTAAATGATCTTCGCCGTCCGGTGGGGTGTAGATGATCTCGCCGGTACGGTCGTTGGCCAACTGGGTGCCCGGTACGCGTCGAATGTCCATGTTCACACCCTTGAGCGTGCGGCAGATCTCAACTGCCGTGCCCGTGGATAATGGACGTTCGGTCAGCGACAGGAAGCCGTGGTGCAGGGCTTTGCGATAGCGCAGGGCTTCCTTGGTCGCCGGATCGGCATGGCCGTCACGCTCCTGGGCATGCTGAAAGAGCAAGTCCGTAGTGGTCACGATGCTTTCGATCTCGGAACTGTCCTTGGCTTCCAGCAAGGGGATGGTGTTGATCAACACCGTTTGGTTGGGGATCAGTTCGGCTGCCTGCTTCAGTTCAGCCAAGGCCGTGCGCGCCTCGATACAGCGCTTGAGTACTGCACGGGTTTCCAGTTCGGTTGCCGGAGGCAGAGGCGGTAATTGGTTATACGGTTTATCGGCCTGCCAGACGTGAGGGGCTGCAGTCATGGGGGCGATCCTGATCCTTTAGATAAAGGGCGAGGGCGCTTGGTCAGGCGCCCTCTCGTGTCGTCAGTGTAAACATGAGGGCATAACGTGTCGCTGTTTTTCAATTTCTGCGACACGTTCCGCTCTCATGTCGCTGGCGACGACATGAGGATGGAACGTGTCGTCGAAATGGCTTTTTAGCGACATGACAATGCATCCCTCAGCGACAATGCTACTGATCCACAGCCATCGCGGGCAGGCTCGCTCTCACAAGGGATTTTCGGCGCATGCTGGTGCGCTGGGTTAATTGAAGATTGCCCTACACCAACCGCTTCTTTACCTGACTTATTTTCCCGGTCATCCGCGGCAAAGTCTCGCGCGTCCCTCTGCGCCGCGAGAAGCCTGTATGCGTGTGCTCGACAAAATCCATGCTTTGGGCAACGTCAATGGTTCGTTGATGACGTTGACCATGGGCCAGAAACGGACGGAAGTGGGAAACGATGCTGCAGGATTCCGGGCCTGCCTGAACGATTACGGCAGCTGCTCGCCCGCTCCATGCCAACACCATAAGCCAATCAATCAAAGGGCCTAAATATGACCATCAACTCAAAAGAAACACCTTATACGACCCAACAGTCTCTCACCAAGACCAAACCAATTTTCCAAATAGTATCAAAGAACAAATTATTTCTTATGTTCTGGTTGACCCTTGGATACTACCTACTCTATTGGATATACAAAAACTGGAAGACATACCAAGCCACAACAAACGCGAAAATCCTTCCTTTTACACGAACCCTGTTCGGGCTATTTTTTATATACTCACTACTTATAAAAATAGACCACCAGCTAAAGACACACGATAAAGAGCACAAGTGGAGTCCACGCCTGCTAGCCTCAGGATTAATAATTTCAGGATGCATAGCAATTTATTGCTTTCTACCCTTCAAGGGTTTAGGAGACGGATACTCACTACCAATAACAAATTTGGCTTTAGATTTTTACTGCTTACTTCAAGTCCAATCTGCCATAAACCACTTGAGCAATGATCCGCAGGGGCAGCAGAATGCCAACATAACACTCGCCAATTGCGCATGGATTTCATCAATGTGGTTGGGAGTCTTTCTTTGGGGGATTGTAGAAGTCACGATATGCAACCCATACAATCGCTATAGGCTTGACTTTCCTCCAAGATGGGCCTTTTGCAATATGAATATAGTGGACATATTTAAGATCACCACGAAATCGCTCGCCCGTAAGCACTCTTCCTGAACTTATTCTACCGACCCGCACAAATAAGCCTTGCCAAGCAAGACTTATTTCTGAAAAAAGAATTGCCATGTCATACTTATAGCTATGCCAAGCGAGATTCAACCCACTCCTTAAAAAAAACTTCCTGCTCATTCGGATCGACTGCCAAGTTACAATCATCATATTCAAATATAGATACAATATCATCGAGCGTTGGAGTTAAACCCATACTCAACTCATATGCTTTTAGCCCAAGCGACATCTGCGCCGACATGCCAGATGGATAAACATTTTTCTTGGCACCTTTACAAAAAAAGGTGACATCTGGATTGTCTCGTCGAAGACTCGCAAAGCACTTATAAAAATTACTACCTACATAAGTTCTGTCAACACCATCTGTCGCACTGAAAGTGATTGCAATTTTGTTAGAATCACATACGAGACAGGCAATTTCTTTTTTTCCTCCTCTTGATACATGCACCTCAACCTTAGAAATCATTTTTTTATCCTCCTATTAGGATTAGGTATGGAATAACCAAATTCCTTCCCATTATCAAGTATCAAGGTTGCACCAAGCACATCTTCATTACTTATGCGATCTGGAATCGCAATCTCTTTTTCTGCTCCGAACAAGTATGCAGCTCCCAACTCCTTTGCCAGGTCATGCCCTGGAATTTTTTGCAACGTGTACAAATACCCTATTCTTGTGTAGTCACCGGTAGCAAATTTCTTCCCTACCTCCCTTAAATAAGAGGTACTAATATAATAGCTAGGAGGCCAATCACTATCCATAGAGTGTAAAAACAGATTCTTGCTTTTACCTTTACTTTTAAAACCACTTTCAAAAACATCTTCTGGATCTCGCTCATCACCGCGATACAGAAAATCCTCTTCTTTTTTAGGAGTAGGTAGCTTAGGTTCCGTTTGACTAACAGCTGCCTTCGCCGCCGGATCCAGATCCCCAACCGCCGGCCGACACCCACCCTTCCCCGGACAATCCACCAACCCCAACGGATCCACCCACCCCGTCGGGTTCACCGTGTACCGATACCCATTGAGCCCACCCGCCAACTTGCTCGGGTCAGGCGTCAAATAGCGGCCGGTCTCGGGATTGTAGTAGCGGTGCCGGTTGTAGTGCAGGCCGCTTTCCGGGTCGAAGTATTGGCCCTGGAAGCGCAGCGGTTGTTCCAGCTGTTCGCCGCCGCCGTGGGTGAGTTCGGTGAGTTTGCCGTAGCCGTTGTAGCGCGCCGACCAGACGATCTGGCCGGCGGGGTTGGTCAGTTCCTGGGGCGTGCCCAGGTGGTCGAGGTGGTAGTAGAACGGGCGGGCGTCGGGGCCTTCGCCGTCGAGCAGGGCCAGGGGGCGGAAGGTGCC
>NZ_FMUZ01000071.1:0-7028 GCF_900101575.1 Pseudomonas sp. NFACC37-1 | reverse complement strand
AAGTCACGAACGGTACGCTCGCAATACTCATGAGTGCTTGAACAGGTTTTCTGGCACCCGCCGCAGGATGGGAATCGGGTGGGATGGGGAATCAGGTCGATCTGAAGCGCGTCGCCATCAGGCTTGATCGTGACGACAGAAAAGCCCTCCCAAAAAGGAAGGAAAGTATTAATATCGCGCATAAGAACGCCGGTTTGTTAGATGTGTTTGCTCGCACGAACATCATCAATCAAATCGGCGTTCTTGTTTCTGTGTTTCCCGGGATTCCGTGAAGAACCTTTTTTTATGGGGAGTGATTCTTGACACTGGCCGGTCAGCTTCTCTAGGATGCCGCTCATGCGCCGATTTAAACAGCTACTTGCGGGGCGCCAGGTGACTCTCCCGTTGCCGATAGAAGCCGGAAAGAACGGTTTCGAAATACCGCTAAAGCGCTGGTTCGGTGTTGCCTCTCACCTGCCATGCAGACTTTCGAGGCAGAGACACGACACGATGAACGCACCCAGTCCCCTTGTACGTCTTGCGCCGATCACGGCGAACCTTGTGCAACGCAACCCGAAAATTCTCTTGGGCGGCACTCACCAGCCAACACTCTTGCGTTACCTCGACGGCTGGCCGCGTCGCAACCACGGGCCTGCCGCTTTCCTGATCCAGTTTGTCGAAGACGGTGAGTCGCTGGCGCGTTTTGCCAATGACAGCTTCGACCTGGCTGTCATCCAGTCCCCCAGCGCAGCGGACGCTCCTGAAATGATCCGGCAACTGACCCGTGTCGCACGGCAGGGCTTGATCACGCGCCGTTGAGGTGAAGGTTACGGATACGCGATGTCCACGATGTAGACCCGTTTCTCGCCTGTGGGCGTCTGGACGCTGACCTCGGCGTCCAGGGCCTTGCCGATCAGCGCCCGTGCCAACGGCGAGTCGATGCTGATCAGGTTCTGCTTCAGGTCCAGCTCGTCCGGGCCGACGATGCGGTAGCGTGATTCCTTGCCGTCCTCATCTTCAACCGTGACCCAGGCGCCAAAATATACCTTGTTCGGATCGCTGGGTTTTTCACTGACCACTTTGAGCGCTTCGAGGCGCTTGGTGAGGAAGCGCACGCGACTGTCGATTTCCCGGAGCATTTTCTTGCCGTAGGTGTATTCGGCATTTTCCGAACGATCCCCCTGGGCTGCCGCCTCGCTGACCGCCTGGGTCACCTGGGGACGGCGCACATGCCATAGCTCATGGAATTCAGCGCGCATCCGCGCTTCACCCTCGGGGGTGATCAGCGCGGTGCCGGCGGAGCGAGGTGGGCGATAACGGCTCATGGCAACTTCTTGTGATAGCGAAGCCGGGAGTCTATCAACCCTCGCGCAATACTGTCAGCGGGCTGGCGTTGAGCGCCCGACGGGTGCCGAACACCCCGGCTGCGCCGATCAACAAAGCCCCCAGCAGCGGTAATACCAACAGCCATGGATGCGGATGCCAGGGCAGGTCGAAGGCGTACCGGTAAAGCACCAGGCTCACCAGTTCCGAACCCAGGGCCGCCAGCAGCCCACTGACGGCGCCCAGCAGGCCGAACTCGATGCGCCGGGCCTTGACCAGCAGGGGCCGTTCGGCGCCCAGTGCGCGCAACAGCGCGCCTTGGCGGATCCGCTCGTCGAGGGTCGCCTGCAGGCCGGAGAACAACACCGCCATTCCCGCCGCCAGCACGAACAGCAACACGTACTCCACGGCCAGGGTCACTTGGGCCAGGATGCTGCGCAGTTGTTCGAGCAGGGCCTCGACTTGCAGGATCGTCACCGCCGGAAAGGCCCGGGAAAGGTCGACGATCTGTTGGTCGTGGCCCGGCGCCAGGTAGAAACTGGTGAGGTAGGTCGCCGGCAGGTCTTTCAATGTACCGGGCTGGAAGATCATGAAGAAGTTGGGTTGGAAATTGTCCCAGTTGATTTCCCGCAGGCTGGTGACCTTCGCTTCACGGTTGACCCCGCCCACGCTGAAGACCAGGTGGTCGCCCAACTTGATCTTGAGGTTCTCGGCCACTTTGCCTTCCACCGAAACCCCCGGGACATCGTCCGCAGGCTGCTGCGGCCACCAGGTCCCTGCAGTGACGACGTTGCCCGACGGCAGGTCCGCAGCCCAGGTCAGGCTCAGGTCGCGCTGCAGCGCCCGGTCACCCGCCGAGTCCTTGGTGACGAACTCCGTGGCCGGTTCGCCATTGATGCTGATGAGGCGCCCAGGTACCACGGGATAGAGCGGAGCCGATTGTGCGGACAATTCCAGCAGTTTGTCGGTGAAGGCCTGCTTGTCGTTGGGCAGGATGTTCAGGGCGAAGTAATTCGGCGCGTCTTTGGGCAACTGGTTTTGCCAGGTGTCCAGCAGTTCACCGCGCAGTAGCGCGATCAACGCCATGGACAACAGGATCAGGCCGAACGCCAAGGCCTGGCCGGCGGCGGCCAAGGGATGGCGCAGCAATTGGCCGAGGCCCAGGCGCCAGGGCAGGGCGGCGCGGGCGAGCAGGCGACGCAGGCTCTGGAGCAGCAGCAACAACAAGCCGCCCAGCACCAGCGCGGCAACGACGCCACCGCCCAGCAGGGCGAAGGTCAGGACCAGGTCCAGGCTCAGGCGCCACATGATCAGGCCCAGGGCACCTAGAGCGGCACCGTAGATCACCCAGGAGCTGGACGGGATCGGCAGCATGTCCCGGCGCAGCACGCGCAACGGTGGCACCCGTCCCAGCGCAGCCAGTGGCGGCAGGGCGAACCCGGCCAGCGCCACCAGCCCGGTGCCGATCCCGGCGACTGCAGGCAGCAGGCCGCCCGGCGGAACGGTGGTGGGCAGCAGGTCGTGCAGCAGGGCGAACAGGCCCAGTTGGGCGATCCAGCCGAGCAGGGCGCCGCTGATGCTGGCGAGCAGGCCCAGCACCGTCAATTGCAGGCTGAACAGCACCATGGTTTCTCGACGTGAAAGGCCCAGGCAGCGCAGCAGCGCGCTGGCATCGAAGCGTCGGGTGGCAAAGCGGTTGGCCGAGAGCGCGACGGCGACCCCGGACAGCAAAACCGCCACCAGGCTGGCCATGTTCAGGTAGCGCTCGGCCTTGCCCAGGGCGCCGCCGATCTGACGGTTGCCGTCGCGGGCATCCTGCAGGCGCTGGTTGGCTTCAAGGCCAGGCTTGACCAGGTCGCGGTAGGTTTGCAAGGCCGGTGCCGGACCGCGCCACAGGTCGCGATAGCTGACCCGGCTGCCCGGTTGCACCACGCCGGTGGCCTCCAGGTCCTTGAGGTTGATCAGCACTCTCGGGGTGAGGCTGTAGAAATTGCCGGCGCGATCCGGTTCATAGGTCAGCACTCGGGCCAACCGCAGGGTTTGGTTGCCAACGTCGATGCTGTCGCCGATCTTCAGGTCCAGTGCCGTCAGTAGTCGCGCCTCGACCCAGGCCTCGCCAGGGTTCGGACGGCCGCCGGTTTCTTCCGGCGCGAACGGGGCGGGGCTGCTTTTCAGCTCGCCGCGCAATGGATAGCGGTCATCGGCCGCCTTGACGCTGGACAGCTGGATGCCATTGTCGGTGGCCACGACACTGGAGAACTCCACCACCCGGGCGTGTTCCAGCCCCAGTTCGGTGCCGCTGCGGATCTGTTCCGGACGGGCCGGCGAGCTGCCTTCGAGCAGCAGGTCGGCGCCGAGGAATTCGGTGGCGCGCATCATCATCGCGCCGTTGAGGCGGGCACCGAAGTAGCCGATGGCGGTACTCGCCGCCACCGCCACCAGCAGGGCGAAGAACAACACCCGCAACTCACCGGCGCGGGCATCGCGAAGCAATTGACGGACAGCGAGACTGAACAGGCGCAACAGCGGCAAGCGTGCCATCAAGGCTCCAGAGGGGCGACCATCTCGCCGGCTTCAAGTCGGATCAGGCGCCGGCAGCGATGGGCCAGGCGTTCATCATGGGTGACCAGCACCAGGGTCGTGCCGCGTTCCTTGTTCAGTTCGAACAGCAGGTCGCTGATGCGCTCGCCGGTGTGGCTGTCGAGGTTGCCAGTGGGCTCGTCGGCAAACAACACGTCGGGCTCGGCAGCAAAGGCCCGGGCAATGGCCACCCGTTGCTGTTCGCCGCCGGAGAGCTGGCGCGGTGAATGGGTCAGGCGCTGGCCCAGGCCGACGCGCTGCAGCAGTTGCGTGGCGCGTTCGCGGGCATCCTTGCGGCCGTCAAGCTCCAGCGGAAGCATGACGTTTTCCAGTGCGTTGAGGCTGTCGAGCAACTGGAACGACTGGAAAACGAAACCGACATGCTCGGCGCGGATCCGCGCACGCTGGTCTTCATCCAGTGCGCTGAGGGCCTGGCCGGCGAGTGTGACCTCGCCGCTGCTGGGCAGGTCGAGGCCGGCCAGCAGGCCCAGGAGCGTGGATTTTCCGGAACCGGACGCGCCGACGATGGCCAGGCTGTCGCCTTTGTTCAGTTCCAGGCTGAGTTCGTGCAGGATGGTCAGTTCACCTTCCGCGCTGGCGACCACTTTGCTAAGGTCCGTCGCGGTGAGAATGCTTGAGCCCATGGAGAATCCGATGCGTGTGTGGTTTTTGAGTGCCGGCCTGGCCTTGATGTGCATGGCCCAGAACGCAGCGGCGGGTACAGTCCTGATCGTTGGCGATAGTATCAGCGCGGCTTTCGGCCTGGATACCCGACAAGGGTGGGTGTCGTTGCTCGAACAGCGGCTCAAGGCCGAGGGTTTTGACGATAAAGTGGTCAATGCCTCCATCAGCGGGGACACCAGCGCCGGAGGCCAGGCGCGGCTGCCGGCGCTGCTTGCAGCCCATAAACCGGACCTGGTGATCCTGGAGCTGGGTGGCAACGATGGCTTGCGCGGGCAACCGCCAACGCAATTGCAACAAAACCTTGCAGCGATGATCGACAGTTCCCGGGCAAGCGGTGCCAAGGTGTTGTTGCTGGGCATGCAACTGCCGCCCAATTACGGGCGCCGATACACCGATGCCTTCGCCCGGGTCTACAGCACCCTGGCCGAGGAGAAAAAAGTGCCGCTGGTGCCGTTTTTCCTCAAGGATATCGGAGGTGTTCCCGGAATGATGCAAGGCGACGGATTGCACCCGTCCGTCGCCGCCCAGGGCAAGTTGCTGGAAAATGTCTGGCCGACGCTGAAACCGCTGCTTTGACGCTTTTCTACCGGCGGGCTTTCGGCTAATGTGGCGCCCCCGATTTGGAGCCCCCGATGCCGCGTCCCGCCTGGTCCCTGTTTGCCTACCAACTGATCGAGCCTGACGAGCAGCTGGATCTGTTCGCCTGCCAGGAAGTACGGGTGCATCTGGTGACCCGGCAGTTGGAACTCGGTGGCTCGGCCGACCGGACCCTCTGCGGTAGCCTGCTGCCGGCCCAGCCGCGCTGGTCGAGCGTCGATCGCAAGATTTTCCAGGATCATCGCCTGTGCTCGCTGTGCCGGGCGATCCTGGAATCCCAGAAGCGCGGAACCTCGCCGATCTGGCCGGAGCTGCGGTTCGAGTTGTAATCCCTCAGCGCGGGGTGAATGCCGAAAAATGCTGTGCATCGGACGCCGCCTTACCGCTCTCCCCGAAATAAAGAGTGGCAGTGTACAATCGCCGTTTTCATACCCCTTGTTCGATCTGCGAAGGATTTCCCGGATGTTGCCGCGCTTGCCTGCCGTCGCCCGCTGCCTGTCTCTTGCCGCCCTGTGTATGGCGGGCCCCGTTGCCGCACTCGAGCTGCCTCTGCCACCGCCGGGTGAAGACATCGTTGGCCAGGTGCAAGTCATCAAGGCCAAATACGAAGACACTTTCGCCGACCTGGGCACCACCTATGACCTGGGCTACAGCGAGATGGTCGCCGCCAACCCGGGGGTCGATCCCTGGTTGCCTGGTGCTGGCACCGAGATCGTGCTGCCCACCCGCTTTATCCTGCCGCCGGGCCCGCGCGAGGGTATCGTGATCAACCTGGCCGAGTACCGTCTCTACTATTTCCCCAAGGGGCGGAACGTGGTCTACACCTTCCCGCTGGGGATTGGTCGTGAGGGCTGGGGCTCGCCGATCGCCCACACCAGCATCATCGCCAAGACTCCGAACCCGACCTGGACTCCGCCCGCATCGATCAAGGCCGAACACGCTGCCGACGGCGATCCGTTGCCGAATGTCGTGCCCGCCGGTCCGGATAACCCGCTGGGCCCTTTCAAGTTCACCCTGGGTACCCCGGGCTACCTGATCCATGGTTCGAACAAGAAGTTCGGCATCGGCATGCGGACCAGCCACGGTTGTTTCCGGATGTTCAACAACAACGTACTGGAAATGGCCGGCATGGTTCCGGTGGGCACGTCGGTGCGGATCATCAACGATCCCTACAAGCTGGGCTTGAGCGGTGGCAAGGTGTACCTGGAAGCGCATACGCCGCTGGACGACAAGGGCAACCCGTCGGTGGTGGACAAGCACACCGCGGTGATCAATGCGATGCTCAAGCGCGAAGACATCACCAGTAACCTGCGCATGAACTGGGACGTGGTGCGGGATGTGGTGGCGGCGGAAGATGGCCTGCCGGTGGAAATCGCCGTTCCCAATACCTCGGCACCGATGGTCTCGAGCGCGCCGATCGACTTGCAGCAGTAAAACTCGAAAGCAACCCGCCGACGTTTCGCGATGTCGGCGGGTTTTTTATCGCCTGCTTAAACGCCAAGCAATCGGCATAGGAGACGGCCTTCATAGGCCGTTCCCCTGCCACACCACCCGGCATGCGGGTCCGCACCGGGCGGTTCGAGAGATTGAGGTCAGGAGAGACGCGGTAAACCCGTTCTGTCGAACCACGCTATATCGAGCACTCGGTTGAGTTCAAGAGCGCTATTGCGCCACCAGCAGCGAGAGCTTCCCGCCACTTTGCGAGCAGTAGCCTCACTTGCACCCAACCTGCGTAGCTCTCGATAGATCGTTGAACTACGCCGCCATTGCTTGAGCTGGATTGCTCGTAGTCGGTGTCGTATCCATTCATCTAACTCTCGCCAGATTCTGGGAGTTTGCGACAAGCCGAAATATCCCTTCCAGCC
>NZ_FMUZ01000072.1:0-6807 GCF_900101575.1 Pseudomonas sp. NFACC37-1 | reverse complement strand
GGAATTTCTCGAACCCAGGCTTCATCACGCACAGGGCATTCATCGCATCCCGGAACCCGTGCAGGTCCAGGCGGTACTGGCGGCCGAAGCGCTTGCCCAGCACGCCGCCCAGTTTGATAGTGGTCATGGTCATGGCCGGTAGTCCTTGTGCCGTAGGATCAATTTCACCCGGTTGGCCATGGACCAGCCGTAGACCTCCCGTGCAGCCAAGCGCCCGGGCATGTGGTGGTAAATGAATGGTCCCGATCCGCCCAGGGCCGGCGCCGGCTCGCTGGAAAGCGATGGGTCATCGCCCAGGTAGATCGCCGCGTGGTTCGGATGGAAGCACGGCCGGCCAGGGGTCGGCACCTGAAGCACCAGCATGTCGCCGCGCTGCGCCGTTTCGACCTGGTAGAAACCCGCGGCTTTGAAGTTGTCCTCGTACAGGCTCGGGCCGGTCTCATCCTCCCACCACAGGTCCTGGCGTTCGAAGTTCGGCAGTTGCAGGCCGGCCTCGCGGGCGTACCAATCGCGGCAAGCGCCCCAGCAGTCCAGCAGGCCGTGGGAGAAGTCCCGGCCAAGCAGCGGCGCCTGGAAGCCTACAGGCTTGAACCAGGCGAACTCACCGCCCGGCCAACCAACGATGCCCCAGGGCAGTTCATGCAGCTCACAGCTCACACGATCGGCCATGCTCGGCGTGGGCGCCTTGTTCGGGTGGCTGTGGATGATCGCCAGCACTTCGCCAAGGTCCTCGGCCGCGGCCTGGTCTCGCTCATCGAGCTGGAAGTTTTCCCGCTCCGACTTGGCCCGGTTGGCACACGGCACATACTGGCGGCCGGCATCGGTCTTGATCAGCAAGCCGCACGCTTCGCCCGGGTAGGCACGCTCAGCATGAGCGCGGATCTCGTCCTGCAATTTTTGATTGATGCGCATGGTTACCTCGAGCTTGCGATCAGGCTTGCGCCCATGGAGCCGCCAAACCGGCGCGTGTTCGCCCGGAGCTTGCAGCTGCTCCACCACCCGCCGCACTGGTCCAGGGCCGGGTTGTCGGTGGGCTCATTCTTCTTCGTGAACATCGCAGTACCGGTGTAGGCACACGCCTCGCCCCGGTATCCACCGCGGCACGCCCACCTGCAGAGCTTGGTGATCTGCTGGGACGGCAGCATCTGCCCTTCCATGTCGGTGGGACTGGACATCGAGAACGTCACCGAGTCGAAGCTTTCTTCAGTCTTCTGCTCGATGTACCAGAGGTTTCGCCTGCTCTGGTTGCTGGCGGTGGGGTTTCCATCGGGGAAGTTCGCCGCATCCAGGTAGTGCCGGAAGGTTTCAATGACCGTGCACTTTGCCCCGGCCAGGTCGCGGAACTGCAAGCACAGTGCAGTGACTGCCCCGCGGACGCCGCCAAGCTCGTTGGCGATTTGCAGGGTTGGGGACGCCGGCCGGCCATCGCCGCGGATGTCGAAACCCTTCGCCGTGATCTGGATCGGGGAATATAGCTGCCCCTGCCAGATGATGTCGCCCTCCTGGGCATGGCCGTGGAACCGCCACAAGTTCGCACCCAGGCGCGTCGCGTCGAGCTCGAACAGCCGGATCTGGTTGCCCGGCTCGAGCTTTTGGATATCACTGTTGTAATTCATGGGGCTCCAGAAACAACAAACCCCGCACTTGGCGGGGTCGGTGGTCGAGGTGGATCAGGGCCTGTAGACCTGCTTGAAGGTGGCAGACAGAGTGAAAATCCCAGCGCCGCCGGCAGTCAGCTTGTAGCCGTTGGCGCTGTATCTGCCCTGGGTTCCGCCCGGCGGCGTCCAGAGAAACGACTTATAGCCTTCGTGCCGATCGAGGAAATCACGGATCCCCAAAAGGTCATCGCCTGCGACTAAACGGCCTACCGCGCTGATATCCCAGGATTGCGACTTCGTGTTGATTCCGATCCCACCGGCCTGGACGTATCCGTCGCCGAACTCGTTCTCCCAGGTTCGCTGCGCTATGTCGCCGGCGGCACCGACCCGGGTGCAGTAAGTGAAGGTTTCAGCCATCACACACGCCTCCAGAGAACGCCGCCTTGCAACGTCTCACCTTGAATGATGCGGATGACCTCGGCGGTGAAAGCCTGGCCCATTGATTCGCCTTGCTGCTGGGCTTCCTGATCGCTCATTCCCTTCTGTGCCTGGACGGTGATCGGGGCGTTGATGCTGATCGCCGCAGCGCCCGAGCTGGCTCCAGCGGATCCGGAATTAATTCGCTCAAGGGTGCGATCAAGCTTGGCGCTGGTTTCTGCCGTGGTTACCCGCTCCCCCTTCTCCAAAAGCCAGGTGCCAGTTTCTGGGACCGCGTCGATGCCATCGTGGGCCATGCCGGCAAGCGCGGCGCTTGATACTGCCGCGACCATGGGAATAGTTGCCGTCTGGGCCGCCAGGGCAGCCCCTGGTGCCAGTGCTGGACCAACAATCGGAATGGCCGCAGTGGATGCATAAGCGGCAAGCGCGGCCTGTGCGGATGTTGCCTGGGCGTTCGCGACCATAGCGAGGCCAGCGGCACTCTGTGTGGTCTTGCCAACAATCAGCTGGACCGCCTGGTACACCAGCCATTGCGCAGCCATGTCGGAAAGAGCGTTGACCATTGACTTCCCGAAGCCGGCAATCATATCGCCGAGAGCGTCCCCCGCATCCTCAGCATCTGTTGCGACATCAGAAAAGAATGTCCCCAGATTACTGCTCGCACTGCCCAGGGCTGTCGAGGTCATGTCCGCTGCCATCTGCGAATGATCAGTCGCCACATCGGCGAAGTTGGCCCAGGCCTCATTGACACCGTCCATCCAGTTGGTTTGGGCAGCATCAAGACTTTCGTAATATTCGTGCTGCAGCTCCATTCGCTCTGTCAGAGCGTCCTTGAGCATCCCGGTCTCTGTTGCGTACAGATCCGCCGTAATATCCCCCGCGTTCAGCTGCTTTTGCAGGTCGGCCATCTGCTCGTTGTAGTCCTGCTGAATCGCCAGGTCCTGCTGGAGCCGATCCCGGGCTTTGTCGCCCATCCCTGCCCCGGCCAGCTCCATGTCAAACCCTGATTTTGTCGTGGCATTCGTTGCCTTCAGGTTCGCCAGGAATGCAGCCGACTTCGCTTCCTCTTCATTCGCAAGCTTGAGTCTCTGGAGCGCATCTAGCTCCTTGGCCAGCCCCTCCAAGCGCTTTTGCTGATCAGCATTGATGCCGACGAGCTTGCCGGATGCAATCTCGAAGCGAATTTTGTCGACCTCTGTCGCTTTCTTCTGAGCATCTGCCGAGGTGTTGATCAGGGCAATCTGACGCTGAAGATCTGTCTCCGAGCTCTTGAAGGTATCGTTGATTTTCTTCGCAGCAGCCTCTGCCTCTTGGGCAGCTTTCTTAGCCTTTTCGCGAGCAACTGGGTCAATGCCGGTACCGGTGCCAGGGGTTACGCTCTTCGTGGCTGCCGCAACCTCTGCCGCTGCCTTTTTGGCGTCCTGTACATATTGCTTGAATTTGTCACCCGCCAACGGAGCCGTGAGGCTTTCGTCAATACTCGCAGCCGCTTGGGCTGCGATACTGAAATTCAGGGCGGCCTCATTACTCAAGCGTTCACTATCAGCAATGAACTGGTCCGCGGTATCCCCTATAGTGACGGCAGCAAGGCCCGTGGCCAGACTGCTCATCAGCGACGACATTCGCGCGACCGCCGTGGAGTAAAGCCCCACCAGCGTATTACCCAGTACGTCGAATACGCGCACGACACCGTCGCCAGCGCTGATTACGAATGCTGAGGTTTCGACCAATTTGTCACCGAGATCACCGACAACCCCTTTAAGGCCGCCGGCGTCCTTGGCCGACTGATTCATGTCCTTTGAGAACTGCGCCAGCACAGGAAGGAACTCAGCTGCCAACATAGTCTTGCCAGCCGTGATGTACTGCCCCATCCCTTGCAACTCAATGCCGAATTGTTTTGCTGCTGCGATGGTGCTCTCATCCATAACCACACCAGCGTTCAGTGCTGCCTGGCCGAGCTCATCAAAAGCCTTACCACCATTGCGCAGAAGAGGCACCAGCGCAGTGGAGTCATCCGCTATGGACTCCATGTAGAACGTCATTTCCTGCTGGCTGACGTTTGCTTTCTCTAGACTGGTGACGTAGAGGGCCAGAGCGTCCTTGCTGTTCAGCTTTTTGAAGCTGTCAGCGGTGACTCCAACCTTCGGTGCGATGTTCTCGAAAAAGTCTTTCAGCTCACCAGCCCCGGTACTGGCGAAGTCCCCGAGCTTATCGTTGGTGTCTTTGAAAATGTCGGAAAGCTTGTCTTGTTCAACGCCGACGCTTTTCGCTGCCGCCGCATACTTTTGGAAATCGGTAGTCCCCAGCCCCGCCAGTGCTGACTGGTTAGATATTTCTTTCGCCACACTCGCCGAGTGCACCACCAAAGCAGTCAAAACTGCGGGGATGCTGCCTATCGCTGTGCCAACGCCTTTTGCCAGGCTGCTAAAAGACTTGCTGATTTCTTCGTTGCGCTTTTTTGCCTCCCGACTTGCCTTGTCCAGCGGACCGGTGAAAGCACCAATTTTTGCAACCAAGTCCAGCGTTAACGTGCCGAGTGATTTGCTGGACATTCAGTTCTCCACGCATAAAAGAACCCGCCGAAGCGGGTTCTGATTATTTTACTGCCCCTGATATTTTGTCGTCAGGAGATCGAGACGTTTTTGATTTTCTTCGGTGAACAGGCCTGAGCCAAACATGGATTTTTTATCCGCACCATCGAGACGGACGACCTCTACGGTAAATACTGCATCGGCTGGCGCGTTCACCTTTCCCCAATCGCTGAACATATTTGGAGCCAACGTCCATGACTGCTCTTCGCCGGGTTCCAAACCGCCACTGATTTCGTAGTTGAAGTCTTCCACCAGCCAAGGAATTGAGCGCCCAGGCGAGGCGATGGTGCCCTTGAAGTAGGCACGAGAAACCGCCTCCGACATCCCATTTTTTACGGTAACTTCGATGATCGGCTTCGGGCGTGAAGAATATTTTTCTTCTTGAAGATAAAATCTGGATTTCGATACAGTGAATTTTTGGAGTTCATTTTTTGCCAACTCCGAATCAACCTTCTTCTTTTTCAGCTCTTCGATCTCAATAATCGCTTGCTCTTTTTCCTTTGCCTCCCGCGCAATCCTAATGGCCGCTGCGACTGAAGAAACTTCATCGACTGTCTTTCCATCCAAGCTGGACAGCAGTCCTGTCGTTAGGTCTGACGTCTTCTTTTCTCCCCTCATGATTGCGGGAACATCCATCCCACTAAGGGCTATCAGTTTGAGGTCAGATTCGAACTGACTTTTTTTATCTGCCGGAAGCTTCTGATTGATTTCTTGCACTGACTTTTTCAAAGCGGCTTCCGAGCTTCCGTCAAGTTTTGGCTCCCCACATCCAGCAATGAAGAGAGCCGGAACAGCAACGGCAAGTAGCTTCCACATAGGTAATCCCTCACGTAATAGTGGCGCGAGGATATCAAAACTTCCCAGCGAAGCGTTAAGCCCAGGCCTTCATCGCCTCGGCGAGCGTTAGCACGCGCTCACCTGCATGAGGCATGAAATCCTCCGGCTTGAAACCACCGTCCTTGGTGATCCTGTTCGCGTACATGGATGACAACGCTGCCAGGCTTCGCTCGACTCGCAGTCCAACATTCAAAGACCCGCGCTCCTTGCGATACTTCGCCCACCGATTGAACTCGCGAAGGCTCAGTCGCTCCTGCGCTTCCGCGATCGTGCAGCCGAAGGTGATGGCGAGTTCGTGCCAGAGCTCTTCAAGGCCGGTGAGCTCGTCGTCTTTCCCAGGTTGTTCACCTCGAAGATAGCGGCCAATAGCGCCACCGTCAGGCGGCCGTCCAGCGCCCCTCGCTGGGGATCCGCATCACCGGTGATATCGCCGACGGTGAAAATAGCTGCCCCGTTTTCATCGCACACGCTTGCGGCTATGCGCCCGGCCAAGCTGTCGTGCTTGCCGTTCAAGGCCGTCACATCGCTGATTGCTGCCTGATAGCCAAGCGGGCGGATGAAAACGGTGGCAGAGAGCTCTTCATCGCCCTGCGACCACTTGATTTCCTTCTCCACCGGTCGGCCGGTGAAGGCGCCGACCGACTTGAGACTTTCGAGTGTCAGTTTCATCAAGCCCCCTTAAGCGCTGGTCTTGCGGATCCAGGCCGAACCGCCGGAACGCTGGATGGAAGCTGCCGTGGTCACCACGCTGTTCGCCGCAAAATCGAACGGGAAGTCAGAGACGTACCCGTCGAAAACAAACCAGGTTCGAGTGTTTGGCAGGCTGAACCCTCCATCGCCAAGCTCAGCAGTGGCCGCTGCCCCGGTACCGGCGCCGCCGGTAAAGGCAACAGTAGGAACTGAGGTATAACCGGACCCTGGGTTGGTAATCGTGATGCCGGTCACTGCGCCGCCCGAGATGCTGGCCGTGGCCAGCGCACCGGTGCCGCCGCCGCCAGTCAAGGCCACGGTAGGTGCGCTGGTGTACCCAGTACCGCCGGAGGTGATTTCGATGGACGAGACCGTGCCATCGACGCCGACCGTCGGCACGATGTCGACGCCATCAGACCAGCCAACCGCCCAGCTGATGCTCTCGATGCTGTCGTCTTCGGACAACTGATGCAGGCGAACGTGGGATGCGTTGCGCGGATCAGCATTCAGCGTCAACGATGCCTGGCCAGGGGTACGCAGACCGCGCATATAGGTCCGCACCTTGTTACTCAGGCACGTGGTTTCGATCTGGTCAGCAGGGTTGCCGCCGGGGTTGAAAGCGGTAGCGCATTCGATTTCAAGGATTTCGAAGA
>NZ_FMUZ01000073.1:0-6090 GCF_900101575.1 Pseudomonas sp. NFACC37-1 | reverse complement strand
ACATTCAGCATTGATGCAGGCAGACCCATCGCCATCGCGAGCAAGCTCGGCTCCCACAGGGCTCGGCGGTGGGGCTGCTAAATAAAATGCCGGGATGTGCCCCGCTCTTGCTCTTGCTCTTGCTCTTGCTCTTGCTCTTGCTTTTGATCTTGGGCGCCCCGTTAACCACGCTGGCCGAACGCAGGCATTGCGCAGTGGGCACCTCGGCATGGATGCCGAGGTAGCCGCGCTGGGCCATGGATGGCCCTTCGCGGCGGCCCACGGAGCAATGCCGGAGTGAGGGCACACCGAGCCTAGGCGAGGTGCCGAGTGGTGGGGCAAGAGCGTTTTGCTTACTTTTGCGCTTCTCAAAAGTGAGCCGCCGTAAGGGCGGAACCGCCAGTAGCCGTTACCGCAGAAACGGATATACACCCCCTCCAAAAGCAAGGTCCTAGGAGATTTCCTTCGAGTTGTAGCGAAGTTGGTGAACTTGTCCGGCGTCTGCCTCGTGGCTAGTCTGGGTTTGTCACTGAAAAAACGGTGACACGGACGTGCAAGTCCGAAGAAACTGTTTAGGATGCGACGCTACATCGCTCAGGGGCTTTTTTCTGCCCGCTGACTTTATGGCGGCTGCACGCAGGAGATCCTTGGATCTGCTGGGTGTCCTAAACAGGCCCGGTCTTGCACACCTGCGTACGGCCGCCACCCTCATTCGCGTGCAAGCGAACGGTGACGGTTTCCACTTAACTGTTTAGGAAATCTCTAATGTTCAAAATAACTCCGAATCCGCCAGGAAGTCCTGGCAACGCCTCCAAAAAACTCGATGAGGCCGCCGAGCGCGCCCTCGACTACTACCTCAATCCCAAACCTACCGATGAAGCCTCGGGAAAAAACCCAACCGCCCAGCTCTTCATGGTCTCCCCGGATATCGACACTGAAACCCTCCTGGCCAATGCCTCCGAAGACTTGCTGTCCATCAGCGCCATCGCCGCCGACCTGGCTGATGACGTCGACGGCTCACGCCGCAGCGTGATCCTGGCGATCAGCCGGATGGCCGATGGGGTGCAGTTGTTGGTGGAGCGGGCGATGGATCGGCTGGAGGTTCAAGCGGCGGGCTGACAGGCCTGCGGTGAATTGAAGATTGTCATCGCGAGCAAGCTCGCGATGGCGTCAGCCCTTCAGCTCTTTCCCAAACTGAAGCCGGACGCCGTTGTGGCGAGGGGATTTATCCCCGCTGGGCTGCGCAGCAGCCCTAAAACCAGTCGCCTCGGAGTGTCAGGTGGCCCACATTCAGCCAGTTGGGGCTGCTTCGCAGCCCAACGGGGATAAATCCCCTCGCCACAGCGGGTTGTGTTCTGCTCGGGCAGGCTAGATCAACCCCTTCTCATCATCGTCGATCAACCGGCTCAAGCCGCCCAAGGCTTCCCGGGCCTGGGTGCGGTCCATCAGCTTGGCCTGGGCCGCGGCTGGCAGGTCGGTGACGCGGATGACGCCTTTGCTGGTCAGCACCTGGATCAAGTCATCGAGTACCCGGATCATTTCCAGGTCGCTCTGCTTGAGCTGCTTGAGGCTGTTTTCCACCGCCTGGTTGGCGAACCAGTCCTGGATCTCGTGGTTGTCGGCCGGCAAGGTCTCGGTGGCTTCGGCGTAAGCGGTGGCTTCTACGCGCACCAGCAGGCCTTGTGCATCGCGTTGCACATAAAACATCGGGCATCCCTCATGTATGAAGCGGCGTCATGCTGGGCAGCATAGGCCAACTGTGGGGGAGTATGGAGGGTGAGGACGAAATCGTCATCCTGGGCGCAGCCATGCACGACCGCCCTGTGAAGGGCGGCCGTGAGGGCTCGGTCAGCTGTTGTTGTGATCGACCTTGATGGTCGGGTCACTGCCGGCGATCAACGAGTTCAGGTTCACGTTCGACCAGTTGTTGCCTTCGAGCTTGATCGTCACGTCCGGCGTCGCCGCGGCACCGTTGGCCCCATTGAACTGGCCGGAGGTACTGACCTGCAGCGACGACACGCCATCGACCGTGCTGATCTTCAGGAAGTGGTCGATGGTGCTGCCGGTTTCACCCTGCAACAGATCCCGCAGGTCGATCCGGTCACCTTCGCCGGCGTTGAAGTTCTTGATCACGTCGGTGCCGGTGTCGCCGGACTTCCAGACAAAGGTATCGCCCCCCAGGCCGCCGATCAGGGTGTCATTGCCCTGGCCGCCGATCAGTGTGTCGTTACCCGTGCCACCCAGCAGGATGTCATTGCCCTTGCCACCGTTGAGCGTGTCGTTGCCGCCCTGGCCGAAAATGATGTCGTTGCCGGCGCCGCCCAGCAGGGTGTCGTTGCCATCGTGGGCACCGGACACATCGAACGCGGTGTAGTGCTCGGTGATGTACTGGTGCACGTTGCTGGTGGTGACCTTGCTGACGTCCAC
This sequence comes from Pseudomonas sp. NFACC37-1, assembly GCF_900101575.1. Lineage (NCBI taxonomy): Bacteria > Pseudomonadati > Pseudomonadota > Gammaproteobacteria > Pseudomonadales > Pseudomonadaceae > Pseudomonas > Pseudomonas sp. NFACC37-1. The sequence continues at coordinate 3,684 of NZ_FMUZ01000073.1, read as the reverse complement.
GCCGTTCTGCTGGGCGACGAAAGCCTGGATGGCCTGGTAGCCCTCGCCGGCGATGCCGTTGAAGCTCACCAGGTCGCCGAACAGGATGTCATTGCCGTCGCCACCGTTGACCGTGTCGGCGCCCGGCAGGGTTGCTTCGGTGTGGCCGATGATCGAGTTGGCCAGGTTGTTCGGGTCGATGTTGGTCTGTGGTGTCGAGTCCGAATCGTAGGGCTTGAGGTCGTTCAGGGTCACATCACTGTTCAGGCCAATGGCTTCCACGCTGCTCAAGCCTTTGAGCAGCGTGAAGCTGTCGGTCGAGCCCGCTGCTGAATCGACATAGTTCCAGTATTCGCCATAGCCGGTGCCGCCCTGGTTCGACAGTTCAAAGGTGCCGTTGCCCTCGGCATGCACCGTGCCCACATAACTGTCGGTCCATTTCTTGCCGCTTTTGGTCGACAGGTACATCTCACCGTTTTCGTAGATGGTGTACTTGTGTGTGCTGTCGATCGTCTGGGTGTAGTACTTGCCGACGCTGTAATTGGCTGCGCTCAAGACATCATCGAGCTTGACGGTGCCGTAAAGCGTCGGATTGGTCTGTTCGCCGGTCTGGTAGTAAGTCGGCTTGCCGTCGGTAATGAAATACGTCAGGTTCTTCGCCCCGGTATTGTTCAGGGCGTCGGTGCTCTTGAAGAAGTTCGCCGTGGTCTTGAACACGTCTTCATAGTTGGTACCGCCGCCGGACACCATCGAGTCGAGTACGCCCTTGAGCAGGGTCAAGGCGTTCGGGTCGTTGAGGTTGACCGAGACCGTGTTGTTCACCTGGCTGTCGAAGTCGGCCAGGAAGATGTTCACCGTCCCGGAGTTGCTGCCCAAGCTTTGCTTGAGGGTGTTGAACACCGAGGTCAGCGAGGCCTTGGCCGCTGCGATGGACGAGTCGCTCATGCTGCCAGAGCTGTCGACCATGAAGGCGATGTTGTAGTTGACCCCCGGCACCACGGTCAGCCCGCCGATGTCGGCGACCACGATGTCGTTGCCGTCGGTGCCGGTGACGTTGTCGCTGCCAGACGTGGCGGTGACCGCGTTGTAGGTCGCCGGGTAGACGGTGACCGGGATCTGCGCCGTACTGACCGCCGAACCGCCGAGGGCTTCGGTAGAGGTCGACGTCACGGTCAGGTTGAACTGGCCGTTGTAGTAGGTCGGTGGCGTCAGGGTCAGGCTGCCCAGGTTCCAGCCGGTGACCGAGGCCTCGCCGTTGCTGCCCACGGTCGCGGTATGGCCCGCGCCGTCGCTCAGCACGCTGCCTTCCGGAATACCGCCGATCTTCACGCTCAGGCTTTCGGAGCCGTCGGTGTCGGTCAGGGCGGTGGTGATCTTCGACAGGTGCACGCTGGTGCCTTCGGCGCCTTCGTTGAGCTTGAAGCCGTCGTAGTAGCCTTCGCCGTTGGTGCCGTGCAGGTCGGAGACAGTCACGCCAGCGTTCGCCAGGTCGGTCACGCCAGTGTAGAGCGGCACGCCTGCACTGCTCAGGTCCACTGGCGTGCTGCCGTTGACCGACAGGTTCACGTCGTAGCTGCCCGGGCCGGTCTGGTTGTGGTGGTAGATGTCCAGGGTGTAGTAGCCGCTGGTGGTCGGCGTGAACGAACCGTTCAGCTTGCCGCCCGCGCCCCAGGTGATGCCCGCCACATCCTTGCCGCCAATGGTCACCAGCAGGCTGTCATCGCCCGTGCCGCTGAAGGTGTAGGTCTTGCCGGCTTCGAGGAAGATCAGGCCGGAAGTTTTCGACGCAGTGCCCGGGTTGACGTTGCTGTCGGACTGAACGTTGGTCACGTTGGTGCTGCTGTTTGGCGTGCCGGCGGCATCGATCACCGACTTGAGCGTGCCGGACGGCGCGCCGCTGCCATCGGTGCCCAGGCCCGACAGGCCGGTCCAGACTTCCTTGATCAGACCGGTGGAGGTCACGCTGTTGCCAGCCACGTTGAGGCTCGGTGCGTCGGCGACCGGCGTGATATCGATCTTCACGGTGCTGGTATTGCCCAGCGCCTGGCCGTCGGTTGGTTGGAAGCTGATTTGCGCGTAATCGGCCTTTTGATCGCCCACGCCGGTCGGGTTGCCGTTGGCGCCGGATTCGTTGGCATCGGGGGTAAAGCGCAGTTTGCCGGCGTCGATGTCGGCCTTGGTGAACGTCTGGTTGTTGGCCACGTCCTTCCAGGTTGCGCCGTCCAGGTACTGCAGCTTGCCGTCACCCGGCAGCCCGGTGATTTTCACACCCTGGCTGGCGGCGGCGCTGTCCACGTCGCTGATACCGAACGTCGACCAGCCGAGGACCAGCGAAGTGTCTTCGGTACCGGTCACCGCGCCGCCGGTGGCTACTGGTGCGTCGTTAACCCCGACCACGTTCACGGTAGTGGTCGCGGTGTTCGAGTAGTTGCTGCCGTCGGTCACCGTCACGGTGATGATGCGCGGTACGGTGCTCGGATCTTCGCTGTTGTTGATGAAGCTGATGTTCTTGATCTGCTGCATGTAGTCGGCCAGCGTCGCATTGCCCGACAGCGTCAGGACGACTTTGCCATCGGTGCTGTTGGCGTTGATGCTGATGCCGTTGACGCTGTTGCCCAGGTTCAGCGCATCGCCAGGCTGACGGTTGGTCAGCACGATGGTGGCGCCGGTCAGCATGGTGCTGTCCGGGTCGGTGATCTTCAGGTCGGTATCGGCGATGGACACGCCCGGGCCAGTGGTGCCTTCGGTGAAGGTCACCTGGTAATCGGCACCCGTCTTGCCGCTGGAGTTGTTGGCGTCCAGGTCGAGTACCGGCGGCGCATCGTTGTCGATGATCGAGGTGCTGACGCTGCCGTTGGTGCCGCTGACGCCCAGGTGTTCGAAATTGCCGCCGGTGGCCGAGTCGATCTTGACCACGAAGTTTTCGGTGCCTTCGGTGATCTTGTCGTCCAGCGTCGCCACGTTGAAGGTAGCGCTGGTGGCGTTGGCCGGGATCTTCACGGTGTAGACACCGGTGAAATCCGTACCGTCGGCGGCGGTGCCGCTGTAGACGATCTTGACGGTCACTTCCGTCTGCGCCGGGTTGGTCAGGCTGACGGTGTACGTGGCTGCCTGGCCTTCGGTGACGGACGTGCTGCCGCTAATGCTGACGGTGGTGTTGTCGACGGTATCGCCCACCGTCGTCGACGCGCCGGTCTTATCGACAGCGATGGCTTCGAGGTTGCCGCCGGAAGCCGATTTGATCGTTTCGGTGATGGACGGAGCACCGGTGTAGACATCGTTGCCAGCAGCCACATCCAATACGCCCGAGCTTGCGCCGGCGGAGATGGTGATGGTTTTGCCGCTGTCGAGGGTGACGGTGACCGGACCGTTCTGCGCGGTGACCGGTTTGCCGTCGGCACCGGTCAGGGTCGCGGTGTAGGTGATGGTGCCGTTTTCGTTCACGGTCGGTGTGGCAGTCAAGGTCACGGTGGTGGTGTCGTTGACGTCGCTGACGATGGTGCTGACTGGCGCGGTGTTCGGTGCAATGGCCTCAAGGTTGCCACCGGATGCATCTTTGATCGACTCGGTGACGGTGGTGGGGCCTTGATAGACGTCATTGCCAACGGCTACGTCCAATACGCCCGAGCTTGCGCCGGCGGCGATGGTGATGGTTTTGCCGCTGTCGAGGGTGACGGTGACCGGACCGTTCTGCGCGGTGACGGG
>NZ_FMUZ01000082.1:0-2988 GCF_900101575.1 Pseudomonas sp. NFACC37-1 | reverse complement strand
TAGTGTGGGGTTTCCCCATGTGAGAGTAGGTCATCGTCAAGATTAAATTCCGAAACCCCTATCTGCTGATGCAGGTAGGGGTTTTGTTTTGCCCGCCGGAAAGTCATTTTGTGTTTCTATGCAACTGCCTTGCGCATGGCTATCATGCGGGCCTCATTATCAGGGCGCAGTCCGCATGCTCACGTTGCTAAAACTTCTGAAGGATGGCCGCTTTCATTCGGGGCAAGCGCTGGGTGCTGCACTGGGTATCAGTCGTAGTGCTGTATGGAAGCAGTTGCAGCACTTGGAGGCGGATTTAGGATTGTCTGTTCATAAAGTACGAGGTAGGGGCTATCAGTTGGCTAAGCCTCTGTTGCTTTTGGATACGGCGGAGATCTGCGCAAAAGGCCTTCATGAGTGGCCTGTCCATATATTTGACTCTATCGATTCCACTAACGCCGAGGCGCTGCGTTTCATCGAGCGCGGAAGTGTGGCGCCTTTCATGGTTTTGGCTGAGCGACAGATAGCGGGCCGTGGTCGGCGTGGCCGTAAATGGGTCAGTCCATTTGCCGAAAATCTCTACCACAGCCTGGTGTTACGCATTAACGGTGGTATGCGACAAATCGAAGGTCTGAGTTTGGTTGTCGGGCTTGCGGTCATGCATGTCTTGCGCGATATGGGGATCGCGACGGCAGGGCTGAAATGGCCGAATGATGTCTTGGTGGGTGAGAAAAAGATCGCCGGTATTTTGCTTGAATTGGTTGGAGACCCTGCAGACGTTTGCCATGTTGTCCTGGGCATAGGGATCAATGTGAATATGCAATCGACTGATGATGTCGACCAGCAATGGACCTCCATGTGCCTTGAAGCGGGCAGGGATTTTGATCGAAATGAACTGGTGGCCCGATTGGGGGTGAAGCTGCAGGAATATCTGGAGCTTCATCGCATATCGGGGTTTGCTGCGATCCAGTCGGAATGGGAGCAGTACCATCTTTGGCAGGGGCGGGCTGTGTCTCTGATTGCCGGTGTTAATAAAATTGACGGCATTGTGCTGGGCATTGATCACCAGGGTGCGCTGCGTTTGAAGGTGGATGGCGTGGAAAAAAACTTTAGCGGTGGTGAGCTCAGTTTGAGGTTGCGTGATGATTCTTGAGCTCGACTGCGGCAACAGCTTTATCAAATGGCGCGTTCTCTGCTCTGACGGGATAACGCCGGTCGAGGGTGGTGTGGTCGGCTCTGACGACGATTTGCTCGCGAGCTTGAGTGATACGAAGAAGTTCCAGCTCAAGAAGTGTCGTCTTGTTAGCGTGAGGACCCAGGCGGAGACGGATTCATTGGTCGCCTCGCTGGTCGATGTGTTCGGGGTGTCGGTAGTTCGTGCTGTGCCTGCCCGGGAAATGGCGGGTGTGAGAAACGGCTACGAGGATTATGAGCGGCTAGGCCTGGATCGTTGGTTGGCCTTGCTTGGTGGTTTTCATCTCGCTTCGGGGGCGTGCCTGGTACTGGATTTTGGTACTGCCGTCACAGCCGATTTCGTGGCTGCGGATGGTGGGCATCTGGGAGGGTTCATTTGTCCTGGTATGCCCTTGATGCGTAATCAACTGCGTACCCATACGCGGAAAATTCGTTATGACGATGTAGCGGCCGAGCGAGCCCATGAGAGCCTCGCTCCGGGTCGTACGACTGTCGAGGCGGTCGAGCGCGGTTGCATGCTGATGCTCAGGGGATTTGTCCTGACCCAGCTTGAATTGGCGGAGCAATATTGGGGAAAGGATTTCGTGGTGTTTCTCACTGGGGGGGATGCCAATCTGGTTTCCGGGGTCGTTCCAGATGCCAGGGTGGTGCCTGACCTGGTTTTCGTTGGTTTGGCGATGGCCTGTCCTTTGTCCTGAGGTTTCTATGCGGTGGCTGTTTCTGTTATTGCTGGTTTTGAATGTCTTCTATTACATCTGGCATCAGCAGGAGGCCCCGCTTCGCGCCAAGGATGTCACGCCGCTGAGTTTATATCGCGGATCGCAACAGGATATTCATCTATTGAGCGAAACGGCGGATGCCCTTGTCAGGCGCGATTCGGCTAAGTCTGCTGATGCCCCCAAAACTTGTGTCTATCTGGGTGGTTTTGCTCGCCCGGAGCTGGCCAGGCAACTGGAGCAGCGTCTCGCGGCTTCGGGTGTCGTAGGTCGTCCTGTGGTGTCGAACGCGCAAAATCTCCCTGAGGGAGGAGGTTTCTGGGTTCAGGTTCCCCAGGACGGCGCGGGAAAGGTGAATGAAACGCTGCTCCAAAACCTTTCTAAAGAATTCAATGAGTTAAAACATAAAATAATGCCATGCGAAGGGGTTGCACCCGCAGGGTAGTTTGCATAGAATGGCGCCCGCTTCGCAGCGAAGACCTTTAAAGGTAAGCGATACGGAGCACCGTCAACGCAGCTAACCTCAGGTTTTTAATGAGAAAATGCTTGACAGAAGGCTGGCATGATATAGAATGCCGGCTCGCTTAGGAGGGGTTCCCGAGCGGCCAAAGGGATCAGACTGTAAATCTGACGTCTACGACTTCGAAGGTTCGAATCCTTCCCCCTCCACCATTTTTAGCGTGAGCTGCAAGCTCCGCGGGTATAGTTTAGTGGTAGAACCTCAGCCTTCCAAGCTGATGATGCGGGTTCGATTCCCGCTACCCGCTCCAAGTTTGCAGGTTGTGCAAAGTGTTTCGCTCTTGTAGCTCAGTTGGTAGAGCACACCCTTGGTAAGGGTGAGGTCAGCGGTTCAAATCCGCTCAAGAGCTCCATATTACAAGGCAGATATGAAAATATCTGCCTTTGTTTTAATGGCTTGTGTGACTCGCTAAATTCTTCTCCTAGGGGTGATTTCGATGGCTAAGGAAAAGTTCGAACGTAATAAGCCGCACGTCAACGTTGGTACCATCGGTCACGTTGACCACGGTAAAACCACGCTGACCGCTGCTCTGACCCGTGTCTGCTCCGAAGTTTTCGGTTCGGCCAAGGTTGACTTCGA
>NZ_FMUZ01000077.1:0-4723 GCF_900101575.1 Pseudomonas sp. NFACC37-1 | reverse complement strand
CTGAGTCTTTCGTCTCAACCGAGGCGCGCATTCTACAGCGCCCTGCGTATCTGTCAAGCGGTTATTTTAAGAAGCTTTCAAAGTTTCGCTTCGGAAACCTCAACAACTTCAACCACTTGCGCTTCCGATCTCTCGTTAGCGGGAGGCGAATTCTACAGCGTTACTCGCTGCTGTCAACACCTCTTTTTCACCGCTTTCGACCGAGAAGATCGAACCGCACATAGAGCCAAACAACACCGCCCTATCTGCTCCTTCCAGACTTCGATGAACTGAAGCCCTGCGCCTTCAAAACCTACTTAACTCATTGAATCTCAAGGAATTTTCCGTTTCGACTGCGCCGGAAGTGGGGCGAATTATAGACTTCCAGAATCTGCCGTCAACACCTATTTTCACAATTCTGTCACATCAGTCAAAAAGCCCCGTAAATACAGAGGCCGGCGCCAAGTGCGCCGGCCTCTTCACTGACTGACTACAAACTGGGGAAGGCGAATTGTGAAGCCTCATGGCTGGCACGCTGCGGCCAGCGCTGGGTAATTGCCTTGCGACGGGTATAGAAACGCACGCCGTCCGGGCCATAGGCGTGCAGGTCGCCGAACAGCGAACGCTTCCAACCGCCAAAGCTGTGATAGGCCACAGGCACCGGCAATGGAACGTTGACGCCCACCATGCCGACCTCGATCTCGTCGCAGAACAACCGCGCCGCCTCGCCATCGCGGGTGAAGATGCAGGTGCCGTTGCCATACTCGTGATCATTGATCAGTTGCATGGCCTCTTCCAGGCTGTTGACCCGGACGATGCACAGCACCGGCCCAAAGATCTCTTCCTTATAGATGCGCATCTCGGGGGTCACACGATCGAACAGGCAGCCACCGAGGAAGAAGCCCTCCTCATGCCCAGCCACACTCAAGCCGCGACCATCGACAATCAGTGAGGCACCCGCCGTCACACCTTCTTCTATATAGCCACTGACCTTGTCCCGGTGCTGACCGGTCACCAACGGCCCCATGTCCAGCCCGCAAGACGTGCCGGCGCCGATCTTCAACGCCTTGATCTGCGGCACCAGCTTGGACACCAGTGCATCCGCCACCTGGTCGCCGACACACACCGCCACCGAAATCGCCATGCAACGTTCGCCGCACGAACCGTACGCCGCGCCCATCAACGCGCTGACGGCATTGTCCAGGTCGGCATCCGGCATCAGCACCGCATGGTTCTTCGCCCCGCCCAGTGCCTGGACGCGTTTGCCACGTCGAGTACCCTCGGCATAGATGTATTCGGCAATCGGCGTCGAACCGACAAAACTCAGCGCCTTCACTTCCGGCGCTTCGATCAGCGCATCCACCGCGGCCTTGTCGCCATGGACCACGCTCAAGACGCCTTTGGGCAAACCGGCTTCCAACAGCAACTGGGCGATCAGCAACGTCGAACTCGGGTCGCGCTCGGACGGTTTGAGAATGAAGCAATTACCGCAGACGATCGCCAGCGGATACATCCACAGCGGAACCATCGCCGGGAAGTTGAACGGTGTGATGCCCGCCACCACGCCCAAGGGTTGAAAGTCTGACCAGGCGTCGATGTTCGGCCCTACGTTACGGCTGTACTCGCCTTTCAGGATTTCTGGTGCGGCACAGGCAAACTCGACGTTCTCGATGCCGCGCTTGAGTTCACCGGCCGCGTCTTCCAAGGTCTTGCCGTGTTCTTCGCTGATCAACTGGGCGATACGCGACTCGTTCTGCTCCAGCAATTGCTTGAAACGAAACATCACCTGCGCGCGCTTGGCCGCGGGCGTATTGCGCCAGGCCGGGAAAGCCGCCTTGGCGGCGTCGATAGCCTGCTGGATGGTCGCGCGATCAGCCAACGGCACCTTATGGATGGCCTGGCCAGTGGACGGGTTGAACACATCAGCGGTGCGAGCACTGTCGCTCAGCAGTTCGCCATTGATCAAATGCGGGATGAGGCTCATGGGGGACTCCGGAATTACCCACAGGCGCCCGTGACCGGACGCCCGTTATCGAAAGCTATAGAGAGGGACGCATCAGTCGAGCTTGTTCAGCACTTCACCGACGGCGTCGAACAGGCGATCCAGGTCCTGCGGCTTGCTGTTGAACGTCGGCCCGAATTGCAGGGTGTCACCGCCGAAGCGCACATAGAACCCGGCTTTCCACAACGCCATGCCAGCCTCGAACGGACGCACGATGGCATCGCCATCGCGCCCGGCGATCTGGATCGCGCCGGCCAGACCATAGTTGCGAATATCGATGACGTTCTTCGCGCCCTTCAAGCCGTGCAATGCATTCTCGAAATGCGGGGCGATCTCGGCCACGCTCTGCACCAGGTTTTCCTTTTGCAGCAGATCCAGCGCCGCCAGCCCAGCCGCGCACGCCACCGGGTGCGCCGAGTAGGTGTAGCCGTGAGGGAATTCCACCGCGTACTCAGGCGTCGGCTGGTTCATGAATGTCTGGTAGATCTCGCTGCTGGCAATCACCGCGCCCATGGGGATCGCGCCATTGGTGACTTGCTTGGCGATGCACATCAGGTCGGGGGTCACGCCAAAGCTGTCGGCACCGAACATCGAACCGGTGCGACCGAAACCGGTAATCACTTCGTCGAACACCAGGAGAATGCTGTGCTGGTCGCAGATTTCCCGCAGGCGCTTGAGGTAGCCCTCAGGCGGCACCAGCACGCCGGCCGAGCCAGCCATCGGTTCGACGAACACTGCGGCGATGTTGGATGCATCGTGCAGTTCGATCAGCTTCAGCAGCTCATCGGCCAAGGCGATGCCACCTTCCTTCGGCATGCCACGGGAATAGGCGTTGCTGGCCAGCAAAGTGTGGGGCAAGTGATCGACATCCATCATCGCCTGGCCGAACAACTTGCGGTTGCCGCTGACACCGCCGAGGCTGGTGCCGGCGATGTTTACCCCGTGATAGCCACGGGCACGGCCGATCATCTTGGTCTTGGTCGCCTGGCCCTTGAGACGCCAGTAGGCGCGGACCATCTTCACAGCGGTGTCGGCACACTCGGAACCGGAATCGGTGAAGAACACGTGATTGAGACTGCCCGGGGTCAGGCTGGTGATTTTTTCCGCCAACTGGAACGACAGCGGATGACCATACTGGAACCCCGGCGAGTAATCGAGGGTGCCCAGTTGCTTGGCGACCGCTTCCTGGATTTCCTTGCGGGTATGCCCGGCGCCGCATGTCCACAGCCCCGACAGCGAGTCGTACACCTTGCGCCCCTTGTCATCCACCAACCAACTGCCTTCGGCGGCGACGATCAGGCGCGGATCGCGCTGGAAATTACGGTTGGCGGTGTAAGGCATCCAGTGGGCATCGAGCTTGAGCTGGCTGGCCAGGAGACCGGCAGCGTGTTCGGGCATATTCATCGACAAAACCTCGCAGGTCATAAGCGACAGGGGATCGAAAGGCGTTCTTGCAGCTAAGTTGCCACGGCGATAAAGTCGATGAAATGCAACTTTTGTAACCTTCAGTCGGTGGATCACTAAACTATGAGCGCACGTCGTCCCGATCCACTGGCCCAGGTCAGCGACTTTGATATCCGCCTGCTGCGCATTTTTCGCAGCGTCGTGGAATGCGGTGGGTTTTCCGCCGCGGAAACCGTGCTGGGGATCGGCCGCTCGGCCATCAGCCAGCAGATGAGCGACCTCGAACAACGCCTCGGTTTGCGCCTGTGCCAACGCGGGCGCGCGGGTTTTTCCCTGACCGAGGAAGGCCGCGAGGTATATCAATCGGCGTTGCAGTTATTGAGCGCACTGGAAAGTTTTCGCACTGAGGTCAACGGCCTGCACCAGCACTTGCGCGGAGAGTTGACCATCGGCCTGACCGACAATCTGGTCACCCTGCCCCACATGCGCATCACCCACGCCCTGGCGCAATTGAAAGAGCGCGGGCCCGACGTGCAGATCCAGATCCGCATGATCGCCCCCAACGAAGTCGAGCAAGGCGTACTCGACGGGCGCCTGCATGTCGGCGTGGTCCCCCAGGCCAGCGCCCTGTCAGGGCTGGAATATCAACCGTTGTACAGTGAACGATCGCTGCTGTACTGCGCGGTCGGGCATCCGCTGTTTTATGTCGATGACCAACAGCTTGAAGACGCTCGCCTCAACAGCCAGGACGCCATCGCCCCCACGTTCCGCCTGCCGGCCGAGATCCAGGCCCACTACCAGGCGCTCAATTGCACCGCGAGTGCATCGGACCGCGAAGGCATGGCGTTCCTGATTCTCACCGGGCGCTACATCGGTTACCTGCCTGATCACTACGCCAACCTCTGGGTCCAGCAAGGTCGGTTGCGGGCCTTGAAACCCGCGGCACGGTTCTATGACTTGAGCCTGGCGTCGGTGACGCGCAAGGGTCGCCGGCCTCATCTGGTGCTGGAGAGTTTCCTCGAGAGCCTGGCTGAACTGGCCTAATAATTCCGGACACCTCTTAAGGGCGATATGATTTCGCCAACTTGGAGGTTCCATGAACGAAAGAAAGGTCTATACCCGCGAGTTCAAGCTGCATGCTGCCAGCATGGTGCTTGATGATAACTGCCCGGTACCAGAAGTTTGTGCATCGCTGGACATCGGACCCACCGCTTTACGGCGCTGGGTTGATCAGGTTCGTAAGGAACGCGAGGGCCAGCCAGTTAAAGGCACCAAGGCGATTACTGACGATCAGCGCCAGATCCAGGAGCTAAAAGCCAAGATCAAGCGCATGGAGAT
>NZ_FMUZ01000078.1:2843-4597 GCF_900101575.1 Pseudomonas sp. NFACC37-1 | reverse complement strand
GGCATCAGGTTGTGTCGCCGCACGTGCCTCGAACTGCCCATGGATCAGCGCATTGTCGGCGTAGACCACATCGGAGGCATTCCAGGTTTCCAGCAACTGGCGACGCTCCGTCGGCGGTAACACCGCCAGGCTTTGCACCGGCTGGTGCGGTGCATGTTCCAGTGCATCGAAGAGACTGCGCAGCGCAACGTGCATGTAGTCACAGATGCGTTGCGCCCCGATCCGCGCCTCGACCAGTGCCGTCAGGCTGAAGCCGTCCCCGAGGTCATCGACGTTCATTGTCAGCGGGTAGTTGGTACGTTCTTCGCTGGACAGCATCTGCATGCCGTTCCAGGCCGACAACAACGCATCCGTCACCTCGATCGAGCTGTGCCGGTAATTGAGCAACGCGCTGAACAGTGGTGTCGACGAAGCCACGCTGCTGCAACGCTGGGCCAGGGCCAGGGAGGCATGCTCATGGGCCAGCATCGCGGTCAGCCGTGCGTGGGTCATCTTCACCGCATCACGCACACTTTGCTCGCCCACCGAAACGCATATCGGCAAGGTGTTGATGAACATCCCCAGCGCCCGATCAGCACCGTCGCCACCCTGCATGCGGCCTAACAGAACCGTGCCGAACACTACGTTCTCCTGACCGGATGCCAGGGCCATGACCCGGCCCCATGCCAAGTGAATCAGGCTCGCGGCACTCACGCCCAGGCGCCGGGCCTGACTGCGCAGCCCCAGGCTCAAAGCCTCATCGACTGCAACCGTCACTTCTTCGATGCCACGCCCGTCCCCCTGGACCTGTGCCAGTCCGAACGCCAGCGTCGGCTCATCGATCCCGCCGAGCATCTGGCGGAAAAATGCTTCGTGTTCCGCCTCGCTCGTTCCCAGACGTGCCTGGGCCACATAGTTGCGATAAGGCACCGGATCGACCAGTTGTCCGGCCTCGCCCATCAGGTGCGCCTGCATTTCCTGTTGCACAACCTCCAGCGCGGTATGGTCCAGCGCCATGTGGTGGAACAGCAGGATCGCCACCCAGCGGTCATGGGCCTCATCCTGGGCGTAGACCAACTGCAGCATCGGCGCACGGCGCAGGTCCAGGCGGTAGTGGCGTGCATCGAAGCGGCTCGCCAGTTGTGTGGCGACATCACCGGCCGTGGCATCGGCCTCGAAGCGCTGCGGCGCCAGCTTCGCGTGGCGCCAGACCAACTGCAGCGGTTCGTCCAGGCCTTCCCAGGCCACGCTGGTGCGCAGGATGTCGTGGCGGTCGATCACCACCTGCAACGCCTCGACGAATGCTTCGAGGCGTTCGCGGTTGTCGAAGGCGAACTGCGATTGGAGCACGTAGGGATCGCCCTGCTCCGCCGCCAGATGGTGATAGAGAATCCCTTCCTGCAACGGCGCCAGCGGGTAGATGTCCTGCACATTACGGGCACCGCCCGGCACCGTCGCCATCAGGCGATCGATCGTGTCCTGGGTCAGGTCGACCAGCGGCAACATATCCGGAGTGATGTGTTCACAATCCAGTGGAATCAGGTTTTCGGGGACCGTAATCTCCTTGCCACTGCCGATGGCCGCGGCCAGCGCCGCCAGGGTCGGCTGGCTGAACAGCACCCGCACATCGGCACTCAGGCCGACCTGGCGCATGCGCTCGATCAGGCTCACCGCCAGCAGCGAGTGACCGCCCAGTTCGAAGAAGTGGTCGTGACGACCCACCTGCTCGACCTTGAGCACCTCGGCCCAGAGCCGGGCCAGGGTCTGTTCCACTT
>NZ_FMUZ01000078.1:0-2573 GCF_900101575.1 Pseudomonas sp. NFACC37-1 | reverse complement strand
CACACCCACCGGCACGGGGTGCTGATTCGCATCCAGCACGTAGACCCGACTGTTGCCGACGGGACGACCAATCGGAATCCCCCCCTCGCCCACGCTACGGATTTCGTGCGTGGTGGTGAACGTGGTCGCTTCCGTCGGGCCATAGCCGTTGAGCAGATGCTGCGGTGCGCCATCTTTCAGGACCCGAGCGATCACCGCCGGATCCAGCACGTCACCGCCCACGATCAGGTAGCGCAGCTGTTTGAACACCGGCAGCATGCCGTCGGCGTACTGGTGGAACAGGCCAGCGGTCATCCACAGCACGCTGACCGATTGCTCGGTCAACAGCGCGGCAAAGCGCGCCTGGTCCAGCAGCACGTCCTGATTGACCACCACCACGCAACCGCCATTGAGCAACGGCGCCCAGACATCCAGGGTACTGGCATCGAAGGCCGGGTTGGAAGCGAACGCCACCCGGTCCCGGGCGTTGAAATCCGCGTAGCCGTTGTTGATCACCAAGCGGTTGATCGCCCGATGTGGCACCAGCACACCCTTCGGTGTGCCGGTAGAACCGGAGGTGTACATGATGTAGGCAACCGCTTCGGCGCTCTGGGTCAGGTCGAGGTTATCGGCGGACTCGTCAAGCTCGACGGTATCCAGGTCGACACGCACAGGGCCTCGCGTCGCGGTCGTGGCACTCAGGGTCAGCAGCACCCGCGCCCCGCTGTCTTCGATCATGAACTGCTGGCGTTCCAAAGGCGCGCTGACATCCAACGGCACGTAGACGGCAGCGCATTTGAGCACCGCCAGTTGGCTGACCAGCAGCTCGATCGAACGCGCCAGCCCCAGCGCCACGCTATCGCCCGGCTGTACGCCCAGGCCGACCAGATGACGGGCCAGACCGTTGGCCCTGGCGTTGAGCTCGCTGTATGTCAGGCATTGCCCATCCTGTACCACGGCGATGGCATGGGGACGGACCTCGGCTTGAACTTCGAACAGGCCGCTGACCGCCTGGTCCTGCGGATAAAAACGCCCGGTCGTGTTGAAACCCGTCACCACCTGCCGATGCTCGGCAGGCGAGAGAATTGACAGCCTGTTCAACGGCGTCGACGGCGCCTGTTCCAGGGATTCCACCAGGTTATCCAGGGCAATATGCATGGAATCACACACCCGCTGAGCGCCGATCTGCGGCACCGCCAGCGCGCTCAGGTGGAAACCTTCGCCCAGATCGTCCACCGACAAGGTCAGTGGATAGTTGGTGCGCTCTTCATTGCTCAAGGTCTCGATGCCCTCCCAGCCGGCCAGCGCCTGGCTCGAACTCGCCAGGCCAGCGCTGTGGCGATAGTTGAGCAAGGCACTGAACAGCGGCATCGGCGCGACCACGCCGCTGCAACGCTGGGCCAGGGCCAGGGACGCGTGTTCATGGCCCAACAGGCCGGTCAGTCGGGCGTGGGTGGCTTTCACCCCCTCACGCACACCCTGGGTGCCCACCTCCACGCGCAACGGCAAGGTGTTGATGAACATGCCCAGCGCCCGGTCGGCACCGTCGCCGCCTTGCATCCGGCCCATCAGCACGGTGCCGAATACCACGTCGTCCTTGCCGGACACGCGACCCAGCCACTGTGCCCAGGCCAGGTGAACCAGGCTGGCGGCACTGACGCCCAACTGACGGGCCTGAGCCCTGAGACGCAGGCTCAACGCCCCGTCGAGCGGCCGGCGGGCTTGCTCGATATTCCCTCCGTCGCCCTGTACTTCCCGCACACCGAACGGCAAGGTCGGCTCGTCGACATCACCGAGCATCTCGCGGAAGAACCCTTCATGCTCCTGCTCGCTCACACCCAGACGGGCCTGCGCCACATAGTTACGATATGGCACCGCCGCCAGTGGAACGGCCTCACCCAGCAGATGCGCCTGCATTTCGTGTTGCACCACCTCCATGGCGGTGTGATCCAGCGCCATGTGATGGAACAGCAATACCGCGACCCAACGCCCATTGACCGCATCTTGCGCGAAAGCCAGACGTAGCATGGGGGCCCGGGTGATATCGAGACGGTAATGCCGTGGATCGAAGCGGTCCTGCAACTGTGTCGCGATATCCCCCGCAGCGTCTGCCAGCACCACCTCTTCCACCGTCAACTGCGCTTGACGCCAGACCACCTGTACCGGTGTGTCGAATCCTTGCCACACCACACTGGTACGCAGGATGTCGTGGCGGTCGATGACATGTTGAAGTGCATCGACGAAGGCTGTCAGCCGGTCACGACGCTTCAGATCGAAGAGTATCTTCAGCACATAGGGATCGCCCTGTTCGGCGGCCAGATGGTGATAAAGGATGCCTTCCTGCAACGGCGCCAGCGGGTAGATGTCCTGTACGTTGCGCGCACCGCCCGGCACCGTCGCGACGATCCGGTCAATGGTCTCCTGCTCAAGCGCCATCAACGTGAGCATGGCCGGCGTGATCCGTTCACAGTCGGCCGCAATCAGGTTTTCGGGGACCGCAATCTCCTTGCCACTGCCGATGGCCGCCGCCAGCGCCGCCAGGGTCGGCTGGCTGAACAGCACCCGCACATCGGCACTCAGGCCGACCTGGCGCA
>NZ_FMUZ01000081.1:0-3104 GCF_900101575.1 Pseudomonas sp. NFACC37-1 | reverse complement strand
TTCCGCATCGAACTGGGCGAGATCGAAGCCAAGCTCGCCCAGCACGATGCCGTGAAAGAGGCGGTGGTGCTGGCCCGGGAAGACGTACCGGGCGATAAACGTCTGGTCGCGTATTTCACCCAGCATTCGCCAGGCCAGGCAGTGGGCGTAGGCCATCTGCGTGGGCATCTGCAAGCGCAGTTGCCGGAGTATATGGTGCCGGCGGCCTATGTGCGCCTCGACACCTTGCCGTTGACCCCCAACGGCAAGCTCGATCGCAACGCCTTGCCACTTCCCGGCAGCGAGGCGTTCGCCACTCATCTTTACGAAGCCCCCGTGGGTGATGTGGAAACGAAGCTTGCTTCGTTGTGGGCCGAGCTGCTGAAGGTCGAGCGCGTCGGCCGTCACGATCACTTCTTCGAACTCGGTGGCCACTCGTTGCTGGCCGTGACGCTGATCGAACGCATGCGCAAGGAAGGCATGGAAGCCGATGTCCGTGTGTTGTTCGGTCAACCGACGCTGGCGTCTGTGGCCGCGGCGGTGGGGCAGGTACAACGCATCGAAGTGCCCGAGACGAAGATACCGGCGCTCACGCGTCAGCGACGCATCTGAGTCCGATGGGAGAGAGCCTGTCCGCCGGCATGACGCCATCGCGAGCAGGCTCGCTCCCACAGTTTTCCGCGGCGCCGCGCAAATCCTGCTGACCCCAAATCCCTCTGTGGGAACGGGCTTGCTCGCGAAAGCGGAGTGTCTGTGACGCAGATGTCGAATGTGCCACCGCTTTCGCGGGCAAGCCCGGCTCCCACAGGTCTGACGGTGTCCGCAAAGGCCGAGTTCACCCCAAGTCCAATGTGGGAGCGAGCCTGCTCGCGATAGCGGTGGGTCAATTGGTATCAATGCTGACTGTGCCACCGCCTTCGTGAGCAAGCCCGGCTCCCCCAGGATTTACGTTCGCTTGCTCCGCGCCGGGACTTGTCCCTGCTTCCCATGACAGACATGACCTACTGAATGCTCTAATTTTTTTTGGCCTGTAAGGAGACGGATCTCCTTCGGTTGAACATGACGATATTCATTGCATTGGCCCGCACGCGGTGATCGGCCCGTCCACCGCCAATCCTCGCGTCCAGGCGACACGCCGTATCTGAAAGCCACATTGATCGTCAACCACTCCGAACCAGAAAAGCAGGTCCTTCGATGCAATTCAGCGAACTGATGGCAGTGCTTTCCAAGCACCCGATTCGTCTCCAACAGGATGGCGAAAACCTTGTGATCGAGGGCGA
This sequence comes from Pseudomonas sp. NFACC37-1, assembly GCF_900101575.1. Classification (NCBI taxonomy): domain Bacteria; kingdom Pseudomonadati; phylum Pseudomonadota; class Gammaproteobacteria; order Pseudomonadales; family Pseudomonadaceae; genus Pseudomonas; species Pseudomonas sp. NFACC37-1. The sequence continues at coordinate 1,845 of NZ_FMUZ01000081.1, read as the reverse complement.
TGACGAAGGGCTGGAGAACACGGTATGGGACAGTCTGGCCGTCCATAAGCGTGAACTGCTCGCCCTGGTGGAGAGAAACGGTGGCGACTGGTTGAGCCCGGCGTTCCGCATCACACCGGATATGTTGCCGCTGGCGAGCCTGACTCAGGAGCAGATCGACCGGATCGTCGACGGCGTGCCCGGTGGCGCCGGCAATGTCCAGGACATCTATCCGCTGGCGCCGTTGCAGGAAGGCATTTTCTACCATCACCTTGCCGCGGAACAGGGTGATCCCTATGTGTTGCAGACCTTGTTCGGAGCAGACCAGAGGGCTCGCCTGGACGATTTTCTCCAAGCCTTGCAAGGCGTGATCGATCGCCACGACATCTTGCGCACCTCGGTGGTGTGGGAAGGGTTGGAGGAACCGATGCAAGTGGTCTGGCGCGAGGCCACTCTGGCGTTGGAAGAACTGGTGCTCGATCCGGCCGAGGGCGATATCGATTGGCAACTGCATCAGCGTTTCGATACCCGACACCACCGTCTGGACGTGGGTCGGGCGCCGTTGATGCGCCTGGTCTGTGCGCAAGACCGGGCTAACAACCGCTGGGTGGCGATTCTGTTGTTCCATCACATGGCGCTGGACCATGCAGCCCTGGAGCTGGTGCAGCATGAGATGCAGGCATTCCTGCTTGGCCGGACCGATGAATTGCCTGAGCCGGTACCTTTTCGCAACTACGTGGCACAGGTGCGCCTGGGCATCAGTGCTGAGGCCCATGAAGGGTTCTTCCGCGAGATGTTGGGTGATGTCGATGAGCCGACCCTGCCATTCGGCCTGCAAGAGGTGCAGGGCGCAGGGCCGGGCATTGAGGAAGCTACACTGGCACTCGCCAGCCGCTTGAGTCTGGACTTGAGGACCCAGGCGCGTCTGCTCGGCGTGAGTGCAGCGAGTCTGGTTCACCTGGCCTGGGCGCAGGTGCTGGGCCGTGTGTCGGGCCGGGACGATGTGGTGTTTGGCACCGTGCTGATGGGGCGGATGCAGGGCGGCGAAGGGGGCGACCGCGCCTTGGGCATGTTCATCAATACTCTGCCATTGCGGGTGAGCATTGGCGGGCAGGGCGTACGCGCCGGGGTCAAGACGACCCATGCACGGTTGACCGCATTGCTCGGTCACGAGCACGCCTCCCTGGCCTTGGCCCAGCGTTGCAGCGGCGTGGCGGCACCCGCGCCGCTGTTCAGCGCCTTGCTCAACTACCGCCACACCGGCACCGCGACTTCGACCGAAGCGGTGTCTGCCTGGAACGGTATCCAAGTGCTCGGTGGCGAGGAGCGGACCAACTATCCGCTGATGCTCTCGGTGGACGATCTGGGTGAGGGCTTCAGCCTGACCGTCCAGGCTGTGAGCGGGATCGACGCGTCGCGGATCTGTGCCTATATGGAAACGGCGCTGGCGACTTTGGCGCAGGCGCTGGAGTACACGCCTGCGTCGCCGCTGGCCGATTTGCCGATTCTGCCTCCGGCGGAGCGCGAGCAACTGCTGGTGACGTTCAATGCCACCGACGCCGAGTATCCGCTGGAACAGACGATCCACGGGCTGTTCGAGGAGCAGGTGCAGCACACGCCGGATGCGCTGGCGGTGCTGCATGGCGGTCAGCGCCTGACTTATGCTGAATTGAACGAGCAGGCCAACCGGCTGGCGCATTACCTGCGTGGGCAAGGCGTGCGGCCGGATTCGCGGGTGGCGATCTGTGTCGAGCGTGGTGCCGACATGGTGATCGGGTTGCTGGCGATCCTGAAAGCGGGCGGCGGTTATGTGCCGCTGGATCCGGCGTATCCGGCGGATCGGATTGCCTACATGCTGGAAGACAG
>NZ_FMUZ01000083.1:0-2985 GCF_900101575.1 Pseudomonas sp. NFACC37-1 | reverse complement strand
TCGGCAGAACAGAAAATCCCGTTGCCGGAAGTCGGTGAAGACGGAGTACCTGTAGGTAATAAATGGTATTACACCGAGTCCGAGAATATCTATGAGCGGTACCCTCATCCCACACTGAGCCAGGAGGATCCTCCAAAAAGACCGAAGGGCATGGTGGTCAAGGAGTTCTTCGTTCAATGCCATAAGGTCGAAGACCTGCGTATTGCCGCGATGTTGCGCAGCGACAACTATGAAACGTTCTATTCCAACCCGGGAACGGAAGGCGATGCGGACCATAGGGTCATCAATCTGCATGCTGTTGAACCGCCGGAAGCCGGCACCATTGGAGGGGTGGTTTTAACCTTTGGTGAGCCCGGGGGGAATTGGCCTAAGCGTGTCGATGGTGATAAGGACGATGAAAAAGATCTGACCACCCTGGATTACTACTATTTGAAACTACTGATTAACCAAAGGCAGGTGCCTATAAAGAAAATTCAGTTCGTCGGCAACTCGAGCATGGTGAGATGGGAAACTGACACGACGCTTGAGGATATCCATAGCATTACCGGATATGCCATCGCCGATGACCTGAATGATCAGGGAAAGATAATTCTGCATACCGATGAAATTCTCAAGAGACGCTTGGTCGGTCAACTCAACGCACCAGAGGAAACGGTTAGAGATGAGATACCGTCAGGTGAAGTGTTGTTCAGCCTGCAGCGGCGTGAATATTGGCGATATGACGGTTATGCCAAGTCCGACTTTGATAAGGAATTGGACGTTGTTGTGTTTGACAGATATGGCAACCGGCACAGGGGGAGAATCGGCTTTGATGGAATTAATCGAAACAAGCTGAAGATTTTAGGTTAATGATATGAATGGCTTTCGGTGCGACTGTCTAGTCGTCCCGTTTAAATATTTCGCGGTTTTAGGAGAAGCGCCATGACGACCTCAACAACCATCCACTCAAACGGCATCGATATGTGGAACTGATTGGCAGCGTGGGGAATACGCTCAAGTCCGATTGGGAATCTGAATGACATCAATATAAGTGCCGCCCTGATCGGTACTTGTTGCCCTGTTTATACACAGTCGATTTATATCGCTGAAGGCTAAAGTCATGACTACTTATTCGTTAAGTGCACTCACTAACAAAATGCGAGGCAAGTCGGTCACACTCGGTTGGGATGCCCTGGTATTCATGAATCGAGCCAAGGTCAATAGTTTGCTGGAGCAGCAATATATTACCCGCTTCAATCGCGAGAGCTTTCTCAAGCGTATTTTTGGCGCGCCATTCATGACGCCGGATAAAAGCGAATACCTGGAGATGGGGGGGGTGATCCTTAGCCATCCGCGCTTGAGCTTTGAAAAAGCTTCGCTGCGTGATTCCCGAGCGACTGCCACCATGGATATCGTCGCAGGCACTGTGTCCTATATACGCAAGGGCACAGGCCAAGTTCCCGGTGCGATTCTTTACAGCTATGTGGTCAGCGTTAATCAGGGTTATACCTTGACCATGGATATCGACTTGGCCGCCAGCCGCGGTACGGTTAACGAACAGGGCAGGGTCATTGTTGATATTGGTACTGGTTATAACTGCCGTTGCAATCTGGTTACAGAGGACCGCGCCCAGGAAACCCTGGGGAATTTCTTCAAAGAACTGTTTCTCGAACAAAAACCTGAAGACAGGATATATGAGCTGGGGATGCTCGACTTACGCGATGTCGATCTTCTGGCTCCACGTTCATTCCTGATCCGCACCATGGCTACGGACGAGGGCAAGAATCGGCATTCCGACGATTACGGTGAAGGGGCCGTGGTGTTATTTGTCAGGACCAAGGGTAATCCGAATGAAGGCGGCGATCCTAATGACCTTGCAGTGGATTATTTGATTCCCAACGATCGGAATCCGACGACAGGTAAGGCGTTGTACTCGGGCTCGTTGGTGTTGGCCAGTCGAGTGGTGTTTGATTGGTATGTGAGAGAGGCCATTGAAAGGCAAATAGGTGGCAATCTGAGGTTGAGATCCTCGGAATCTAATCACGTTGCTCGAATATTAACTGCAGTTGCAGGGGGGTTTAATATTCCGGGGTTCAGGTACATCTGGCAAAAAACATTAGTCACAGAGACAAGTTTGAGTAATAACGGTCCGCTCATGTTTAAGTTGACTGATCCATCGCCGGAGAATGCACTTCAGGTATTTGCGGGTGATGCTGGTGGGCTTGAATTATCCCTGCAGGGGCCACGATTAATGCCGTTTCATTTGCGCTCGTGGGAGTGGGCGTTCGGATCTGAGAATTGGTATTGGGATGCCATAACCACAGCTCGTGTGCATCTGATATTTTCTCCGGTGTTTTCATCGCTTCCGAACTATGTGACGTTTGAGCAAGCCACTGATCCGATTATTGAATTTAACGGAGTTTGGGATCCAAATAATGAGCTGAAAAATGTAGGTTCTTATCCTGAGTTGCCTGGAATGTTGCATGCGGCGCTCCAACCAGCATTTCTGCAGATCTTGAGAGTTTTCCGCACTCTGGAGTTGCCTGGCCTTAACGTTCTGGCCATCAGCAACCTGTTATTCCCTGAACGCAACGCCCTACAGCTAACCGAGGCCCGATTGCCGGGTGACCTGCTGATGGTCGGGCAAATCGATCCAAAAGAAACGACTTTCACCCTTGATCCTCTTTTGCCGGTGATCAAGGCGGGTGACAAGCAGACGTTCGAGATTCGACAACTGAACTACAGACACTCGAATGTCCAATGGAGCGTGCGCAGCGTGGACGGCAGTCGGGCTCTGGGCGTCATCAGCAACAATGGTGAATATGAAGCCCCTGCCGTCCACTTACTCGATGGCAGCGCCATACGCAACGTAGTCACCGCCACCTACACCGATCCGGACACCGGTAAAGAAGTCACGGCCTCGGCCTTGGTAGTGGTCGTGCTGACCAGTGTCGTAGTAACGCCTTCGATGTCGCTGATCCCTATGAGTGATCGCCGCGACGTGCG
>NZ_FMUZ01000091.1:0-1821 GCF_900101575.1 Pseudomonas sp. NFACC37-1 | reverse complement strand
GCCCAGGCCGACCAGATGACGGGCCAGGCGATTGGCCCGGTCGTTCAGTCCGGCGTAGGTCAGGCTGTGCTCGTCATGCACGGCCGCCAGCGCCTGGGGATTGGCCCGCACCTGCGCTTCAAACAGACCATGGACCGTCTTGTCTCGTGGATAGTCGCGTGCGGTTGCATTGAACGCGTCCAGCACCTGTTGACGTTCGGCTTGCGGCAGCACGGTCAGGTCCTGCAGACGTGAAGCAGGGCTGGACTCCAGCGCAGTGGCAAGGCTTTGCAGTGCGCGCTCCATGTAGGCGCAGACCCGTTGAGCGCCCACACCGCTCGCCGCCAGCACCGTCAAGGCGAAATCTTCACCCAGGTCGTCCACCGACAGCGTCAGCGGATAGTTGGTGCGGGCTTCACCCCCCAGTGTCTCGATGCCCTGCCAGGCCAAGGCCTCACTCTGCGTATCCAACTCTTCACTGGAATTGCGGTAGTTCAGCAACGCGCTGAACAGCGGTATCGGCGCACTCACCCCGCTGCAGCGCTGGGCCAGCGCCAGCGAGGCGTGTTCATGCCCCAACAGCGCGGAGAGACGTCCATGAACGGCCTGGACACCCTGCCGCACGTCTTGCTGACCCACCGCCACCCGCAATGGCAAGGTATTGATGAACATCCCCAAAGCGCGATCAGCGCCCTGGCCACCCTGCATCCGGCCCATCAGCACCGTACCGAACACCACGTCAGGTGTGCCCGAGACGCATGCCAGCACCTGAGCCCACGCCAGGTGATGGAGACTGGCCGCCCCCACCCCGGACATCCGTGCCAGACGTCGCAGACGGCGGCTCAGATCGCGGTCGAGCAGCCGCCTGGCCTCCTCGATGTCATTGCCGTCGCCCTGCACCTGTTGCAAGCCGAACGGCAGCGTCGGTTCATCCACGTCGCCGAGCATGTCGCGGAAGAACGCCTCGTGCTCTTCACGACTCACACCCAGGCGTGCTTGCGCCACATAGTGACGATAAGGCACCGGCGCATCCAACTGTCCGATCTGCCCCAACAAGTGCATCCGCATCTCGTGCTGCACCACCTTGAGCGCCGTGTGATCGAGGGCGATATGGTGGAACAGCAGCAAGGCAACCCAACGCTGGTTGGGCTTGTCTTCGGCGAACGCCAGGCGCATCAGCGGTGCCTGGGTCATGTCGAGCCCATAGTGACGAGCGTCGAAACGCCGATGCAGCTGTTCAATGATGTCCCCGCCTTGCGGGTCCGGCGTGAACGCCTCCAGGCCCAACCGCGCTTCGCGCCAGACCACTTGCTGAGGCTCGTCGAGCCCCTCCCACACGATAGCGGTGCGCAAGATGTCGTGGCGATCGATGACGCCCTGCAACGCCCGAATGAAGTCGTCGAGGCGCTGCCGGTCCTGCAGGCCGAACAGGGCCTGCAAGACATAGGGATCGCCCTGCTCGGCCGAGAGGTGATGGTAGAGAATGCCTTCCTGGAGCGGTGCCACGGGATAGATTTCTTGCACGTTGCGCGCACCACCCGGCACCGTCGCCACGATGCGGTCGATGGCATCCTGGTCCAGGCTGGTCAACGACAGCATTTGCGGCGTGATCTTCATGCAGCCGTGGGCAATGCCGTTGGCCGGCACCACGATTTCGCTGCGCCCGCCCACTGCCGCCGCCAATGCCGACAGCGTCGGTTGGCCGAACAATACACGCACGTCGGCACTCAGGCCGACTTGACGCATGCGCTCGATCAGGCTGACGGCCAACAGCGAATGACCGCCCAGCTCGAAGAACTGGTCGTGACGGCCGACCTGTTGCAGGCCCAGCAGGTCCTGCCA
>NZ_FMUZ01000086.1:0-2234 GCF_900101575.1 Pseudomonas sp. NFACC37-1 | reverse complement strand
ATGTGTTGCTGTTGCTCGGCGGCCGTCAGCAGCGGCAGTTCACCGATGCGCTGGCGCGGATCGGCGACGATGCCGTGCAGCAGGTTCAGCCAGTGATCGGCCAGGCGTTGCACAGTACTGGCGTCGAACAAGTCAGTGGCATAGGTCAGCGCCGCACCGAGTTCACCCTCGGCTTCCAGGGTGTCGAGGGTCAGGTCGAACTGGGCGGTCTGGCTTTCCCAGTCCTGGGCCTTGATGACCAGCCCGGGCAACGCCGGCAATGCCTGGCGAGCAACGCTCTGGTGGTTGTACAGCACCTGGAACAACGGGCTGTGGCTCAAGTTTCGCTCAGGCCGCAGCGCCTCGACCAGTTGCTCGAACGGCAGGTCCTGATGGGCCTCGGCGCCGATGGCCGCCTGTTTGACCTGCGCCAGCAACGCACTGAAGCGCTGCTGCGGATCGACCTCGGCCTTGAGCACCTGGGTGTTGACGAAAAAGCCGATCAGCCCTTCGGTTTCCACCCGGTTGCGGTTGGCGATGGGCACGCCGACACGAATGTCCGACTGGCCGCTGTAGCGATGCAGCAAGGCCTGGAACGACGCCAGCAAGACCATGAACAACGTGCTGCCTTCGCGCTGGGCCAGTTGTCGCAGCTGTTGGCCCAGGGCCTGGGGCAGGTCGATAGCCAGGCGTGCACCGGCAAAGCTCTGCCGGGTCGGGCGCGGCCGGTCGGTGGGCAGCGCCAGCAACGGCTGCTCGCCCCCCAGCACATCGGTCCAGTACGCCAGTTGCCGTTGCCGTTCGCCGGCGTCCATCCACTGACGCTGCCACACCGCGTAATCGGCATACTGGATCGGCAGCTCGGCCAATGCCGGGGACTCACCCTGGCTGTACGCGGCATAACCCTGGATCAGTTCCTGCACCAGCAATTGCATCGACCAGCCATCGGAGACGATGTGGTGCTGGGTCAGCACCAGCACATGCTCGTCGGCCGCCACCCGCAGCAGGCCGACCCGCAGCAGCGGGCCGTTTTGCAGGTCGAATGGCTGGGCGATCTGCTGGCGGACAAAGGCCTGGATCTGTTCATTGCCGCCGTCGAGAATCTGCGGAATCACCACCGGGTTCATCTGCCCGTGAATGACTTGGAACGCTTGCTCATCGACCTGGACGAAGGTGGTGCGCAGGCTCTCATGGCGCTGCACCAGGGCGGCGAAACTCTGTTGCAAGGCCTGCAGGTCCAGGGCGCCCTGAATCCGCAGCGCCGTCGGAATGTGGTACGCCGCGCTGTGGGGCTCCATCTGCCAGAGGAACCACTGACGTTGCTGAGCGTAGGACAGTGGCCGTTGCGCCGGGTCCCGGGAAAGACGCGGGATGCTCGCCGGCCGCGCCACGTCGCTGTCCACCAGAGCGGCCACACAGGCCTCAAGGCTGGCGTTCTCGAACAGCTGGCGCAGTTGCAGGTTCAGGCCGAGGGCCTGGCGAATGCGCGAGACCATCTGTGTCGCCAGCAGCGAATGGCCGCCCAGCTCGAAGAAGTTATCGCTAAGCCCTACCCGCTCCACCTTGAGCACGTCCTGCCAGATCACCGCGATCTGTTGTTCCAGTTCACTTTGCGGTGCCACGTAATCCTGCTGGACCTGGCTGGCGTCGGCGCTCGGCAAGGCCTTGCGGTCGAGCTTGCCGTTGGCGGTCAGCGGCCACTGCTCGAGGAACAGCAGGTGCGTCGGCACCATGTAGTCCGGCAGGTCGGCCTTGAGCTGGGTCTTGATCCGGTCACGCAAACCGGCTTGCTCCTCGCGGGGATCTGCCGGGATTACATAGCCCACCAGTTGCTGGCCGCTCGGCCCTTCCTGGGCCAGTACCAGTGCTTCGCGCACCGACGCCAGGGCGTTCAGGCGCGCTTCGATTTCGCCCAACTCAATGCGGAACCCACGGATTTTCACTTGATGGTCGATGCGGCCGACGTACTCGATCACGCCATCGCTGCGGTACTGCGCCAGGTCGCCGGTGCGGTACAAGCGTGCGCCGCTTTCACCGAACGGATCGGGGATGAAGCGCAACGCGGTGAGGTCGCCACGCTTCAGGTAACCCCGGGCCAGGCCGGCGCGACCGACGTACAGCTCACCGATGCAGCCTTTCGGCACGGGGTTGAGGTCGCCATCCAGCAGGTACCACGACAGGTCGGCAATCGGCTCGCCGATGGGGCTGCTGGCGTCCTGTTCCAGGTCCGCCAGCGACAGCGGACGGTAGGTCAC
>NZ_FMUZ01000095.1:0-1066 GCF_900101575.1 Pseudomonas sp. NFACC37-1 | reverse complement strand
ACGCTTCTGGGCAATCAGCTCAAGCAGATTCAGCATTTTGTCCTCTTGCTCTTGAGCCTCGTACTGCCTCCACGCAAGGCACAGCTGAAGGCTATGTTTGAAGCTCAGCTCGCGAGGCAGGCAGTCGGCTAACAGAGCTGATTGCATCATGAGCATCCGTATCAGGTTGTGCGCCAGCAGGTAAATCCATAACTCTTTGACGGCCATATCTGGCGTCTTGCAGCTCAGTGCTTCAAGCCCCAGCGTAGTCTTGAGGTTGCGCAGATCCAACTCCACATGCCATCGATCCTTGAACAGGGATTTGAGGGAAGCTTTGGGCACTTGCTGTGGGCAACTCAAAGTGGTGACCAGGATTTTCCCGCCAGCCTTCAATTCACGTACCGTCAGCGTTTCAGGTGCCTTGTCGTAATAGGCCTGACTCATCCAGGACGGCTTTGCCTTTGGTTTTGTCAGCTCAACCAAATGATCTTCCGACCCCAAGGCCCTCCCCAACTGAAAGTCCGTGCTACGCCGTCGAGCGCCATATTGTTCGAACACCCCGTCCACGCCTCGATGCTGCAGTTCACACAGTAAAAAGTAGGTGGCGTAGTAGGCATCGCCCAGCACAATGTCACCTCGCTCCAAGGTATCAAGCATGGTTCTGAGTAGCGTCTGTTCATCGCCTCCTTTACCGCGAAAACGTCCCAACGAGGCGTCCAAAACAGCACCGCTGGCGAGGCAAACAATCCCCACTAAACGGCAGATGGGAAAGCCCAGTCCGGTCTTCTGCCCACGAGATTGCGGGTAGGCCTCTTGGTTGGCCGGCGTATCCGGCAGGGTCACCGTAGTGCCATCCACGAGACGAACGGGTCGCCCCATCCAACGCCACGATGACGGGCCCCGGTTGCTCATTGATGACCCTGTGGAGCGCAACAAGGTTGAAACCATCTCCACCGGCAACCGCGCTCTAGCTTTGCAGTAGGCACCGGTATGAACGCTGTTGGGTTTCAAACCCTCGCAGGAGCGTTTGATGGATAAATCATTCACGGCATTCTGGCAGGACCGGTCGGCGCTCATTGCCTGGGAC
>NZ_FMUZ01000087.1:0-2112 GCF_900101575.1 Pseudomonas sp. NFACC37-1 | reverse complement strand
GCCCAGGCCGACCAGATGACGGGCCAGGCGATTGGCCCGGTCGTTCAGTCCGGCGTAGGTCAGGCTGTGCTCGTCATGCACGGCCGCCAGCGCCTCGGGATTGGCCTGTACCCGTGCCTCGAACAGACCATGGACGGTCCTGTCCTGCGGATAGCTGCGGGTCGTGGCATTGAATTCCACCAGCAGTTGGCGACGCTCGGCCGACGGCAGGACCGATACGCTGTTCAATGGCGTCTGTGGCGCCTGCTCCAACGCAGACACCAGGTTCTCCAGCACCACGTTCATGTAAGCACAGATCCGCTGCGCGCCGATTTGCGGCAACGCCAGCGCGGTCAGGTGGAAATCTTCGCCCAGGTCATCCACCGACAGGGTCAGCGGGTAGTTGGTGCGCTCTTCGTTGCTCAGGAGCTCGATGCCGTTCCAGGCCGCCAATGCATCGGTCGAAGTCACATCCGCGTTGCTGTGCCGATAGTTGAGCAAGGCACTGAACAGCGGCATCGGCGCGACCACGCCGCTGCAACGCTGGGCCAGGGCCAGGGACGCATGCTCATGACCCAGCAGGCCGGTCAACCGGGCATGTGCGGCCTTGGTACTGCCGCGCACATCCTGGTCGCCCACGTCCAGCCGAAGCGGCAAGGTGTTGATGAACATGCCCAATGCATGTTCGGCACCGTCACCACCCTGCATCCGGCCCATCAACACAGTGCCGAATACTACGTCCTGTTTGCCGGACACCTGGCTCAGTACCCGCGCCCAGGCCAGGTGATGCAGGCTCGCCGCACTCACGCCCAACGTCCGGGCCTGGGCCCGCAGACGGCGACTCAGGTCTGCGCAAAGGTGCAACCCGGCCTCCTCGATATCGCTGCCGTCGCCGCGCACATCCTGTACACCGAAGGGCAGCGTCGGTTCGTCGATGTCGCCGAGCATGTCGCGGAAAAATGCTTCATGTTCCTCGCGGCTGACACCCAGGCGAGCCTGGGCCACGTAGTTGCGGAAAGGTGCCGCTTCACCCAGTTGATCACCCTGGCCCAGCAGATGCACCTGCATTTCGTGGCGCACCACTTCCAGCGCCGTGTGATCCAGTGCCATGTGATGGAACAGCAACAGCGCTACCCAGCGCTGGTTGGCCGGGTCATGGGCAAAGGCAATGCGCATCAGCGGTGCCTGTTGCATATCGAGACGGTAATGCAGTGTGTCGAAGCGCTCGCGCAGTTGTCTGGCGATATCCCCCGCCTCGGCGGCCAGTACCACCTCCTCGACCGCCAGCTGCGCTTTGCGCCAGACCACTTGCACCGGCTCGTCCAGACCTTCCCAGACCACCGACGTACGCAGGATGTCATGGCGATCGATCACCGCCTGCAGCGCATGGGCAAATGCGTCCAGGCGCCCATGGTCGGTGACGGTGAACGTTGCCTGCAACACATAGGGGTCACCGGTGGCCGCTGCAATGTGGTGGTAGAGAATGCCTTCCTGCAACGGTGCCAGGGGGTAGATGTCTTGCACATTGCGCGCACCACCCGGCACCGTCGCGACGATGCGGTCGATGGCCTGCTGGTCCAGAGCGACCAGCGGCAGCATCGCCGGCGTGATTCGAGTGCTCCCCAGCAAAATCCCGTTGTCCGGCACCTCGACATCGCGACCGCTACCGACCGCGGCGGCCAGCGCCATCAAGGTCGGCTGGCCGAACAGCACGCGCACGTCAGCGCTCAGTCCGACCTGGCGCATCCGCCCGATCAGGCTGACGGCCAACAGCGAATGACCGCCCAGCTCGAAGAACTGGTCGTGACGGCCGACCTGTTGCACGCCCAGCAGGCCCTGCCAGATCTGCGCCAGGGCAATTTCGACTTCGCCTCGAGGGGCTTCGTAGCCGCGGGTGATGACCGAATCCAGGTCTGGGGCCGGCAAGGCCTTGCGGTCGAGCTTGCCGTTGGGGGTCAGAGGCAAGGCATCAAGGTGTACGTAGGCTACCGGGACCATGTAGGCCGGCAATTGCCCTTGCAAGTGGCGGCGCAGGGTTTCGATGTCCACCGTTTCGGATTGAGTGAAGTAGGCCACCAGGCGCTTGTCGCCCGGCACGTCTTCACGGGCCAGTACCACGGCTTCCTTCACGGC
>NZ_FMUZ01000088.1:0-2040 GCF_900101575.1 Pseudomonas sp. NFACC37-1 | reverse complement strand
GCGCAGGTAATGCGCCAGCCGGTTGGCCTGCTCGTTCAGCTCGCGATAGCTCAGGCGCTGTCCGCCATGCAGCACCGCCAGCGCATCCGGCGTGCGCTGCACCTGTTCCTCGAACAGCCCATGAATGGTTTGCTCCAGCGGGTATTCAGCAGCGGTGGCGTTGAACGCAACCAGCAGTTGCTCACGCTCCGCTACCGGTAGAATCGGCAGGCGATACAACGCGGCCTGGGGCGTCTGTTCCAGCGCCTCCACGAGTTTTTCCAGGACCGCATGCATGTAGCCGCAGACCCGCTGCGCGCCAACCTGCGCTGCTGCCAGTACCGTCAAGCGCAAACCGCTGCCCAGGTCGTCGACGTTCAATGTCAGCGGATAGTTGGTGCGTTCTGAGCCATCCAGGGCATGGATACCTTGCCAAGCATCTGTCGCCTGGGCCGAAGCCACACCCACGGCGCTGTGTCGGTAGTTGAGCAAGGCGCTGAACAGCGGCAACGGCGCCGCCACGCCGCTGCAGCGCTGGGCCAGTGCCAGGGAGGCATGTTCGTGGCCCAACAGCGAAGTCAACCGGGCATGAGTGGCCTTGACGCCCGCACGCACGCCCTGGTGCCCTACCTGAATCCGCAACGGCAAGGTGTTGATGAACATCCCCAGGGCACGATCGGTGTCGGCACCGCCCTGCATCCGCCCCATCAGCACAGTACCGAATACCACATCCTGCTTGCCGGACACCTTGCCCAGTACCTGGGCCCAGGCCAGGTGCGCCAGGCTGGCGACGCTTACCCCCAACTGACGGGCCTGGGCCCGCAGACGCAAGTCCAGGGAAGCCTCCACCGATTGCTGGGCTTCTTCGATGCCATGGCCATTGCCCTGCACATCCTGCAGGCCGAACGGCAATGTCGGTTCGTCGATATCGCCGAGCATCTCGCGGAAAAACACCTCATGTTCTTCACGACTCATGCCCAGGCGTGCCTGGGCCACATAATTGCGATAGGGCACCACGTCAGCCAGTTGCCCGACGTCGCCCATCAGATGCGCCTGCATCTCGTGCTGCACCACTTCAAGCGCCGTGTGGTCGAGCACCATGTGATGGAACAACAGTGTCGCGACCCATCGATGATTGGCGGCATCCTGTCCATAGGCCAGGCGCATCAGGGGGGCTTGGCTGACATCCAGGCGATGGTGTCGCGGGTCGAAGCGCTGCTGCAACTGTGCCACGGCATCACCGGCGGCCGGATCGAGGTCGACCTCTTCAACGTGCAGCTTCGCCTCGCGCCAGACCACTTGCACCGGCGACTCCAAGCCTTCCCAGACCACACTGGTACGCAGGATGTCGTGACGATCGATCACTACCTGCAACGCCTCGACGAACGCATCGAGCCGTTCGCGGTGATCGAAGGCAAACTGCGACTGCAATACATACAGATCGCCCTGTTCGGCCGAAAGATGATGAAAGAAGATGCCTTCCTGCAGCGGCGCCAGCGGATAGATATCCTGCACGTTGCCCGCGCCGCCCGGCACCGTGTCCACGATGCGGTCGATGGTTTGCTGATCCAGCTGGACCAGGGGCAGCATCGGCGGCGTGATCCGCGTGCAGCCCGGCAGGATGCCGTTGTCCGGTACCTGGATTTCGCTGCCGCTGCCCACCGCTGCCGCCAGCGCCATCAAGGTCGGCTGGCCGAACAGCACGCGCACGTCAGCGCTCAGACCGACCTGGCGCATCCGCCCGATCAGGCTGACGGCCAGCAACGAGTGGCCACCGAGTTCGAAGAAGTGATCGTGACGGCCGACGCGCTCGACCTTGAGCAGGTCCTGCCAGATCTGCGCCAGGGCGATTTCGACTTCGCCCCGGGGGGCTTCGTAGCCGCGGGTGATGACCGAATCCAGGTCTGGGGCCGGCAAGGCCTTGCGGTCGAGCTTGCCGTTGGGGGTCAACGGCATGGCGTCGAGACGCACATAGGCCACGGGCACCATGTATTCCGGCAATTGCCCTTGCAGGTAGCTGCGCAGGGTTTCGATATCCACCACGTCGGATTGAGTGAAATA
>NZ_FMUZ01000089.1:0-1878 GCF_900101575.1 Pseudomonas sp. NFACC37-1 | reverse complement strand
TCCGTGGGCCCGCCGCGAAGGGCCATCCATGGCCCAGCGCGGCTATCCCGGCATCCATGCCGGGATGCCCACTCCACAATGCCTGCGTTCGGCCATCGTGGTTAACGGGGCGTCCGAGATCAACGTCCACTGCGAGGCGGCCTTATAGCCGACCTGGTTTAGGGGGGACCGCGTTTCTCCTGTGGGAGCGAGCTTGCTCGCGAAGGACATCAACGATACAGGGTCTACTGCACGTTAATCGTCCAGTTCACATTGCAAAGCGACCTCAAAGTCCTGCCCCCCATAAAAAACGCCCAAGATGGAAACCTGCTTGGCATCAACGACAAAGGCAATCACGGTCCGCTTGCGGTAGTTTGTGATACGCAGCCCCGGGCGTATGTCGTCCCTCTGGTTGCCTCGGTGCGGGAACGTTCGTAGTTCTTCGCAATAGGTCACGATGGCGTTGGTATACCGCTGCGCGGTTTCTGGCGAAGCCGCCGTGGCAATGTAGCGATAGAGCGCAGCTAACTGCTCAAGGGCTTCCGGGACAAAATCAACGCTATACGCCATTACGATTGGATAGTGGCATTCTGGTGCTCTGCCGCCAATCGGGAGCGAACTTCATCGACGCTCAGCGCGCGTGAGGGGTCAGCTTTCAATGCATCGTAAGCGGGGGCTACTTGGCCTACGAGCCAGTTTTCCAAAGCGCGATCACGGGCCAGCAGCGCCCGGAGGCCATCACGAATGACTTCGCTTTCAGTGGCGTATTCACCGGCAGCAACCTTGGCTTTCACCACGTCGGCCATCTGGTTAGGCAGAGTTATGCTGAATTGTTGAGTGCTACGCATGATGGGCTTCCTGAATAAGATAGGATTTAATCCTACTCTGCTCTGAGGAATATGCACATGACTTCCTGAGTCAGCGATGACTGTAGGCGGACGGTAGGCGAGCCCGCTCGCGTTAATGGCGTGTCAGCCAACAGCTCTTGCCGCTGCGCCAACACTATCGCGAGCAGACTCCTCCCGCAGGATTTTTACTGCCCTTCGAGCCCGCGCTGTTCAATCACGCCAAAAACATCCGCTACATCCTGGACCATGATTCGGGCGATGTTGGTGTGGTGTTGATGTCGGTCTCGGCTGAATCGCGCAGTGTGGTGCAGGCCATCAGCGTCAGGTAGTCGAGGGTGGCGTGCAGGCGTTCGCTGGCGCAGGCATGGAGTTCGGGCAGTGGGGCGGTTTTATCGATGAACAGGACGGGGTGGGTGGTGGCGATTGGGGTTAGCGGGGTGAAGCTATTGGACGATTGATTCGACGTCATAAGGTTTAATTCCTCAAAAAAAGAAATGCCACCTTTTCGCTGCGAAACAAACGGGTGGCAGCTACGCGCGGGTTCGCAGACCGAAGAGGAATCAAACTCGGCAGACCCAAAGATCTCCCGCGCGCAACCGCCATAAAATGAACGCGGGCAAGTTTGCCTGAGTTTTCATTCGACGGTGTATTCCTCAATGGGCTGCGAAACCCTCCCACCGACCAAAGCCAGTAGGTGAACCAAACTATAGAAGGGGATTTTTGAGGCAACAACCGACCTGTAGGACGCCCGCAACCCCGGTGGCGAGGGAGCTTGCTCCCGCTCGGTGGCGCAGCCGCCGTAAACTCTGGGCATGGGGTCGGTCTGACGAAAAGAGGGGGCTGCTTCGCAGCCCAGCGGGGATAAATCCCCTCGCCACAAAGGGGGAGTTCCTACGAGATTTTCAGAAGGCCGGGGGAACGATCAAAATCTCCGACACCCCACAAATCCTAGTCGGCTGTCAGGCCGCCATCGCGAGCAAGCTGAACTGGTCAAGTAATCCCGGACACCGATTACGGTGTTTATGCCGCTTTTTGCTCCATGGCTATTGGC